>NZ_VDGL01000004.1:0-367737 GCF_006228115.1 Halomonas sp. BL6 | reverse complement strand
CGCGGTCGGCCCCTAGCGCCAGCGCGGTGCGCAGCTGCTCTTGGGCGGCCTTGGGGCCGACCGTGACGGCCACGACGTCGGTGGCCACGCCCTTCTCTTTCAGGCGCACCGCCTCTTCCACGGCAATTTCGCAGAAGGGGTTCATGGCCATTTTGACATTGGTAAGGTCAACATCGGAGTGGTCCGCTTTGACGCGGATTTTGACGTTGTAGTCGATGACGCGTTTCACCGCGACGAGTACTTTCATAGGTTCCTCGCTTGGCTCGTAATAGAGGCCGTTAACCCGAACAGGCGCCGCCACTAACGGGGCAACGCTAAAAAATTCATGCAAGCGTTTGATAGGTTGGTAAATGAAAAACCCTATCAATTTGCCACAGCCTACCCACCATCAACAACTCTCTCTGCGTGCGGCCTTGGTCGTAGCCCATGGGAGTCGCTTGCCTAATCAGTATGGATAAAGTGCGCATTTGCCATCGTAGGGGTGACCTGACACGGGTATTATGCCTATCATGGGAGATAACCAGAAGCAAACGACCGTTTTAAATTAAGGCCATCTTTTTATAAGCTAGTGCCTATTCACTAGCCCGACAACGATGGCGCTTATGAGAATAAGGAGAAACCGGGTGGAAAACGTTGAGCGCGATGTAATGGACTTTGACGTTGTCGTCGTCGGCGCAGGCCCATCAGGCCTTGCCGCCGCTTGCCGCTTGATGCAACAAGCAAACGAAGCCGAGCAGGAACTCACCGTCTGTGTCGTCGAAAAAGGCTCGGAAGTGGGCGCCCACATTCTATCTGGCGCGGTCTTCGAACCCCGCGCACTGGCAGAGCTGTTTCCTGATTGGGAAGAGCGCGGCGCCCCTCTGACGACGCCCGCCGTTCGCGACGAGGTATATCTGCTCAAAGATGCCGAGAAAGCGCAGAAAATCCCCAATGCGCTCGTTCCCAAAAGCATGTACAACACTGGCGGCGATCTGACGCGCTACGTGATTAGTGCGGGCAACCTGTGCCGCTGGCTTGCGGAACAGGCGGAGTCGCTGGGCGTCGAGATTTTCCCTGGCTTTGCCGCCCAGGAAGTCATCATCGAAGAGGATGTCGTTCGCGGTATTTTGATTGGTGATATGGGCGTGGGTGCCGATGGCACGCCCAAAGATGGCCATATGCCTGGTATGGAGCTGCGCGCTAAGTACACGCTCTTTGCCGAGGGTGCGCGAGGCCACTTGGGCAAGCGACTGATCAACGACTTTTCTCTGAATGAAGGCCGCGATCCGCAGCACTACGGTATTGGCCTGAAAGAGCTGTGGGATGTGCCCGCCGACAAGCACGAACCTGGCCTAGTGGTGCACGGTTCCGGATGGCCGCTAGATAGCAACACCCACGGCGGCTGGTTCCTCTACCATGCAGAGAACCAGCAGGTCGTCGTTGGACTGATCATGGATCTTGGCTACCAAAACCCGTGGCTCTCCCCGTTCGATGAATTCCAACGTATGAAACATCATCCGGAGCTCAGCCAATACCTGGAAGGCGGGAAACGCGTCGCTTACGGCGCACGGGCCATTGCCAAAGGTGGGTTCAACTGCCTGCCGAAAATGACGTTCCCAGGTGGTCTGCTGATTGGCTGCGACGCGGGCACGCTAAACTTTGCCAAAATCAAAGGCCTGCATACCGCCATGAAATCGGGCATGGTGGCTGCCGAGAGCGTCTTCGAGGCCATCAAAGGGGGTGATGAAGGGGGACAAGAGCTCGCCAACTTCACCAGCAAGTGGGAAGCTAGCTGGGCCTACCAGGAGCTAAAAGAGAGTGCGAGCTTCGGACCCGCCATTCATAAATACGGTACGGTGGGTGGCGGTGCCTATAACTTCGTGAATCAACTTCTGGGCAATAAACTACCTAACGTCCATGATACGACGACCGATCATGGGGCGCTGAAGCCGGCCGCTGAGTTCGAGAAAATCGTCTACCCGAAGCCGGATGGCAAGCTATCGTTCGACAAATCCACGTCAGTGTTCTTGTCCAACACGAACCATGAAGAGGATCAGCCTTGCCACCTGCGTCTCGCAGACCCCGACCTACCGATTCGCCATAACCTACCTAAATACGCCGAGCCCGCACAGCGCTACTGTCCGGCGGGCGTCTATGAAGTCGTCGAAGACGATCAAGGCCAGCCGCGTTTCCAGATCAACTTCCAAAACTGCGTGCACTGCAAGACTTGCGATATCAAGGACCCTGCCCAGAACATCACCTGGGTAGCACCAGAAGGTGGCGGCGGACCGAACTATCCCAATATGTAAGTCCACCTCGATTGTTGCTGCCCCTTCAAAGGGGCAGCATACATGCCTCTGGCTACCTTCGCGCTCTTACACCGACCACCGCTCATGAAAATACGCGGTGTTCTTGCCCGCCTGCTTGGCGCGATACATGGCGGCATCAGCACGCTTCATCAACGTTTGCTCGTCGGCCCCATCATGGGGGAATAACGCCACGCCAATACTGACCGAAATCAAACACGTTTGCCCTTGTAAAGCGAAAGGCTCTTGTATAGCGGTCACCAGCTGTTCGGTAATTCGTGTCACAGGCTCTCGCTGGGTGATGTTTCTCAATAAAATAACGAATTCATCGCCCCCCAGCCGAGCAACGACATCATGTTCGCGCACCGAAGCCAGCAGCCTCTTAGCAACCAGCCGTAGCAACTTATCTCCCGCTTCATGGCCTTGGGTATCGTTGACGCTCTTGAAGCGGTCCAAATCCAAGAACAGCAAGGCAAAGCCTTCTTCTGACTCACGATGCTGCCCAATCGCTTGGTCCACCACATAGCTCAGGTAAGCTCGATTAGGTAGCTGGGTCAGGGTATCGTGAAACGCAAGGTGCTCGATATGGCGGGCGTGGCGCAGCCGTTCATCCATCACTCGCTGACGCTCTCGCTGCAACTGATGGCTAAGCCGCGCCAAGAGCCCAAGAAACATCAGGGCGGCGACACTCACAAACAGCGCGCGCAACCAGTAGCGACGCGCCATCGGGTAAGCACTCGCCAACTGCTCCTCCACCGAGATGCCTACCACGATGGACAGAGGAAAACGAAACAGCGGCCGGACCAAGGTCATTCTCTCGACCTCCATCCAATGCGTGAGGAAGGGCGTATCGTCGCTATTCATAATCTCGTCATAGGACGGCAACGCCATGATGGTGCGAGAGGTTAGCTGGGAGCCACTTCGGGCAATACGCGTGACGTTCCCAGCATCCACTAACGCGAGTAACCCGCGCTCCCCCAGTGACCCCGCATCATACCCACTGACGAAGTAGTCAGCACTGACGGTTAACGTCACCCACTCAGGGACGTTACTCTCATTGCTAAGCTTTCTAGCAAATAGCAGCTGTTGGCGCCCCGCCGCCGAAAACGCCTCGACCACTAACTCGGTTACATCTGGCAGCGTGGGAAAAGTGTCGCCCTGTGTGGCTAGCTCCCAAGGGCTCGTGCTCTCTTTTACCCTTCCTTGTCCATCAACGATGCTCACTGAAAAAATCAACCCGGGTGGCAGCAAGTTCCTCTCAGAAAGCGTGGTCAAGATATCTGAACGCTGCTGGGTAGCGACGAAATCGACGAGTTTCAAGGTGGCATCGATCTCTCGCAGCGATCTCAACACCCTAGCTTCGTAGGTATCTGCTATATCGCCGATCGAATGCTCGATTTGACGCCTGATCGCCGCTTGCTCACGACTGACCAAATAGTGGGTACTGCTTACGATGATCAGCACGATCAAAAGGCCGACCGTACCAAAAAGCACCAATGGTTCGGCTAATCGATCGCGCCACGAATGTACCCTATGCTGCGCGTCCAGGCGCAGCGATGGTCCTTTGAGGTTACTCAATCGTCACCACCCGCAACCGATCATCCAAATAACGGGCATCAATGTAGCCAAGGGCGCCGGGGTCGCGAGCGAGCCTCTCTACCACGGCCTGGCTATCGGCAAGCGTTTGAGGCGGCTGGCCTCGACCAGTAAAAATCAACCTCGCCCAATGGGCGCGCAACTGTGCCGGTGTCTTTTCGATGTAGCGACGATAAAACTCGTCTCGCTCACGTGACCGTTCGGATTGGTCGATAGGCGTTATCGCCGCCCCCCCTTGAAGCCGCGTTCGGCTGTCCAAATAAAGGTCTTTCAGCTCTTGACGCTGGATCCGAGTCAGTCCTGTCTCTGCAGATACCACCACGACCAAGTCAGCAACGCCTGCACAGGGAAGCAAGCCGAGCAGTAAACAACAGCATGCTTGAGATAGTCGCTTTGCCATTGTCACGCTCCTTAAAACACAAAGTCGAGCGCGAGGCTAAACAGATTTATATTGCCCCCTGGCTGGAAATTGGGCTGCTGATTGATCAGCCCGCCAGGGGAACCGGAGCGAAAATCGATATGGTCATATTGTGCCGTTAGCGCCATCCCCGGGCGAAAATCCCAACGCAAACCAAGGGTGCTGCTGTCTTGTGATAGCCCAGACGACAGCACGGCATTCAGCGTGCTGTTGAGCACCACGGCCGCCTCAGAAAAGGGAGAGGGATAAAATCCAGGGGTCAGTCCGGGCTCGGATCGATTGCTCAGAACACGGGCACGTCCGAGTGCCGCATAGGGGGTCCATTGGCCAATGCGATAGCCCGCCGTCAAGTGAGCGTTTTCACTACTGCCCAGGAGAGTCGACGAAGAAAACTTGGCCCACTCCCCCTCCACAAACCATGAACCGGGGTCGTAGTTGACGCCAAAGCTCAAAATGCGGATGGGTTTGCCATCGACTTCATAACGCTCGGCCAAGGTCTCTCCCGGAGGCCCAAAAAGCCGGTAAACATCGAAGAACTGGGTCAACTCATCGGCTTGTACACTGAGCTCGCCATAGCTGGCAAAAAGTGTCGTATTGCCACACCGCGTATGCTGAGAAAGGCCCCACGAGTCGGAAGAGTCGATATCTCCTGTCTCATACTCCACGCTACCGCCACCATAGCTCAGACGCACATCGTTGATCGCCTTACCCAAATAGTAGCGATAGCGAAGATCGACTCCATCGAAATTGGCGACGGGAACGAGACGATAAATCTCAGCAGGCGGTCTGATCCAAGGGGTAGCAAAACTCACTTTGCGGTACTCGGAATTCATGAAGCTTCCTTGCACCATGCGACCTACGCGAAAGCTTAACGACGGCGTCGCGTCATACTGAAGATAGGCCCACTCGATATCCGGCGAGTAGGAGCCATCGAAGCGTTTTTCGCTGACCACCTGAACGGTCGCGGAGAGGGAAGACGTCGCGGCAAGCGTCGTTTGAAGCCCCAATCGGCTATCAACTTCAGCACTCCACTCCCCGCTGAAACCCGCACCCGAGGAGGCGAACGGATCGGCCACGAAATCGGCATCAGCAATATCTGAATGCACGACACCTAGCGTGCCGAACCCATTCAGGCTAACGCTGGGCAGTGACGTGTCGGCCGATATAACGCCGCTGTAAACCGCAAGGGAAATGGCGCACGACCTGACAAACTGCCTTAGCATGCCGATTACCTGCTGGGTAAATGGTTAACTGCCAAGCATTTAATCGGCCAGACTAGACTAAGTCAAACGCCATTGAACCAATCGGTCCTGACAACAGTTAAAAGAGCCTCCTTGACAAGCTAAACGGAACGTCAACGCTAGCTTGCGGACTCCATGATCTCGATGGGCGCACGACGGGCAATCAAACGTCGCCGGCCGGCTTGGACAAAGCGAACGTCGATGACGGGGTCGGAGGGGTTGCCTTCGACGGCGGCCACTTCACCTTCGCCAAACACCGCATGTAGCAGCCGTTGACCAGGGTAGAAATGGCTGTGTACACGATAACCAGCCACGGTTTCGTTCACCTGAGGTGCCGCCAGGGCAATATCCTCGCGCCCGATCTTTTTCAAGTAGCGCTCGACCAAGCTTGGTGCATTCACCGCTACCGGGTCACTCGGTGGCTGGGCGTGTGCAAGATGCTCGGCAATGCGCATACCGTCTTGCCAGGCACTTTCAGCAATGAAGCGGCTTGGCTTGTGGACACCGCCATCGTGCAGAACGAGCAACTGCTCTTTGGCACGAGTAATGGCGACGTAAAATAGCCTTCGCTCCTCTTCCAATCGCTCGTCGCTCAGGGGGTTATCGTGACTGTAGTAAGGAAAGTCTTCTTCGTTGACCCCGGCCACCGCCACCAAAGGCCATTCGAGGCCTTTGGCACCGTGCACCGTACTGATCAATACGCCACCCGCCTGATTCTCCACGGGGCGCTCGAGCAGTTCGATGAACGCATCGGGGTCTTGTACACTCTCGGCCTGCTCGATCAGTACATCTAGCAGTCGTACGTCCTCCTCCCCCTTGTCGCGTCTCGCAGCGGCACGCTTCAACGTCTTTTCTGCATCGATAACCTCGACCACGTGACTGAGCAGTTTTGCCGGTGGCCAAGCACTCAGCCTCGGCAACTCACACAGCAATTCCCAGCGTTTTTTGAGGGTGCGCCGCTGAAGCGGTTTCAATGCGGCCAGCACGGGTTCATGGCGCTCCGGCCACTGCTGAGTACTCGCAAGCTGGTAGGCCAGGCGCTGCAAGCGCTCTCTGGCAACGAACGGGGTTGGCTGAGCTAATAACAGCAGCAACTGCTCGGGATCCTGTAACAGCTCTGGGCGCCTGGAGAGCTTCAGATAGCCCGCCAATGCCTGCACCAAAGGCAAGCGAAACACAAAGCGGTCTTCTCGCAACATTCGAAAGGGAATACCCGCCTGAAGCAGTGCGAGCTGGAACGGCACCGACAGTGCCCAACTGCGCACGAGCAGACTGGCATCGCTCAGAGCGCGCCCTTGCGATTGCCAATCGATCAGCGCATCCAGCAAAAAACGGCTGCCTTGACCTGCGTTGATGCGGGTCGCCGGGTTGCGAGCCCCTGCCAAGCAGAGCTGATCAGGCCGTCGGCGGTTGGCCATGATGGCGTGATTAGCCGTGAGCGCCAGCGCGTGCCCATGACGAAAGGTCATTGAGAGCGGATAGTCGGTGGCGTCACCAAACGTCGCGGTAAAGTTTTCCAGCATCGTATCAGGGCGTGCCCCCCGCCACTCGTATATGCACTGGTTGGCATCGCCCACCGCCATAACGCTCGCAGTGGAACCGGCCAGCACGGCGAGCAGTCGTTGCTGAACCGTATTGATGTCCTGATACTCATCGACGATCACGTGATCCAAAAACCCCTCGACGCGCTGGCGAAGTGCGTCATCGGCTTCCAGGGCCTGTACGGGACGGTAGAGCAGATCCGCATAGCTCATCACTCCTTCCGCCTCCAAAAGGCGTTCGGCCTCGGCGAAGGCAGCAGGAAAGTAATCGGTGTCAGGCTCGAACTGAAGCCGCTCGTAGAGGGTCTCGGCAGATAGCATTTCCGCCTTTACCAACCCGCAAAAATGCGCCAGTGCTTCCAGGCGGTCGCCCTCTAGCGCAGCGTCACGGCGCTCCAATTGGTCGGCCAGCACGTTCAAACTAGCCTGACGCAGCAAGCGCTCCATCTGCCACTCGGCAGAGAGTAACCGTCTAGGGGCCAGCGCCCCCCAACGGCACAAGCTTTGCGTCAGACGATGCCCCAGAGAGTGAAACGTGCGCACATCGGGCAGCGGTTGCCCATCTGGGGCCATGGTGGCCAGGCGCCGCTGGAAATCCTCTTTAGCAGAACGATTGAACATCAGCACCAGCATTCGCTTGGGAGCAACGCCGCTCGATAGCAGATGAAGTACTCGAGCGGCCATGGTCGTGGTCTTACCCGCTCCCGCCACGGCGGCAACACGAGCATGCCCTTCGCCATGGTGAACCACTGCTTGCTGTTCGGCCGTTAGCTTCACGGCGCCTCACTTGGCAAGCTATCGCTCCATTGACCAAGTGGATGCCAGCTTCCTGCACTATAGAGTCGGCAAACCGTTTGTCCACTTGCCGCTTCTTCGACGCGGGCTTGCTCCACTAAGCGATAGAACACGTTGCGGTGCAGCCGAGCTGCTAAGCCAAAGCGAATGGCACACTCGGGCGCTAAATCACCTTCAGGTGTCATCGACAGCGATAAGGGATGATCAGCGTCCAGGCGCACCACATCCTCGAACTGGGTGGTCAGCCACCAGGCGTCGTCGCGAAAATCGGCCTCGACGATCACTAATGGACGATCCTCGACGCTGACGCGCCAGCGCTCAGCGGGGGTCACCAGGCAATACCCTTCCGCATCCCGCCGCAAAAGACTGGCAAGCACCTTGGCAATCGCCGGGCGTGCGAAAGGCTTGCCTTCATGCAGCCAAGTGCCATCCGCCTGGATGCGTATGTCGATATCGCCCGTGAGCTCGGGCTGCCAAGTATCGACAGGGGGAATGGTCGCCGAGCCGCCGGATTGCTGAAGTAGCCGATCAATGTTCATTGCCATGCTCCCCAAAAGATAGCGCGTTACACTACCAGCCCAGATCGTGCCAGCGCCTCTTTCACATGGGCAGGCGCATCGGGCACGGCAGCCCGGAAAAGATGGTAGAAGTTCACCGTCGTCTGCATCGCAACTTCATCGACGCTGATGCCTCGTTCACGGGCAATACACTCAGCCACCTCGACGACCCACGCGGGCTCGTTGGGCTTTCCGCGATGGGGAACGGGTGCCAAATAGGGGCTGTCGGTTTCGATGAGCAGCCTATCCAGTGGAAGCTGGCGTGCCAGCGTACGCAGTGACACAGCGTTACGGAAGGTGATAATACCGGAAAGCGAAATGTAAAAACCCAGCCGCACGGCTTCCCGGGCCATCTCCAGATCTTCGGTGAAGCAGTGAATCACCCCCCCTACCTGAGGATTGCTGTGTTCCCGCAGCAGCGCCAACGTATCGTCTTTCGCCTCACGGGTATGGATGATCACCGGTAGCTCTAGTTCGCTTGCGGCCATTAGGTGCCGTTTGAAGCGCTCATGCTGGACGCTTAGCGGTACGCTCTCCTGGTAGTGATAATCCAGCCCGGTCTCGCCAATGGCCACCGCGCCATACTGCTCGGCAGCTTCGACGATCTCGTCCACGCTGGGTTCGTGCGCCGCCTGATACAGCGGGTGCAGACCGGCGGAGATCGCAACGTCAGGGTGCTCTCTGGCAATGGCGGCCAGCCCAGGCAGCTCCTCCAGCGTCGTCGAAATCGCGAGAAACTGGCTAACGTTCGCTTGACGCGCAGCGGCCAGGGTGGCTGCTACGTCGCCACCGTGGGTATGTTCCGATAAACGATCGAGATGGCAGTGAGAGTCGACAAACATGCAAGGCTCTTTGAGTGTATAGAAAAATCGCTGAATTAAAGCGTAAATGAAGGGGGCGCTTTATCGAGCTGGCCCGCCAACAGCGTCTCGATACGGTCGCGAACGGAGTAATCCTGCTGGCTGAAGTGAACGCCGATGCCCGGCATACGCCGACCGCTCACGCCTTCGGGAGATATCCAAATCACCTGTCCTGTCACCGAAAGACGCTCACTCTCCCCTGGCAGGGTCAGCAGCAGCATGACCGACTGCCCCAGGCTGTAGAGTGTTTTCGTCGGTACGAAAATCCCACCTCGGTCCAAAAAGGGCATGTAGGCGGACAACAGCGTTGGTACATCCGGTATCGTCAAAGAGAGCGCTTTTTGGGCAGCCATCACGACCTCGTTACAACCAGTGGTTAGGAGCGTAGCAGCGCAGACCAGCGAACTAGCCACGCTTCCAAAACGAGTTGGGGATTTGGGTTGGCCCCTACGGCGAACAAGCGGCGCTGCTCTCGGGCATAATCCAGCAGCCGGAACCAGTCTTGAACGCGACCGTTTTTTACCGCCTGTCGGTAGAGTGGCACCAAATCAGGATTGTGCAACACACTCTGCTCGCCGGAAAGCCCCAGACGAATCAAGTCCTCAAGCCAAGCGATACCGTACCATAAGATGGCATCGATCGCCTGGCGGTCCAACCTTGCTGCCTCGGATACCGGCTCTGCCCCGCGCACTAACTGCTCGAAACAGTCGTGAATTTGATGCCTCAGGGTACGCTCGTCGGGAGCGGCAAGCTCCACTGCCAAGAGCGGTAAACCACCGGAGACACGCCACCAAAAGTGCGCCTCATCACCTCCCAGATGCTGCGTCAGCCAGCCTTTACATGCCTCGAACGCTACGCTGGCCAGTGGCCACTGCTGACATCGTGAGCGAATGGTCGGCAACGTGCGAGACGGCACGTCCGAGAGCAGGATAAAGAGCGTTTTGTCGCCAGGCTCTTCCAAGCTTTTTAACAGCGCATTGGCCGCGGCAACGTTCATCGCTTCCGCCGGGGAAATGACAATGACGCGATAACCGCCCTGCTGCGCCGTTTGCGACACGAACCGATTCACATCGCGAATAGGGTCGATACGAATTTGACGCTTCCCCTCCTCCGGCGACACCCGCAGCAAGTCAGGGTGATAGCCTGACGCCAGCATGGCACAGCTATGACACTGCCCGCAGGCCTGCTCGCTTGGCGCTGCACACAACGCTCTGGCGATCAGCGCCTCCGCTAACTGCTGTTTGCCGACGCCGTGAGCACCGCTGATCAGCAGCGCATGGGGCAAACGTCCGCTATCGGCCAGACGCACCAACTGCTGCCAGGTCGAGTGGTGCCAGGGCAAGACGCCGGTTACTGCCATTGCGCAACCCGCTCTTCCAGCACACGACCCAGCACCATTTGAACGTCTTGCAGCGGCTGGGCCGCGTCAATGAGAGCAAAACGCTCCGGAGCAGATGCAGCTCTCTCAAGGTAAGCCTGGCGAACGTCCATGAAAAATTCGACACGCTCTTGCTCGAACCGGTCACGCTGCGTATTGAGATCGCGTAAACGCCCCTCTAGCCGCACTCTGGCAGCGTCAGGCGGCATATCGAGCAAAAGCGTCAAATCAGGAGAAAGCCCTTTCTGAACGAATGCTTCTAGCTGAGCAATTCGGTACGTATCGATACCTCGCCCACCGCCCTGATAGGCAAAGGTCGCATCGGTAAAACGGTCACAGACCACCCATGCGCCGCGCGCCAGGGCTGGCAGAATTTTCTCCGCCAAATGCTGTGCACGGGCGGCAAAGACGAGCAACAACTCCGCATCGACACTGAGCGGCTCGTTGGGCGCAGGGTCTAGCAACAGCTCGCGAATGGCCTCCGCGCGCGACGTGCCTCCCGGCTCCCGCGTGCGCACCACATCGATTCCACGCGATGTCAGCCACGCTTCGACGAACGCCACGTTGGTCGACTTACCGACCCCTTCACCGCCTTCCAGCGTGATGAAGCGCCCACGCTTACTCATTGCTGCCCCTTACTCAATTGATACGCCATCTTGGTCGATGGCAGCGATTTAACGATTACGAATATAGCGGTTGACGGCATTATTGTGCTCACGCAGGGTACGTGAAAAATGGTGGGTGCCATCTCCCCGCGACACAAAGTAGAGTGTTTCACCAGGTAGCGGATTCACCGCAGCTTCCAACGAGGCACGCCCTGGCATGGCGATGGGTGTCGGCGGCATACCATCGATCACGTACGTGTTGTAGGGAGTCGCTTCCCTCAGGTCGGCACGGGTAATCCGCCCTTCGTAGCGCTCGCCCATTCCATAAATGACCGTAGGGTCCGTTTGAAGACGCATGCCGCGCTCCATACGCCGCTTGAAAACTCCGGCAATTTCCCGACGCTCTTCCGGCGCTCCGGTTTCGCGTTCGATTAACGAGGCCATGATGAGTGCTTCGTAAGGAGACCCGATAGTGAGATCCTCATCCCGCTCTGCCCAGACCTCTTCCAAAATACGCTCCATCCGCTGCAGGGACTGACGCAAGATATCCACATCGCTCATGCCCAAATGGTAGCGATAGGTATCGGGAAAGAACCAACCTTCTGGATGAGCTCCCTCACGCCCCAAAAGCGTCATGATCGCTTCGTCACTCATGCCAGTCGTGCGATGCTCGAGCTTGGGGGCCGTATCGAGCAACGTGCGCATCTGGCGAAACGTCCAACCTTCCGGTACGGTCAACGAGTATGTCACCACGTTATTGCTGCCCAATAACGCAATGACATCCAGTCCGCTCATCCCGGGCATCAGCCGATACTCTCCCACCCGCAGTTGCGGCACCTGCTCTGGGTCGATACGAGCCAGCAGTTGATACGCCCAGACGTCTTTCAATACGCCTTGAGAAGCCAGGTCACGTACGACTTGATGAAATCCAGCACCCGCAGGCACTTGGTAAAGCGTGGGTTCCTCAACGACAATGGGTGCCGCAAGGCGCTGCTGCCAATAGGCATAGCCACCTAGCACGGCGGCAATCGCCAGCACTACCAATACCGCTAAGACGGCAAATAACCGTTTCACGTTGATACCTCGATCATGTTATGGGGTTGCCTACGATAGAAATGTACCTGGATAACCGAGCAGCCGATGCGCCGCGACTTGCAGCGGATCCGCCTTGAAGCGCGGCCACGCCGCTAGTCGACTGCCGTGGGCGTCGCGTAGCTCACGCACGGGCCAAACCCCTTGAACTGAATTACCGACCCAAAGCCGTTCCACGCTTGACAACGCTGCAGCGGACAAACGGCTTTCGTGGATGAGGCCCTCAGACAGCAAGGCAGCACGCAGGGTGCCCTCTACACCGCAACGATCAATGTAGGGCGTATACAAACGCCCTTCTGACGACCAGAACAGGTTCATACTGGTGGCCTCCACGACATTACTCGCTTGATCGGTCAGCAACCCTTCGGCGATGTCAGGCTCTTGCCACTCCTGACGCGCCAGCACGTTCTCTAGCCGATTGAGATGTTTGATCCCGGCCAGAAGCGGTTGATGCCCCAAACGCAGTTGACACATACGAACGCATACGCCCTCACGCCAGTGCGTTTCGTTTGTCGTAAAGGGCGTACGCCGAGTCATCAGCCGGGGCGCTACCTGGTTAGGAATCGCGTAGCCACGACCACCACTCCCACGGGTCAAAATGAGCTTGAGAACCTCGAGAGCGGCCCTAGGGGGGGCTTGCCACGCCTGAGACAGCTGCCGAGCAGACGGCAATGGAATATTCAAACGTTGGCAGCCCTTTGCCAACCGGGCGTGATGGTACTCCCACAGCACGGGCTGCCCATCACGTAGCAAGACGGTTTCGAATAGACCATCGCCATACGCCAGCCCGCGGTCATCGAAAGGCACCTGGGGCATCGGCATCAAGGCTTATACCTTTTTGAACAACAGCGAGCCGTTCGTGCCACCAAAACCAAACGAGTTCGACAGCGTTACATCGATACGCATGTCACGAGCGGTATGGGGGACGTAGTCGAGATTGCAGCCCTCCTGAGGGTTGTCCAGGTTGATGGTGGGCGGCGCAACCTGATCACGAATGGCCAGAATGCTGAAAACGGCTTCAACGGCGCCAGCAGCTCCCAGCAAGTGACCAATCATCGACTTGGTGGAGCTTACGGCCACGTGCTGAGCCGCATGACCCAACACTTTCTCGATCGCACGGCTCTCCGCCAAATCACCAGCCGCCGTCGACGTACCGTGAGCATTGATATAATGCACGGCCGATGGATCGATGGCGGCATCTTTGATCGCATTACTCATAGAGAGCGCCGCGCCACGGCCGTCCTCTGGAGGTGCCGTCATATGATAGGCATCATCACTCATTCCAAAGCCTGCAAGCTCCGCATAAATGTGGGCTCCACGTGCTTTGGCATGCTCGTACTCTTCTAACACCAACACGCCCGCACCATCCGAGAGCACGAAGCCATCGCGCTCGGCATCCCAAGGACGGCTTGCCGCTTCAGGGTCGTCATTGCGTGTGGAAAGCGCACGCGCCGCCGAGAAACCGCCCAAACCCAGCGGCGTCGTGGCCATTTCCGCACCGCCACAAATCATCACGTCTGCATCGCCGTAGGCGATGGTACGTGCGCTGTAGCCAATATTATGCGTACCGGTGGTGCATGCCGTCGTAATGGCAATATTCGGCCCTTTGAAGCCGTGCTGGATCGCCATGTTGCCCGAGATCATATTGATGATGGACCCCGGCACAAAGAACGGCGACACGCGGCGCGCGCCGCCTTTATTGAGCGCATTGTGGTTATGTTCAATCATTGGCAAGCCGCCGATGCCTGAACCGATAGCCACACCGATGCGCTCGGCGTTCTCGTCGTTACACTCTATGCCTGAATCCTGGATGGCCTGCGCACCGGCCGCCATGCCGTACTGAATGAACAGATCCATCTTGCGTGCATCTTTGGGGTTCAAGTAGGGGCTGATATCGAAATTCTTTACCGAACCACCAAAGCGTGTATTGAAGCCACTGGTATCGAAGTGCTCGATAGGCGCAATGCCACTTTTCCCCGCGACGATATTGGCCCACGACTCGTCTACGCTATTGCCCACTGGGGTCACCAGGCCTAACCCAGTTACCACTACCCTTCTTCGCGCCATCAGCTTTCCTCCAGGCATCCATGGTGACACGACCCATCTGGGTCATTTGCTGCAGAAATTTGGTGACTAGTATAACGGAGTTTGAACGTTATATTCATTGAGAGCGTAAAGCAAAAAAGCCGTCCCCTATCAGGACGGCTTTTTTAATACGGGCGGGAGACACCCCACCCTGGCTCTTCGCGATGATCGCGCCCTTACTGGTGGGCGTTTACGTAGTCGATCGCTTCTTGAACCGTGGTGATTTTTTCGGCTTCTTCGTCAGGAATTTCAGTATCGAATTCCTCTTCCAATGCCATCACCAGTTCAACGGTGTCCAGAGAGTCGGCACCCAGGTCTTCAGTGAAAGAAGAGCTGTTCTGGATGTCTTCTTCTTTAACGTTCAGGCGCTCTGCCACTACTTTTTTTACGCGCTCTTCAATAGTACTCATCAACGTACTCCAGTCGTTCACATTAGCCGTTATAGATAACCAGCTATTTGGAAACCGCAAGCCAAAAGCTGCGGGGTAGTTTATAGACGCCCTTAGGTTGACGCAACCGCCAAACCCAAGGCCATCAACGCATATTCATACCGCCATTCACGTGCAGCGTTTCACCAGTGATATACCCTGCAGCGTCACTCGTCAAAAAGCCAACGGCAGCAGCAATCTCTTCTGGCCCGCCCAGACGTGCCAAAGGAATCTGTTTCAGCAACATGTCGTGCTGTGCTTCGGGCAGCGATTCAGTCATATCAGTGGCGATAAAACCCGGCGCAACGGCATTGACCGTGATGGCACGTGACGCCACCTCGCGCGCAAGTGCACGACTAAAGCCCTCCATGCCAGCCTTGGCCGCTGCATAGTTCGCTTGACCCAAGTTACCCATGGTCGCGACGACCGAACTGATCGATACGATTCGACCAAAGCGCGCCTTGGTCATGCCACGCAGGCAAGCCTTGCTCACACGGTAGACGGATTTGAGGTTGGTATCCATCACGGAATCCCACTCCTCCTCTTTCATCCGCATGAGGAGGTTATCACGGGTAATCCCTGCATTGTTAACCAAAATCGTGGGAGCCCCAAAACGCTCACCGATCGTCTTTAACACCTCATCGATGCTCGCCTGATCGGTGACGTTCAGGCACATGCCTGCGCCTTCAATGCCATTGGCTTTCAAATCGGCATCGATTTTCTCAGCACCAGCGTCGCTAGTGGCCGTACCGATGACGATACGGCCCTGACGACCAAGCTCGTGAGCAATGGCACGACCAATGCCGCGACTTGCTCCCGTTACTAGGGCGACACGTTTCTCTTGCGTCATAACACGTTTCCTTCCACTGAACTAAGCAAGGGTAGCTGATATTCGCCGTTTATCACGCATTACCCGCCAATGTTTCGCGCGCAAGCTCGAGCGCTGCGTCCAAACTGTCGGGGTCGTTGACCGCCAATCCCTTGGCACCACGCACGATACGCTTGTTGAGGCCGGTCAGCACCTTGCCCGGGCCACATTCGATGAAGACATTAGCACCTTGCTCTGCCATGGCTTCAACGCAAGAGGACCATCGCACAGGTTGATAGAGCTGCTCGATCAAGCGCGTACGAAGCGTGTCGACATCCGCATGGGCTTGGGCGTCGACGTTTTGGATGACGGTGTAGCGAGGCGTGCGTAGCTCGATCGATTGCATCGCATTGGCCAAACGCTCGGCAGCGGGGCGCATCAACGCACAGTGGGACGGTACAGAAACGGGCAAAGCCAGTGCACGCTTGGCACCGGCCTCTTGGCAGGCCGTAATGGCACGCTCAACCGCCGCTTTACTGCCAGCGATGACCACCTGCCCAGGAGAGTTATAATTCACGGCCGATACGACGTCACCCTGGGCGGCGCTAGCGCAGGCGGCTTCAACAACGGCATCGTCAAGACCAAGTATCGCAGCCATGCCGCCTTCGCCAGCGGGAACGGCCTCCTGCATGGCTTCACCACGTAGACGAACGAGCTGCACACCTTCGGCAAAGCCCATCACGCCCGCGCAGACCATCGCACTGTACTCGCCAAGGCTATGACCTGCCATTACGCTAGGGCGAGGGCCTTCCAGCTCCTGCCAAACTCGCCAGATAGCCACGCTGGATGTGAGCAGCGCTGGCTGGGTGCAAGCCGTTGCATTCAGTGCATCTTCGGGGCCTTCCTGGACGACCTTCCATAGGTCATAGCCCAGCGCATCGGACGCTTCCTCAAATGTCGTTCCCACCACACTATAGCGCTCGGCCAGCTCCCGCAGCATTCCAAGCTGCTGAGAGCCTTGCCCGGGAAAAATGAGGGCAAGGGGTTGAGACATGTCGTTCACCTTTGCTCTTGTAGGCATTTGCTCAGTTGAGCGATAGGCGTAGTCATCGGTAACGCTGACGCGCAGCGAACGGCATCTCCAATGGCCACCGATAACCCGCAAAAATCGTACGACGTTTTGTGGCGTCTTGCTTGCCTTCGGTTCAAGACCAGCGACTGGCAAGCTGGGTTGGCAGATCGCGTTCTACTTCTTGCAAGGCTCGCTGAATAGCGTAGTAGAACCCATCTGCACCGGCACTCCCATGGCTCTTCACCACAATCCGTTTTAGCCCAAGTAGGCTTGCGCCGTTATAACGTACGGGGTCAAGCTCCTGCTTGAGCCGTTTCAGCACAGGTTTGGCCAGTACACTTGCCAAACGTCCACATAGGCGTGATTCAAACGCCCACTGCACACGCTCAACCAACATACGAGTCAAACCTTCGCTCGCCTTCAACGTCACGTTACCGACAAAGCCATCGCACACCATGACATCGATCTCGCCTTGAAAGATGTCGCCACCTTCCGCATAGCCTAGATATACAAATGGCAGTGAGGATGCACACTCCCGAAGCAAGTGATCCGTCTCCCGCACGGTCACACTGCCTTTTGTGGCCTCTGCCCCAACGTTCAATAACGCAACGCGAGGACGGTCGATCCCATCTATGCAGTGCGCCATAGCAGCCCCTAATACGGCAAAATCAACGAGCCGTGAGGAGGGGGAATCTACATTTGCCCCCAAATCCAGCAGGTAGCAACGTCGACCGCCCCGTGAGGGTATGGCAGTACTGATAGCGGGCCGGGAGAACCCAGAGATCATGCCAAGCTCACGCCGCGACAGCGCGACTAACGCCGCGGTATTGCCAGCACTGAGCCCGGCATGGGCGCCACCTTCTGCTACATAGCGCAGCATGCGCGCCATGCTCGTCTCGTGCCCACGCCGCAACGCCCAGGCAGCCGATGCGCTGGGCGGCACTGCATCAGAAACATCGCAGGCGACTAAACGTGACGCTGCCGCAGCCAAAGGCTGCGGCAAGCGCGAAAGTTCAGCGATGATACGCTGACGCGGGCCGAACAGGGTGAGTTCAATGTCAGGTCGCTCGATGACCGCCTTTGCAGAGCCTTCGATAATGGCACGAGGGCCTTGGTCACCCCCCATGACATCGATCGCTAGGCGCATTGCACCCACGCTGTTATGCCACTCGTAAAGTGTTAAGGCTTAAACCTCAACCACCTTACGGCCGCGATAGAAACCATCAGGAGAAACATGGTGACGCAGATGAGTGGTGCCCGTTTCTTTGTCTTGTGACAGAGTCGGTGCGCTCAGCGCATCGTGACTACGACGCATGCCGCGCTTGGAACGAGTTTTACGGTTCTGTTGAACTGCCATGAGTGTTTACTCCAAGGTATGTAGGGTAAGTGATGCTTACTTTTTGCCTTTCAAAGCGCCACTGCTTTTCAAAGCATTGAGCACCGCGAAAGGATTCTTGGCTGAAGCGGACTCGTCCGCCGCGCCTTCGGTCTTGCTGACCAGCTGCTCCGCCGAGACATGGCATTCGGTCTCATCGTGGTAGACCACCTGGGGAAGGCTGAGAATGAGCTCATCCTCGACCACCGTCAGCAGGTCCAGCTGTTCGTTTTCCACCAGCACCGGCTCATGACTGGCAGGCAGCTCGGCGGCCAAGGCTTCGTCGGTAATCATCCCAAGCAGGAAGTCACTGGAAACGTCTTGGCTAAGCGGCACCATACAGCGACGACAAGGCAGTGCCAGCGTCGCTTGCAAATGGCCACGAATTTCGCGGCGACCTTGGGCATCGACACCAAACTCGAGTACGACATGACAGTCGCCCGTTTGGTCGCCTGCTTCTTCAGCAAGGCGGGGCAGCTTATTCAGCGCCACTAAGCCTTCGAGTCGTTCGCGGCGGGCTGCAAGCTTATAAGGCTCAACCCGGCTGGGGAGTTGTGAGGTCAACATAGGCGCGCAATGATAGGCACTCGCCCCCCTGGTGTCAAAGCTCATAGCATAATTCTTATCGATAGCTCGGTGAAAACGGGGCTATTAGGCATGTCGCCGCGCTTTCGCTACACTCAATGCCCGTGCTGATGGCGCCATCCCAGTCAAAAGGAGACGACAGTGCCGCAAATGCAAAACGCCCCCCTCGTCCTTGCGTCTAGCTCTCGCTTTCGCCAAGCGCTGCTAGACCGTCTGCAGCTACCTTACCAATGTCACTCCCCTGACATCGACGAGACGCCCCTCAATAACGAATCCCCGCAGGCACTCGTTCACCGCCTTGCGCTGAGCAAAGCCAACGCGGTGGCCGAGCGTTTCCCCCACCACTGTATCATTGGCTCTGATCAAATTGCCCTGTTCGAAGGTGACATTCTCGGCAAACCACACACATCGGAGCGCGCACGTGCCAATCTAGCGCGTTTTTCGGGCCGTAAGGTCACGTTCTTGACGGGACTCGCTCTGGTCGACACGCGACATCAGCGCCACCACGTGCATATCGAGCCGTTCGAGGTGGTATTCCGCACCTTGAGCGAACAGGAAATAGAACGTTACGTTGCCCTTGAGCAACCCCTCGATAGCGCCGGAAGCTTTCGCATGGAGGGGTTGGGAATCACACTATTCGAGCGTCTGGAGGGCCGTGACCCCAACGCATTGATCGGACTGCCCCTCATCGCCCTTTGCGACATGCTTCGCCACGTGGGCATGAACCCCTTGGCGACGTCTGACGCTACTGGGCCTGAAACTTTATCGGCGCATGACTAGTGTGCACACCCAGCACCTCGGCAGCCGCTTGAGTAAATCGGCGCGTTAGCCGCTCGAAGGGATCTAAACGAGGCGTGTAGTTCTCCCAGGACGCCTCGCCCACCTGTGCACGGGCAACCTGCTCTAGACTCGCCAACTCATCGACCAACCCTAAGCCAAGCGCCTGCTCGCCGCTCCAGACTAGCCCGGAAAAAATATCCGGGTTATCGCTCAAACGCTCTCCGCGCCCCGCTCGCACATCACCAATGAATTGCTCATGCGTTTGGGTGAGCACGCTTTGCCAAAAGCGCGCCACGTCCTCGTCCAACGGCTGAAAGGGGTCTAGAAACGCCTTGTTCTCACCCGCCGTCATGACTCGGCGCTCGACTCCCAGCTCGGCAATGGCTTCTTGAAAGCCAAATCCCGCATAAATCACGCCAATCGATCCCACCAAGCTGGCCGGAGACGCAACGATCTCGTCTGCCGCCGACGCAACGTAGTAAGCACCGCTGGCACCCATATCTTCGATCACTGCAATGATCGGCTTATCGCCCTGCTCGCGCAGGCGCATGATTTCGGTATAAATACGTTGAGACTGGACAGGACTTCCTCCCGGGCTGTCGATGTGCAGCACCACGGCGGCAACACCGGCATTGTCCCAGGCTCGATTCAAACCTTGGATGATGCGCTCCGCATTGGCAGGCGCATCGCTGGCAATCACTCCGTGCACTTCTATCAACGCCAAGTGTTGCTGCGCGGGCACTGCAGCGGTAGGTTCTGCCAAAAATAACCGATAGAGCGTCGTCGTCAGCGAGATGAGCACCAGCGCGAGTAACATCAACCTAAAGAATAGCTTCCAGCGGCGGCTTCTACGCTGCTCGGTCAGCACACCACCGATCCAACGATCCATCATCTCAAGCTGAGCTAGCCGCTGACGCTCTCTTAGGGTCTCTGCATCGTCCTCTTGGTTACCTGTCTGCGCTGCCCGCTTTTGCTGCGCAGGCACTTCAGGTCCTTGCGTCCAGCGATCATGCTCACTCGATGGATCACGGCTGCTGGGTGCCTCTCCATGGCGCTCGTCACGCCGCTGATCATCACTCATCGTCGACTCCTACGTTGCGTGTATTCACGTCTAGGCCTGTCTGTATAGCGGCTCGCTGTAGAGCCAATCGAACAGTGACGGTATGTCGTCAGCCACCCACACGGGCTGGCTAGCCGCCAGACGAGCGGGCGTGTGCACACCGTAGGTCACCCCCACCCGATCCATCCCCAGGGCGCGGGCCATCTCCAAATCGTATTCGGTGTCTCCCACCATAACAGCGCGCTCTACTGGCACCTGCAGCTCGGCCAAAATCTCCTCTAGCATCTGGGGATGTGGCTTTGAACGTGTCTCATCGGCCGTGCGGCTCGCGTGAAAAAACTCGCCGCTCCCCGTCTCACGAAAGATTCGATCGAGACCGCGACGACTTTTACCCGTCGCGACCGCAAGACGTTGCTGGGGTCGCTCCCGCAATCTCGCCAGCTGCGCCTCTACCCCGTCGAAAAAAGGCATTGGCGTCGTATTGCCCTCTACAAAGTGATGGGAGTAACGCTGGCGCAGCCGCTCGGCCTGCTCGGACGCAATGCCCGGGCATAGCTTGGCGATTGCCTCAGGCAACCCTAAACCGATGATGTCTTCGATGGCACTGACGTCCAGTTCGCCCCACTCGGCATCCATCGCCGCCGCCTGCATGCAAGCGACGATTTTGGGCACGGAATTCATTAGCGTGCCGTCCCAGTCGAAAATAATCAGCTCGTAACGCATAGCATTTCCCTCATTGACGTGCGCGCTTGAGCGTCTCTTCAAGTGCCCCTGGAAGCGGCGCTTTAACCGTCACAGGTCTGCCGTTACCAGGCTCTGGAAAGGTCAGCGAGCGAGCATGTAGAAAGAGGCGGCCCAAGCCCAATTGCTTGGTCAGCACTGCGCTTTCACGGGTCGCGTATTTATCATCACCCAATAGCGCATGCCCTGCATGGGCAGCGTGCACGCGAATTTGGTGAGTGCGACCGGTCACTGGCTCCGCTTCGATCAGCGTGACTTTTTCGAACGTCTCGATCACGGAGAAGTGAGTGCGTGACACCTTACCATTGGGGTCTACCCGCACGCGCCGCTCGCCGTTGCCTGCATCGAAACGATCCAGCCGCGCGCTTTCGTAGGTTTTGCGGGCAGGCCAGCGTCCGGCCACCAGCGCCAAATAGCGTTTGTCCATGCCGTGTTTTTTCAAAGACTCGTTGAGAGTAACCAACGCATCACGGGACTTGGCGAGCAGTAAACAGCCGGAAGTATCGCGATCGAGACGATGCACCAACTCCAAGAACGTCAGGTCGTCACGCACTTGGCGAAGAGCCTCGATCAAGCCAATCTTGACACCACTTCCCCCATGGACGGCCAAGCCCGACGGCTTGTTCATCACCATCCAGTCGGGCCCTTCCATGATCACGCTTCCCACCAGCAGGTCGCGCAGATTATCGCTGACTTCTTTCACCGCCTCTTTAGGGGCAAGACGCAGCGGCGGCACTCGCACCAAATCACACGACTGCAGGCGATAATCGACTTTGACCCGTTTTTTATTGACCCGAACTTCCCCTTTACGAACGATACGGTAAATCAGTGCGCGGGGAGCCCCTTTTAATCGGGTCATCAAAAAATTATCGATTCTCTGACCTGCTTGTTCCGGGGCGATTTCCACCCACTGTACTTCACGCCCTTCGGACATTGCCGCTTACTCCTGGTGACATTCTTTGACGTCAGATTAAAAACGGCATTCTAACGTAGAGCTCCCGGCATTGCGTCAATTGCTGGTGGTTGTCTTTACTGTTATATTCCAAAGCGCTCATCGGCCAACGTGGCCGGGCCGAACGTGGCCCGCTTTTATAACATTGGTATAAAGAAGGATGTTCCACGTTTTGGCTTCGCACCTGCACGACCAACACGCAGGTCAGAGCGCACTCAGTAGTGATAAGTGTACGCACTACCTACTGACAACGTATTGAAATGTAGTAACTCTGTCGTTTGACACCCGTCGGACGAGAGAGAACGTCAGGCTCGGCCAGAAACGGCGGGCCCGTCACTAAATAAACGTTACGCCTCAGCCTTGCAGCCTCTTTTCGTCACAAGTCGTTGCAACGCTAGGGCGCTAAGATCAACGCTGTGCCGATACCGGCGTTGGCGAATCGATGAATGCCAGGTGTAGGCGGTGTCAGCAGAGCCGGATGGACGTGACAGCCACCGAAACATGTTCTGCCGCCGCCACGTACTCAACGCCCTTTCGGCCGGGTCGGCACGACTGCCTTCCCGGCTTAATGCGTCAGCATAACCATGCGCCGAGCACAAGCACGCAGCACCCAGCGATTCGCCGACGCACGCTTTCAAAAGTATGTCGGCACGCCATGCTACGTGAGACAACATGAAACGGATGCTAATTAACGCGACCCAGCCTGAAGAGCTGCGGGTCGCACTGGTAGATGGACAGCGCCTTTACGATTTGGATATCGAATCCGGCGCTCGGGAACAGAAAAAAGCCAATATTTATCGGGGTAAGATCACCCGAGTAGAACCCTCTCTCGAAGCCGCGTTCGTGGACTTTGGTGCCGAGCGCCACGGTTTCCTTCCTCTGAAAGAGATCTCGCGCGAATACTTCATCAAAGACGTCTCTGGTCGCCCTAGCATCAAAGAGGTGCTAAAAGAGGGCCAGGAAGTCATCGTTCAGGTCGATAAAGAGGAACGCGGCAACAAAGGCGCAGCGCTGACCACTTTTATCAGTCTCGCGGGTCGCTTTTTGGTGTTGATGCCCAACAACCCACGCGCAGGAGGGATTTCACGCCGTATCGAGGGCGATGACCGCAGCCAGCTCAAAGATGCAATGGGTCAGCTCACCGTTCCTGATAAAATGGGACTGATCGTTCGTACGGCCGGCATCGGACGTAGCTCCGAGGAGCTACAGTGGGACTTGGATTACCTCGTTCAGGTGTGGGAGTCCATCACGACGGAAGCAGGCAAACGCTCGGCACCGTTTCTGATTTACCGTGAATCCAACGTCATCATTCGCGCCATGCGCGACTACCTGCGCCAGGATATCGGCGAGGTATTGATCGATAGCCCCGAGATTCACGCCGAGGCGCTGGCGTTCATTCGCCAGGTCATGCCCTCGTACCAACAGAAGATCAAGCTCTACGCGGACGAAGTTCCGCTCTTCTCCCGTTTCCAGATCGAGTCGCAAATCGAAACCGCCTATCAGCGGGAAGTGAAGCTGCCATCAGGCGGCTCGATCGTGATCGACCACACCGAAGCGCTGGTCTCAATCGACATCAACTCCGCCCGTGCCACGCGGGGTAGCGATATCGAGGAAACGGCACTGCAAACCAACTCGGAAGCCGCCGACGAGATCGCCCGACAGCTGCGCCTGCGGGATATTGGTGGCTTGGTCGTCATCGACTTTATCGACATGGGGCCCGCGCGCAACCAGCGTGAAGTCGAAAACCGCATGCGCGATGCCTTGAAGCTGGATCGCGCGCGGGTTCAAATCGGTCGCATTTCTCGCTTTGGTCTGATGGAAATGTCGCGCCAGCGCCTGCGCCCTTCTCTCGGCGAAACCAGCGGCGTAGTGTGCCCGCGCTGCAACGGCCAGGGCACCATTCGGGACGTACGCTCACTATCACTCTCGATCATGCGTCTAATCGAAGAAGAAGCCATGAAAGAGCGCAGCGCCCAAATACGCGCCATCTTGCCAGTGTCCGTGGCCACATACTTGCTGAACGAAAAGCGCAGCGTGCTGGCAGACATAGAGTCACGCCAAGGGGTTCGCGTGGTCCTGCTTCCCAGCCCTGACATGGACACGCCGCATTATGATGTCCAGCGCCTGCGGGATGATCATTTAGACGAAGATGATAGCCACTCGCTCTCCAGTTTCGAGCTGTCGACCGACACCGACGTCGGCAAAGAGCCAGACCCAAGCTTTGCGCCCCCTGCTCAGCGTGCCGAAGCTGCCGTGAAGAGCGTCGTGCATAACGCCCCGGCGCCTGCATCGCTACAAACCGAAGAAGCGCCTGCCAAGGTAGCCGCCGCTCCAGCGCCGACCGCCGAACAGCCCAGCGTACTCGGCCGCTTCATTCGCGGCTTCGCCAAGCTATTGGGCGGCGATGACAGCGCTCAGCAGACGGCTAAAGAGGCAGAAGCGCCACGCAAGCAGTCCGAGCAGCCAAGCCGCCCGTCACGCAACGAGCGCCGCAGCAAACCGGCCCAGGAGCGTAGCGACAGCACGCCCAAGCAGGAACAGCGCAGCGATAACGCCAAGAACGATCAGCGCAGCAACTCAGCAGGCAACACCGGGCCACGTAGCGAGGACGTTAGCGACAAGCGCAGCGGCCCAAGCCGTACGCGTAACCGCCGCCGCCACCCCCAACAGGACGATAGCAAAGGCCAAGAGAACGCGAAAAACCCGCGTCAGCAGAGTCCTAAAGAGGCCCAGAAAGAGACGTCCAAAGAAGAGTCTGGCAAACCTCAGGAGCCTCGTCGCGACAAGCCACGGGACGGCAAACCCAAGCAGGATAAGCAAGAGGAGCGCGCACCTGCGGCGCAAGCCGACGACGGACAGCAAGATGACGGCAAGCCAAAGCGCACCCGCAACAACCCGCGTAACCGCTCGCGTAAACAGGCACTCAATCCGCAGGCGGAAGCCGAGCAGTTGAAGCTGCAAGCCGAAGCTGCAAAGGCTCCTCAAGCCACTGATGGCATGGCCGACACAGCGCCTGCTGACGTGACTCCCACGGTTGAGGCCTCCACACAGACAGCCGAAGCCTCTAAGGCAACGGCCACCGAGGCACCGACTGATGCCGCGACCCTACGAAGCGATCAGGCCGACCAGACGTCCGAAGTGAGCGCTGGCGAAGGTACTGGCGGCAGCACTGGAGAGAGCACCAAAGAGAGCACTCCCACAGAGCGCACAGTCAACAGTGCCGACAAAGCTCGCAAACCGACGCGCCAGCGTCGTCAATCCAAGCCGGAAGCCACCGCTCAAGAAGCAGCGGCACCTAGCAGACCGCAGCCCGAGCCCGCCTCCACGGAAGCAGCTAGCCACGCGGAGCCTGACGACGCTACTACAGACCGCGCACGCACCGCGGACGTGCAGCAAGAACCCCACGTAGAGTCGTCAGCAGTTGAGGCCCCCAAAGCCGAAGTGCCGGATGCAAGCGTTGCCGATGCGAACGATGCTCAGGCTCAGCCAACTGATCACGCAACGGCGCCGCAGGCCACGAACGCGCCTCAAGCGCCCGCGGCCACTCCGACAGAGACCGAGGCAAGCAGCGCTGCGCCTGACAAAGCACACGCCCAAGCGGCGAAGACCGACGTATCGGTAGCGCCAGTAGCAGACGTCGATGCCCAGCCCACGGCAGAAGCGGAGCAGGACAACGTTGACACAACGCCCTCTGCGAAGCCTGAAGACGACGCACCGACCTCCGAGGCGGCCACGCCGGCAAGCGAACGAACTGCCGAGAAGACGCCCAGCGATGCCGTCGCCGATGAAGCCACATCAGCGACTGCCAACGCGTCCGAGCAGAAACCCGCGGCCACTGCCTCGACCGACGAGGTGTCTGCGCCAGCGCCAGCTAGCATTGCCACCGACGAAGAAGCGCCTAAACCCCGCCGTCGTCGCCGTCGTGCCCATAACGATCCGCGTGAGCTGCGCAAGCAGCAGAACGCTCAAGGTCAGAACTCGCAAGAGTAACGGCCAAGCACAAAAAACCCCGCCTCGGCGGGGTTTTTTATAGCTACTCGATGCTTTGCTTAAACCACGCGAGGCTCGGGCTCCAGCGTGACGGCAAACCGATCGTATACAGCGTTTGCCACGCTTTCAGCAAAACGCAGCAGCCCAGGACGGTCGCCTCCCCCGAAGTGCACGAGTACCAGGGCTTGACGCTCATGCACGCCGAAAGCGCCGTCACGATAGCCCTTCAAGCCACACTGATCGATCAGCCATCCTGCCGCCAGCTTGGTTTGGTGGTGAGCTTGAGGAAAGTGCGGCATCTGCGGATATGCCTGTAGAAGGCGTTGCGCTTGCGACTCGTCCACCAGCGGGTTCTTGAAGAAGCTACCCGCATTGGCGAGCACGGCCGGGTCTGGCAGCTTCTCTCGTCGAATGGCGCAAACCGCCTGAGCGACCGCCAGCGGCGTGGGTGAAGCCGTCACACGAGAGGCCAAATCGCCATAGCCCAGCACGGGACGTGGGCGCTCGGAGAGCCGAAGTGCCAGTTGAGTAATCACCACTCGACCAGCCAGTGCCCGTTTGAAGATACTATCTCGATAGCCGAACTGACAGGCCTGAGCGCTCAACCAGCGCACCTCGCCCGTGGCCAATTCGACCACCTGGACACCTTCCAGCACATCGCTCAGTTCGACGCCGTAGGCCCCAATGTTCTGTACCGGCGCCGCACCGCAATCACCTGGAATGAGCGCTAGATTCTCCGTCCCCCAAAGCCCTCTGGCCGCCAAGGCCATGACCAGCGAGTGCCAGTTGACGCCAGCGCCGACGAACGCCACGACGCTCTCGTCCTGGCGCTCCAACCACCAGTGGCAAAGCGCTGGGCGCAGCGCCATGCCCATGAGAGTAGGCGGCAAAAGTACGTTGCTGCCACCGCCGAGCAGCGTTATGGGCCACTGCCGAGCATGGGCATGGTGAAGCGCCGCCTGTAGGCTCGTTAGCGAAGTGGGCGCGGCATAATGCTCCACCTGACAAGGCAGACGCAGCGTATTGGCGGCAGACAAATCCACCCAGGCTGCTGGTTGATTCACAGCGTCAGCGACCACGGGTCAACTCGTCGATCAATCCGGCACTGGCCTGCTCGATCATGTCCAATACCTGCTCGAATCCCTCCTCTCCGCCGTAGTAGGGATCAGGCACATCCGTATTGGGCAACCCGGCATACGCCAATAGCAACCCTGTTTTGGCTTGACTATCGGCGGGCTGTAACGCATGGATGGCCGCCAAGTTGTCATGATCCATACCTAGCACGTAATCAAACGCATGGAAGTCGTTCGCGGTTAGCTGTCGGGCACGCAGGTGGCTGATGTCCACGCCACGCCGACGTGCGGCCGCCTGGGCACGCAGGTCAGGGGCTTTACCCACGTGCCAATCGCCTACGCCGCAGGAGTCGATGTCGACAAGATGAGTGAGCCCTGCACGCGCTAACGCCTGCTGAAATACGCCTTCCGCCGTGGGCGAGCGGCAGATGTTGCCCAGACAAACGAACAGTACGCGTGTCATGACCGCCCCTCCTCTACCGCCAGCAGCGCTCTGACACGCGCTAGATCCTCTTGCGTATCCACACCGGCAGGATTCACCGCGCTGGCCAACGCCACTTGAATCGCGTAGCCATGCTGGAGAGCGCGAAGCTGCTCTAACTGCTCCAATTGCTCCAGCGTGGAGGTCGGCAAATCCTGATAAGCTGCCAAAAAGCTAGCCCGATAGGCATAGATACCGATATGGCGTAGCCATGCATCGGTTTCCAATAGGTTGGGCTGGCGTGTGAAGTGCTCCCGATCCCACGGAATCGGTGCCCGAGAGAAATAAAGCGCACGCCCTTGCAATGAGCGCACGACTTTCACCACGTTAGGATTGAAGAGCGTATCTACATCCGTGATCGGTTCCGCCAACGTGGCCATCGCAGCATCGGGATCATCGGCCAAGCGATGCGCCACTTGGTCGATGAGTACGGGAGGAATAAGCGGCTCATCACCCTGGACATTGACTACCAGCGTCTCGTCGTCGAGACCGAGCTGCTCGACGACCTCGGCCAGTCGATCAGTACCCGACGGGTGATCGTCGCGCGTCATGACGACGTCTGCACCGTAAGACAGCATGGCGTCGCGAATGCGATCATCATCGGTGGCGACCACGACGCGGCTGGCTTGGCTCTGGCAGGCCCGCCGCCACACGTGGGCCACCATCGGCTCTCCCGCAATGTCTAGGAGCGGCTTCCCCGGCAGCCGTGAGGAGCCAAAACGCGCGGGCACTACGGCGATGAACGGCGTCGACGTGTCTCCCATCACGCCTCCCCAGTGCGGCCAGGCGAGGTAGCGAGTTTTTCATCGGCATCCATGCGTCGCGCCTCTTCAGGCAGCATGACAGGAATGCCGTCCTGGATAGGGTACGCCAATCCATCGTAATGGCAGCAAAGCTCCTGCGCGTCTCGGTCATACTTCAGTTTGCCGTTACATAGTGGGCAAACCAGCATCGCCAATAATTCCTTATCCATCGGTGCTTCCCCTTTGAGTCAAGTCGGACAGCTTATTGAGCAGCCAGTCCTCGAATGCGTGTGGAAGCTGCGCTTCCACGTCTAATACCCAGCTATCAGGCGGTGCAAACGCCTGACACTTCACGGCGTCTTTGGCCGTCATGATAACGGGGCGTTTCGATACGAACTGAAAGGTGCTGGCATCGAAAGGCTGATGGTCATTCAAAGGGTGCATCGCTCCGCTAACACCCAATGATCGAAGCGTATCGAAAAAGCGCTGAGGATTGCCAATTCCCGCCATCGCATCGACAGGAAGAGAAAATGGCAGCGGCTGAAGTGGCCACTCCTGCCCAGTCTTCAAGTAGCGCCAACGCGTGGGTACAAGTGTCATGGGCACCCCCTCAATACCCAGCGGACGCTGGGGAGTTCCGTTAATGATCACTGCATCTACGCTCGCCAACCGCGCCGGCGCCTCCCTCAGTGGACCCGCCGGAAGACAACGACGATTGCCGAGCCCTCTGGCACCATCAACCACCACTAACTCAATATCGCGTCCCATCGCTAAGTGCTGCAAGCCATCATCGCTAATTAATACGTCGCACCCCTGCCGCATCAGCATATCGGCCCCGCGTGACCTCTGCGGATCGGCAACGACCGGTACACCGGTCTGCTGAGCTAGCATGAGCGGCTCGTCACCGCTATGACGCGGGTCGGTTGACGGCGTCACCAGCAAGGGATAGACCGGCGCCTTTCCGCCATAGCCACGTGTGACGATACCCGGTGAAAACCCTTGCATTTTGAGCCAACGGCTTAGCCATGCGACCAGTGGCGACTTACCGGTTCCCCCCAAGGTAATATTACCTACCACGATCACCGGCACTGGCGCTCGCCATGTTGGCTTATCACCATGACGGTAAAGCGCCGCTCTCCGCCTCATGAGATAACGGTATAAAAAGCCGAGCGGATAGAGCGGCGTCAGCCACGCGCTGCCTTCATAGGCGGCTTTCAGCCAGCGCTGCGACAAGCTCATTCACTCTCCTGAAACTGAAGCTGATGGAGGGCTGCGTAGGCACCGGCTTTTTCCAACAGCTCAAAATGCGTCCCCTGCTCCACGATGCGTCCCTGATCCATCACCAGGATACGGTCGGCACGCTCGATGGTAGAGAGGCGATGGGCGATCACTAGCGTGGTTCGCCCCTGACAGACGTGTTCCAGCGCTTTTTGAATATAGCGCTCGGATTCGGTATCGAGGGCGGAAGTCGCTTCATCCAAGATCAAAATAGGCGCATCTTTGAAGATCGCCCGAGCGATGGCAAGCCGCTGACGCTGACCGCCTGAAAGCATGACACCATTCTCCCCAACTATCGTCGCGAAGCCTTCGGGCAGCTTTTCGATGAACTCGCTGGCATAGGCGGCTTCGGCGGCGGCTTTGATAGCGACAGGATCAGGATCTGCCTCCCCATAGGCAATGTTGGCGGCAATCGATGCGTTAAACAGCGTTACCTGCTGGGAGACCAAAGCAATGTTCTGGCGCAACGGGCCTAAGGCATACTCGTCAGCATTGACGCCATCGATCAAGATACGCCCTTCACTCGGTCGATAGAAGCGCGGTAGCAGGCTCACTAAAGTGGATTTTCCGCTCCCCGAGCGCCCCACGATCGCCACCAACTCGCCGGGGGCAACGTCGAGATCAATGTGGTGCAGCACATTTGGGTGGTCGTCGTCATAGCGAAAGCTGACATCCTCGATCACCACGTGGCCACTCAGTTTGTTGGGTAAGCGTTTGCCCTCGTCTTGTTCAGGCGTCAGATCCAACAAGCCAAACAGCTCGGACGCCGCGGCAATGCCTTTCTGAATCTCACCGTTGATTTCGGTGAGCTGACGAACCGGTTTGATCATCAGCGCCGCTGCCGTAATGAAGGCAACGAACTCACCTGGCGTCATGTCTTCCATGAGTGAAGGTGCCATGGCCAGCCAAACCAATAGCGCCATGGAAATCGCCACCAGCATTAGCACCACAGGCGAGCTGACCGCGCGCGTCATGGCCTCCTTCATGCTTTGGCGACGGTTCTCTTCACTGACCCGTTCGAAACGCTGCTTCTCATACGCTTCTGCACCGTGGGTACGCACCACTCTGTAACCGGAGAGCGCCTCTGAAGCAACGTGCGTCACATCACCCATGGAGTGCTGAATGCGCTTGGAGATACGTCGAAAGCGCTTGCTTACATAGCTCACGACACCCGCAATGATTGGCGTGACGCCCAGAAACAGCAGTGTCAGCATCCAGTTGGTCCAGAATAGATAACCGATCAGCCCAATGACGAACAGCCCTTCTCGTAAAATGATCGTGACCGCATTGGTGGCGGCGCCCGCCACCTGCTCGACATGATAAGTGACGCGTGAGACCAGGTGGCCGCTAGAGTGGTGATCGAAGAAGCGCCCCGGCAGGTGCAACAAATGGGCAAAAACGTCGCAGCGCAGGGTGTGAATGACATAGCGTCCAACGTAAGCCATGAAATAGGTGCTCAAGAACGTTCCTAGCCCGCGAGAGGCGAACATGAGCACGACGAACAGCGGCAAAAACAAACGAAAAGCGGCATCTGGATTCTGGATGCCGTCAATCAGTCGCTTCATCATCTCCGCCAGCGCCGTGCTCGATGCGGCATAAATCACGAACCCTACCACCGCTAGCGCAAACGCACGCCAGTGTGGCTTTACGTACCCCAATAACCTTCTATATAACATCCAACCTGAATCAGTCACACGCGCTCCCGGCAGTAGTGTGCAGTGTCGGCGATTCTACCTGATGGTGGCCCGCTTCAACACCGCTGATGACCACCTACAAGAACGCGCAGAGGCCGCAGCTCAATAGGCTGTTGCGGGATAAGCGAAAAACGCAGTGCGCCATCGTGGGCAGTGCTCCACAGGCAGCTCTTCTGCTGGCGAAAGCGACGCACCACCTCATCGGCGGGATGCCCGAACGGATTACCCCTTCCTGCGCTAAACACGACGTGGCGGGGAGAGGTATCGCGCACGAACTGAACGCTAGAGCTTGTCGAGCTGCCGTGATGCCCTGCCACTAGGACGCTTACCGGGCCATCGAACTGGTTGAGCAGCTGTCGCTCGATCTGTCGCCCGACATCTCCTGTCAGTAGCAAACGATGTTCGCCGACCTCTACCACCAACACGCAGGAGCGATCGTTCGAGGAGAGCGCATTCTCCCCTTTCGGTGGCCAAAGGATACGATAGCGAACACCGTCCTGTTGCCACTGCTGCCCCTGCTGGCAAGGGTGACTGTCCACCGGCAACACTTCCCCCTCAGGAGCCCACCACTGGCGGACGCGGTGTTCGGACAGCAGTGCTTCGATGCCACCGGCATGGTCGGTGTCCGCGTGACTGACGATGACTCGATCAATGAGCTGGCCAGGGGGCCACAGGCTTTGCAGAGGCATGAAGCCGCTACGAAAACGCGGCCCCGTATCATATAACATCCGATAATGGACGCTGCGCAGCTCGACCAACTGACCTTGCCCCACGTCATAGACGGTTACGTCCAGCCGTCCAGGGGCTAGCGTCGGCTCTCTAGGCCATAAGGGGAGTGTCGCGACGAGCGCCAGTGATGCGATACCCAGCCAACGCGGAATGGCGGGCAGCCCCCAGCACAGCGATACCAGCACTAGGCTACCCGCCAGGGGATAGACCATCGATGAGGGCGGCTGCCAAAGAGGTGCTGCATCGACCGCGAGGCGCAACAGCCAGTGGAACCCTCCCAACGCCTGCTCGAACGCCCACCACGTCAGCGCGCCCAGGCCAGGTAGCGGTGAGAGTAGCCAACCAAGCAGCGCGCTAGGCACCATTATCGAGCTAACCCACGGCACGGCGATCAGATTGACCAGCGGCGCCACGGGTGCTACTCGCCCGAATGCCAGCAGCACTGCAGCGGCCATCAACGGCGCGAGCAACAGTTGCGAACGCAGCAGCGCCCAGCACCACCCCCTTATTCCCACGGGTCGGGGACGCCCTTGCCATAAGAGAATGAGCCAGCCAACCGCCAGAAACGATAGCCATAGCCCTGGCCGCCAAAGCGCGAGAGGATCGAAGAATAGTACCAGCGCTAAGGCTAACCACCACGCCTGCCAGGAGCCGGGGGCATGGCGTCCACTAAGCACCCATAGACCCAGCAGGGTCATGATCATCGCCCGCATCGCCGGGGGTGCCAGTTCCGCCAGTGCCGCATAGGCAATGGCCGCTGCCCCCGCCAACCACCAGGGCCATGTTCGCAGGCGCCAATCAGTGGGTGTTATCAGACGGGCGCCATAGCGACCCAATAGCAGCACGAAAGAGGCCACCAACCCCACGTGAAGGCCAGAAATCACCACCAGATGCGTGGTCCCCGTAGCGTTCAACAGCGTCCAGTCGTCTTGCGTGAGCTGTTCGCTATCGCCCAGCGTCAATGCCGCCAACCACCGCTGGGTGCGAGGCGCCAAAGGACTCTGTGCCAAATAATCCTGCGCCCAAGACCGCAATCGGGGCGTCGCCGCAGCCAGCTTCTGGGGCGCAGGATTCGCGCGTACGTAACCCGTGGCATGTATCCCTTCGCGCCACAGCCACTGCTCGTAATTGAACGTATGCGGATTGAGAAATCCAGAGGGCGGGCGCAGCCGCACGGTCATCCGCCAGCGCTCGCCTGGGGTGAAAGCATGGTCGTATGCGCTAACCCTGACACTTCCCAATCGCTCGCAACTAGGTAAGTGTCGAGGGGCCGTACAGCGTTCGACCTTCAAGCGCAGCCGCCTTGCGCCCGGCTGCTCTTGCACCTCAGTGATGTAGGCGTCGATGACGATATCCTGCCCGCTCAGTCCGACGGGCAGTTGGCGTGACCACTCTTGCTGAATGCTCACCGCAACGACTGCAGCAATGAACAGCCACGGTAACGCGTTAGGACGAGAAGCCAGACACAGCAGCACGCCCATGCCCATGACGGATGGAAGCCACCATGGGCCGCTCTGCGCCCCGGTCCACCACGCGAAAAAACCGCCTATCAGCGCCGCGACTGCCGCGGGCATCGCGATGCCTTGGCCCATGCACCCCTCCCTGGTGGCTCACCATTCCTGCATGCGCCATAGCCGAAGCCCTGCGCGATATGGATAATAGCAACAACTTATTTCAAGAGTACCTGACATGCCGCGCCGTTTCCTGCAGCGCTACATGCCAAAGCCCGACACATTAAAGCGTCAGCGCTCGCTGCGCTTCATTGCACCGCTAATTGCGGACCCGGGCCTATGGCTACTGACCCGACGCAGCGTGGCCAACGCGTTCAGCGTCGGGTTGTTCTGTGCAATGCTGCCCATCCCCTTTCAGATGGTAGTGGCAGCATTGGGCGCGCGGCTGAGCCGTTGTAACTTGGCCCTCTCGGTCGGCCTGGTATGGGTCACCAACCCGCTCACCATGCCGCTGATTTTTTACGTCAATTATCGCATCGGTACGTTTTTGCTAGGCGCCCCTGCGCGGGAGGCTCCTTCACGTATTTCGACGCGCTGGATTGCCGAGCAGATGCACGACATTCTGCCGCCACTGTTGCTGGGATCATTGATCACAGCCCTCGTACTGGCCATTGTTGCGAACATCGGGATTCGCTTAATCTGGCGCTGGCACGTCTCCCATAACTGGAAACGCCGCCGCCTTAAAAGACGGCGGCGCCGAGCCCGCATCGAATCGGAGTTTGACGATTGACTCACCTCGCCTGAGCCACCAGGCGGCCTCCATCCAACTTCATCACCCGATCTTGGTGGGCGGCAAGGCTCACATCGTGAGTAACGATCACAAAGGCACAGGCGCTCTCCTTGGCCAGCTCGTCCATCAAGCTCAGAATGGTGGCAGCGGTAGCTTGGTCGAGGTTACCCGTTGGCTCGTCCATCAAAACCAGACTTGGGTCTGTGACGAGTGCTCGGGCAATCGCTACCCGCTGGCGCTCGCCTCCAGACAGCTCACCTGGCTTATGATCGGCGCGAGCCTTCATACCTACCCGCTCCAGTAACCGCATGGCACGCTGCTCGGCAGCTTTTTTCGACTGACCACGAATGATCAGCGGCAGTGCCGCGTTCTCGACGGCCGTGAATTCCGCCAGCAGGTGGTGGAATTGATATACGAAACCGATGTACTGGTTGCGAAAGCGGCCCAGTGCGGCTTCGTTCAATCCCGACAGCGGTTCGCCGCCAATCACCACGCTGCCTGAGCTGGGTCGATCCAGCCCTCCCAGCAAGTTCAACAGGGTCGTCTTGCCCGACCCGGAACTACCCACGATCGCGACGCGCTCGCCCGCGTGCACGGTGAGTTCGAGCTGATCCAGCACGGTCAGATCCTGTGGGCCTTCGCTGTAAACGCGGGTAAGCTCGCGGCATTCCAACATGATGGCGTTGGCGTTGGTTGGCGTCATCTGAGCCTCCTTATTCATAGCGAAGTACATCGGCAGGCTGAACTCGGGCGGCTCGCCATGCAGGGTAAAGCGTCGAGAGGAAGGTTAGACCAAACGCGGCCAGCACGATGTCACGCACGTCGCTCCACACCAACCGAGATGGAAGATCGCTGATAAAATAAACCCCCGCATCCAGGAACTGAATGCCAAAGGCACTCTCGAACCAGGCGATCAGGTCGGCAATGGTCAGCGCCAGCACGATACCCACCGCAACGCCAACGGCAATGCCGATCAATCCAATCGCCAGTCCCTGCACGATGAAAATCCCCATGATCGACCGCGGGGTGGCACCAATGGTGCGTAAAATGGCAATATCGGCGCGCTTGTCGGTGACCACCATCACCAGCGTCGAGACGATATTGAAAGCGGCAACGGCGATGATCACCGTCAATAGCAGCGCGATCATGCGCTTTTCCATCTGAATCGCTTGAAAGAGGTTTCCTTGGGAAAACGTCCAGTCGGTGCCACGATAGCCAGGGCCCAGCTCATTGACGATGGCTTGGGTTTCACTACCGGCAATGAACAGGTCATCCAGCTCCAGGCGTAACCCACCCACTGCATCACCCATGCGAGCCAGCGTTTGCATGTCTTCAATGTTGGCATAGGCAAGGCTCGCATCGAGATCGGCCCCGACGCTAAAGATACCGCTCACGGTAAACCGCTTGAGTCGTGGAAATACGCCTGCCGGTGTAATCGAGGCTTCAGGCACCAGCAACGTCACACGGTCCCCTACTCCCACGCCCAACCGACGTGCAAGCATAGAGCCCAACACGACATTCCACTCGCCGGGCACGAGATCGGCCAACTCCCCCTGACGCATATGCTCGCCAATGATGGAGACGCGATCTTCCCAGTCAGGGTGAATGCCATTGACCATCGCCCCTTGATTACGGCCTCCGGCAGAGAACATGCCCTGTTGCTCGACGTAGGGCGCCGCACCGATCACCCGCTCACGCTGCATTAGCCGCTCAGCTAACGCTTCCCACTCCACCAGCCCTTCTTGGGATTCGATCTTAGTGTGGGGCACCATACCCAGAATGCGCGTACGCAGCTCGTGATCGAAGCCGTTCATCACCGACAAGACGAGAATCAACACCGCCACGCCCAGCATCAGTCCCAGCATCGACGTCAGAGAGATAAATGAAATGAAATGGTTCCGGCGTTTAGCGCGCACATAGCGCAGCCCCACCAGAAAAGGCAAACGATCAAGCATGACGACATTCCTTAATAATGGGCGTCCATGGTACGGTTTTTTTAGCATGGCTGCATGTGCAAACGCAGCCTTAGAGTGGCGGCTACCCACAGCGTTCCCTCGATGGTCAGTAACGCTTGCAAGTTGTGAGGCAACCCCCTAAATTGCGCCCGTTCCTCTTGCCCGCTGGGTAAGCTTATTCTGACTAGAGAGAGCACCGTTGACGTTGGCTACCCATACTCACCGCCTATTGCCCGAGTGGCATCCTCAAGATGGTCTGCAGCTCACTTGGCCCCGCCCTGACGGCGACTGGGCCTATATGCTGGCGCGTATCGAAGCCACGCTAGAGCGAATCGTACTGGCCACCGCGCGCTACCAGAAGGTGATCATTTGCGTGCCCGACGAGGCGACTTACCAGCGTCTGACCGCCACTTTCGAGGCGTATGGAATTCCCCAACAGCAATTGCTGCTCATTGTCGCACCCACCGACGATACCTGGGCGCGGGATCACGGGCCGATGACGGTGTTGGATGACGATGACCAACCGTTGCTGCTGGATTACACCTTTACCGGCTGGGGCGGTAAATTTCCCGCCGAGCGGGACAATCAGCTGACGCAGTGGCTGGCAGACGCAGGCGTATGGGCTTGTCCGGTGGCCTCGCGTGACATGGTACTGGAAGGCGGCGCCATCGAAACCGACGGCGAGGGCACACTGCTCACCACCGAAGCGTGCTTGCTGAATACCAACCGCAACCCGTCACTCTCCCGTGCCGATATCGAAGCGAGATTGGCAGACGACTTTGGTGTCGACCGAATACTATGGCTAACGCACGGGCACTTAGAAGGTGACGATACCGACAGTCATGTGGATACACTGGCTCGTTTTTGTAGCCCCACCACCATTGCCTACGTGCGCTGCGATGATCCCACCGATCGCCACTATACGGCCCTCCAGGCCATGGAACAGGAGCTAAAAGCGTTTCGTCAGCGTAACGGCGAGCCCTACCGGCTCGTTCCGCTTCCCTGGCCCCAGGCCTGTTTCGATCCTGAAGACGGTCATCGCCTGCCAGCCACCTATGCTAACTTTCTGATCATTAACGACGCCGTGCTCGTACCCACTTACGGAGATCCTGCGGATGTCACGGCCCTCCAGGCGCTGGCCGTGGCGTTCCCGGAACATACTCTGATTCCCATCGAGTGCGTCAGCGTGATTCGACAGCACGGCAGCCTGCACTGCTTAACCATGCAGCTACCCAAAGGTACGCTTGTGCCTGCGACCACTCACTCTTAAGGAGAGCAGCATGTCTCAGACACTCAACGTGGCGGTGATTCAACAAGCCGCATGGCCGGACAAAGCGCGCAGTCTAGCCGAAAGCGAAGCGGGCATTCGCAAAGCAGCGAGCCAAGGAGCACAGCTCGTACTATTACAAGAGCTGCACGCCACCCACTACTTCTGCCAATACGAAGACCCGGCACTGTTCGATCTTGCCGAACCACTGGACGGCCCCACCGGCCAGCGGCTAGCGGCACTGGCCAAAGAGCTGGATATCGTGCTGGTAGGCTCGCTGTTCGAGAAACGCGCAGCGGGGCTTTACCACAATACTGCCGTGGTCTACGACCGTGCTCAGGGGCGAGTGGGTCAGTATCGTAAGATGCACATTCCCGACGACCCAGGGTTCTACGAAAAGTTTTACTTCACCCCTGGCGACGCCGACGACACCCGCAAAGAGGGCTTTACGCCCATCGACACGTCCGTGGGGCGGTTAGGGGTTTTGGTGTGCTGGGACCAGTGGTATCCGGAAGCGGCGCGCCTGATGGCGCTGGCGGGTGCCGAGCTGCTGCTCTATCCCACCGCCATTGGCTGGGACCCTAACGACGACGACGCCGAAAAGGCGCGCCAAAAAGAGGCGTGGACGCTCATTCAGCGAGCCCATGGCGTTGCCAACGGTCTGCCAGTCCTGGTGGCCAACCGCGTCGGCCTTGAAGCGGATCACTCCGGCGTGGGCGACGGTATCGCTTTTTGGGGCGGTAGCTTTATTTGCGGCCCACAAGGCGAGCTGTTAGCACATGCGGGTGAAGAGACCGAGCAGTTGGTCGTAAGCCTGGATATGGCGCGTAGCGAAAACACCCGCCGTATTTGGCCCTACCTGCGCGACCGCCGGGTCGACGCCTATGGCGACCTGACCCGCCGCTACCGCGACTAGGTATTTACTTCTCCCTAACAACTAATAACGCCTGCCCTGTGACCAGAGCAGGCGTTTTACTATTGGCGATCAGACAAGCGTACCTACAGCAAGCGTACCCACGGCAAAAGTACTTACTTCCAAAAATCGCGAATCGAGGCGATGCCTTGCGCGCCCACCGCGCGCGCGTGGTTGGCGTCGAAGCGGGTCATGCCGCCCAGCGCGAACACCGGCATACCGGCCCGCTCCACCAGTTGTTGGAAGTCGTGCCAGCCCATGGGGGCCACTTCCGGGTGCGAAGGCGTAGTGCGTAGCGGCGACAGAGTGACGAAATCACACCCCAACACGGCCGCTTGGGAGAGCTGCTTCTGGTCATGCGTTGATGCCGACAGCCACTTGTTTTCGGCAATCGGGCGACGATCCAGCTCCATCAACCGCGCACTGGTCAGATGGATGCCATCGGCATCGACCTGTTCCAAGAGCGTAGGCTCACCGTTGAGCAGCAGTTTTGCCCCATATTCACGGCAAAGCGTGAGCGCACGCTCGGCACGAGCCACGTAGGCTGCCTCATCCAAACTTTTGGCACGCAGCTGAACAAGACGAATATTGTCTTCGCGCAGAGCGCGCTCGAGCAGCGCTGCGAAGCGCTCGTCGTCAGGCTCTTCACCGGTAATCAAATACTCGGTAGGTAGCATCACAGCGCGGAGGATCGGCAGGTTCGCTGCCGGGAACGGGTAGTTCACCAGCTCGTTCATCGGCACCCACCGCACCGCTTGACCCTCACGGCCAAACGGCTCGCCGGCGAACTCATGCACCTGCCATACGTCGAGCAAGATATGCTTATCAGGGTACTCGTGGTGAACGCGAATGAGCGGCTGAGCACGGACGATCTCCACGCCCAACTCTTCATGCAACTCACGTTTCAGGCCTTCTAACCCAGTTTCATAGGGGGCCAGTTTACCGCCAGGAAACTCCCATAAACCGCCGTGATCGACGTTGGAAGGCCGACGCGCGATCAGCACGTGCTTTTGATCGGCGCTGATCATTGCAGCCGCCGCAACATGAACCCGTCGTTTTACCATTACACTCATTACGTCTAATCCACTTTGTGCGCACCGCCATGCTTGCACGGCGCTATCTCGCTGCGTTAGCACGTTGCCACAGACTTAGCTGCGGTAATCCGCGTTGATGGACACATAGTCATGGGACAGATCCGAGGTCCACACAGTGGCCGCCTCGTCACCACGCCCCAAATTAATGCGAATTGTAATCTCTTCCTCGGCCATGACGGCACTGCCAGCTGCCTCGGTGTAGCTATTAGCACGGCCACCGTTCTCCACCAGTCGCACATCGCCCAAATCGATGACGACACGGCTGACATCGAACGACTCCACCGGTGCCCGCCCCACTGCCGCTAAAATACGCCCCCAGTTGGCATCGGAAGCATAAAGGGCGGTTTTGACCAGCGGCGAATGGGCCACGGTAAATGCTACGTCCAGCGCCTCTTGGCGCGTGCAGGCATCGTTCACCTGCAGGGTGATGAACTTAGTCGCCCCCTCGCCATCGCGGATGATCGACTGAGCTAGCTCGGTCATCACTCGCTGCAGTGCATTGCGGAACACGACAATATGCTCGTCGCTTTCGATACGCGCCCCCGTGCCCGTCGCTGCCAGCATGCAGGCATCGTTGGTAGAGGTATCGCTATCCACGGTGATGCAGTTGAAAGAGCGATCCACCGTTTCCCGGAGTAGCGAGGCGAGTAAGGGCTGCTCAATCGCCGCGTCGGTAACGACGAATCCCAGCATGGTCGCCATGTTGGGTTTGATCATGCCCGACCCTTTGGTAATACCGTTGATGGTCACCTGCTGGTCGCCAATCGCCACGCTAACCGTCGCGCCTTTTGCGCGAGTGTCGGTAGTAAGAATGCCTTCCCCTGCCTGCTGCCAGGCTTGACTTGAATCAGCCAACGACCCCAGCGCATTTGGTAAACCCGCCAAAAGGCGGGCCATGGGCAATGGCTCGCCAATCACGCCAGTCGAGAACGGCAGTACCTGGGTAGCGTCCACCCCGGCTTGCTCGGCCACCGCGGCGCAGCTGGCATAGGCATCCTGCAGTCCTGACTCACCCGTACCCGCATTGGCATTGCCGGTATTGATCAGCCAGTACCGGGCAGACAGACCGTTCTTTGCACACGCCTCAAGGTGTGTCTTAGCCACCACCACGGGAGCGGCACAAAACGCATTGCGCGTGAACACACCGGCGACGGTGGCCGCCTCAGGCAGCTCGATCACGACCATGTCACGGCGGTCCGGCTTCTTGATGCCCGCCTTTGCAGTCCCTAGACGCACCCCGTCAAGAGGTGGCAATTCCGGAAAGGGAAGATGTCCCACCGCCATGTTTTTCTCCTTTACGCTCGCTGACGAAAGCGCGTGATTAGCTCAATTTTCCGCAGCACTGCTTGTATTTCTTACCCGAACCACACACGCAAGGATCGTTGCGGCCTACTTTGGGATTTTCACGACGAAGCGGGCGACCGTCGGCACCGGGCGCGGCCTCGCCAGGCTCGGCATCGGGCGCATCGTGGCGGCTGGCAGCCGTGGCTTTTTCACGGGCCAGCTCTTCACGGCGCTTCTGCTCCAGCGCATCGACCTCTTCTGGCTGACGCACCTGAACGTGGCTGAGAATGCGCGTGACATCGGCTTTAATGTTGGTCAACAGATGCTGGAACAGCTCGAAGGACTCGCGCTTGTACTCCTGCTTGGGGTTTTTCTGTGCATAGCCACGCAAGTGGATACCGCGACGCAAATGATCCATGGACTGCAGATGCTCTTTCCAGCGGGTATCCAGCACTTGCAGCATCACTTGTTTCTCGAAGCGACGAATCAGCGCTTCACCAGCGGACTCGATCTTCGCCTGGTACGCGTCGCGGTGCATGGTTTGCAGGCGCTCGCGCAGCTTCTCTTCACTGAAGCGCTCATCCTCGTCCGCCCACTGCACGACCGGAGCATCGAGATTGAACTCCGTTTTCAGATGCGATTCCAGCCCAGGCAGATCCCACTGCTCAGCCAGACTTTGTGGGGGCACGTAGTCGCTAATCGCCTCCTCCATGACCTCCTCACGAATACCTAACACAGCGGCGGAGACATCGTCGGAGGCGAGAATTTCGTTACGCTGCTCATAGATGACGCGGCGCTGGTCGTTGGCGACGTCATCGTACTCCAGTAGCTGCTTACGGATATCGAAGTTACGGCCTTCGACTTTCTTCTGCGCGCGCTCGACCGCGTTAGAGACCATTTTGTGCTCGATGGCTTCGCCACGCTCGAGCCCCAACGCCTGCATCAAACGCTTCACGCGATCCGAGCCAAACAGACGCATCAGGCTATCTTCCAAGGAGAGGAAGAAGCGTGTCGAGCCAGGATCCCCCTGACGCCCGGCGCGACCGCGAAGCTGGTTATCGATACGCCGTGATTCGTGCCGCTCGGAACCTACGACGTGCAGGCCACCCGCTTCCAAAACCGCATCATGGCGCTTTTGCCATTCGGCCTTGAGCGTATCGATTTGGGCTTGACTGGGGTTTTGCAGCTTGGCTGCCTCGGCCTCCCAGTTGCCACCCAACATGATGTCCGTTCCACGCCCCGCCATGTTGGTGGCGATGGTAATGGCACCTGGTCGGCCCGCCTGGGCGATGATTTCCGCTTCGCTTTGGTGCTGTTTTGCGTTGAGCACGTTAAATTTCAAGCCTGCATTGCGCATCAGACGTGCGAGGTACTCGGACGTTTCGATCGACGCCGTACCGACCAGCACAGGACGACCCGCCTCTGTTTCTGCCTTGACGTCTTTGATGATGGCTTCGTACTTCTCTTCGGCGCTCAGGTAGACGAGATCATTGAGATCCTTGCGCGCCAACGGACGGTTGGTAGGGATGACGATGACGTCCAGACCGTAAATTTGACGGAATTCGAACGCTTCGGTGTCCGCCGTGCCCGTCATGCCCGACAGCTTTTCGTACAGACGAAAGTAGTTCTGGAAGGTAGTGGATGCCAGCGTCTGACTTTCACGCTGAACCGTCACCCCTTCTTTGGCTTCGACGGCCTGGTGCAACCCCTCGGACCAACGACGCCCAGGCATGGTACGACCGGTATGTTCGTCGACGATCACGACCTGACCTTCCGCGACGATGTAGTCCACGTCGAGGTGGTAGAGGTGACGCGCACGTAGCGCCGAGTGCATGTGCTGCAGCAAGTTGAGGTTTTGCGCAGCATAAAGCGATTCGCCCTCCCCCAGCAGCCCCTCGGCCCGCATGAGTTCTTCGACCTTATTGTGTCCTTGCTCGGTCAGCTCTACCTGTTTCTGCTTTTCGTCGAGCACGAAATCGCCGCTCACTGGCGCTTCGTCATCTTCTGAGACTTCCCCCTGCTCGAGCTGCTGAGCCAAACGATTCACGATGCCGTAGAGGTCCGTATTTTCGTCCACCGCACCGGAGATGATCAGCGGTGTGCGCGCTTCATCGATCAAGATGGAGTCGACTTCGTCCACAATGGCGTAGTGCAAACCGCGCTGGACTTTGTCTTCCAGCGAGAACGCCATGTTGTCGCGTAGGTAGTCGAAGCCAAACTCGTTGTTGGTGCCGTAGGTAATATCGCATTGATACGCGTGACGCTTCTCTTCCCCCGTCTGTCCGGCGAAAATAACACCCACCGTGAGCCCTAGAAATTCATACAGGGGGCGCATCCATTCGGCATCGCGACGAGCGAGGTAGTCGTTCACGGTCACGACATGAACGCCTTTACGAGTCAGCGCGTTCAAATAGACCGCGAGCGTGGCGACCAGGGTTTTACCTTCACCGGTCTTCATTTCGGCGATACGGCCGCGGTGCAGGGTCATACCCCCCACCATCTGCACGTCGAAATGACGCATCCCCATCACCCGCTTACTGGCCTCGCGCACCACAGCAAACGCATCGGGCAAGAGGCTGTCCAGCGTTGCCCCTTCGTCTAGACGCTGACGTAGTTCTGGAGTTTTTGCTTGAAGCTCTGCATCGCTTAGGCTCGCCAGGGTCTCTTCCAATGCATTGATGCTCTGCACACTTTTTTGCATGCGCTTGACTTCACGGTCGTTCTTGGAGCCGACCACTTTACGTAACAAATTATTAATCATGAAATTTCCAAATCATCGTGAGCGCCCCATCCAGGTACGCTCAGGTATCAGGCAAAAAGGGTGGTAATCAAGCGAGGCATTATCGAGTAGGCGGGCCACGGGGCGTCACGACATCGCTTGCGGCGACGAGCGGGAGCGCAAACCGAAGAAAAGGTAACGGGCGACGGAGGGATTGGGGCTCTCGTCGCGTTTGGCGATGAAACCAGCGGCGAAGCGCGCGCCGTTTCTTCGCGATCCAATGAGACTGCGCGCGAAGCATGGCAGGCATCCAAAAGCAGATGCAAACACCACGGTCGCTGCTTCTCAACGCGTCGGATGGGTGTAAACTAGCGGGTAGTAAACAACTCACCAGCAAACCAGCCAACCACCAACGCGCCAGGCCATTGCGTCGAGGACGCTTTAGCGAAGCGGATTCGATCTCTGACGTTGATGACATGCTGTGGACTGGCTCCTGAGCGTGTTAGGCTCTGTCTATTGGCGGTCAATCACAGGTGATGCACGTAGTAACCAGTACGACGCCACTCGCAACACCCTAGGAATCAAGTTGATGAGTATAAAGGTTAAGCGTTCTCGCGCACAGCCCATTGCCCAACTGCTAACCAAGTCAGGCGGCGTCGGCCAGCTCATGCGACAATCACGCTTGATCGATCAAGCACAGCGGCATCTCCGTGCTCATTTACCCGAAGAGATGCGTGAACATATTTTCGTAGGCGGTTTTAGCAATGGGCGCTTGACCCTCATCAGCGGGCAAGCGAGCTGGCTGACGTGGCTACGTTACGAACAATCTCGCCTGTTATCGCTGCTTCACCAGCTCCCTGGCTTTGAGGGAGTGACAGGGTTCACCCTTAAAGTGCGCCCCGTACGCCCCATCGAGTCACCCAGACGCTTCACGCGAACGCTTTCCGACAGTGCGGGCAAAACCCTGGCCGAATGCGCCAAAGACACTGACAGCCTCAGCCTCAAACATGCCCTAGAGCGCCTGGCCTCTCACGCTCGCCCGAAAGACACCAAAACGTAATTTAAAAGCGCCTCCCCTTACACGCAAAAAGCACCGCCGAAGCAGTGCTTTGTAGATGGGGGGCCATGTCACGTTTTCAACTCAACGCCCCAGACATTTTGATTTTGAAGAATTACGCCATCGCTGGAGCCGCATAAGAGATGGGTGCCACGGCTTTCTCTTCTTCGAACGTGACAATTTCATAGGCATCAGGCTGAGCCATTAGCTCACGGCACAGCTGGTTATTGAGCGCATGGCCTGATTTCACGCCGCGGAATTCGCCAATTAAACTATAGCCCAACTGATACAGGTCACCGATGGCATCTAGCACCTTGTGTTTGACGAACTCATCTTCATAGCGCAGGCCACCTTCATTGACGATACGGTAATCATCGACAACGATCGCATTCTCGAGGCTGCCCCCAAGAGCCAAATTGTTGGAGCGAAGGTACTCGAGATCGCGCATGAAGCCAAAAGTTCGCGCACGGGAGACTTCTTTGACGAACGACGTGGTCGAAAAGTCGATCAGCGCAGTTTGCTTCTGCTGCTCGAAAACCGGATGGTCGAAATCGATGGCAAACGACACTTTAAAACCTTGGTGAGGCAAAAAAGTGGCTTCTTTATCACCATCGGTCACACCAATGCGGCGCTTGATGCGAATGAATTTCTTGGCCGCCTCTTGCTCCAAAATGCCCGCAGACTGAATCAAAAAGACAAATGGGCTGGCGCTACCATCCATGATGGGCACTTCCGGGGCACTGATATCGACGTAGGCATTATCGATGCCCAAGCCCGCAAAGGCGGACATAAGGTGCTCGACGGTCGCGACTTTGACACCTTCATAAGAGAGCGCCGTGCACAGCGTGGTGTCTTCAACCAGTTCGGCACGGGCAGGCACATGTACCACGGGATCCAGATCGGTTCTGACAAACACAATGCCGGTGTTGGCCGGTGCCGGACGCAAAGCCATATGGACTTTTTTGCCGGAGTGCAGACCCACTCCAGTGGCGCGAATGACGTTTTGTAGTGTGCGTTGTCTGATCATGGGTAGTGGTCAAGCTCTAATGACGGCGGCTTGCAGCAAGCTGCTACAGGATCCGCAAAGGAAGAAAGTTATCAAACAGTGTTCACTTTAACAGCAAACGAGCGTTTTAACCAATAAAACTCTCGTTTGCTGCTGCAATGAACCCGATGGCGGGGGTTAATCCGCTTGACGACGCAGGAACGCGGGGATATCCAAGTAGTCGTCGGCATCCGCTGCACGACGCTTTTCAGCACGCGGCTTTGGCGCTGCATCGGGAGCTTCGGCGCGTGCCGTGGCTTGCTGGCGCATGACAGTGGGTTGCTGCAATTTACGATAATCGGAACCACCGGCTTCCGCCGCAGAGCGACGAGCCGGTTCTCGCGCCGCCGTCGCCTTGGCTTTGCTACCATCCAGTCCGGCCGCCACCACCGTAACGCGCAGCTCATCGGACATTTCCATATCGATGGAGGTACCCACCACGATGGTCGCCTCTTGAGATGCAAATTCTTGGACCGTTGCACCCACATCGTTGAATTCGCCGATGGAAAGATCCGGGCCTGCGGTAATGTTGACCAGAATACCGCGCGCGCCATGAAGATCGATATCCTCGAGTAGCGGGCTGCGAATGGCTTTTTCAGCGGCTTCACGGGCGCGGTTTTCCCCCGTAGCGCCGCCGGTCCCCATCATGGCCATGCCCATTTCTGACATGACGGTGCGCACATCGGCAAAGTCCACGTTGATGATCCCTGGGCTGGTGATCAGCTCTGCAATACCCTGCACCGCGCCCAGCAGCACATCGTTGGCTGCGCTGAACGCCGTCAGCAGCGTGGCGTTCTTGCCTAGGACCGACAGCAGCTTTTCGTTGGGTATAGTGATCAACGAGTCGACATGCTCGGAGAGCTCTTTCATTCCCTCTTCTGCCGCACGCATTCGCTTGGGCCCTTCGAAGGGGAAGGGGCGTGTCACCACGGCCACCGTCAAAATGCCAAGCTCTTTGGCGACTTGCGCTACGACGGGCGCCCCGCCAGTGCCGGTGCCGCCGCCCATACCTGCCGTAATGAAGACCATGTCGGCGCCGCTCAGCAGTTCGGCAATGCGCTCACGGTCTTCCATGGCCGCCTGCCGCCCTACTTCAGGGTTAGCACCTGCCCCGAGCCCTTTGGTGATTTCACCACCCAACTGCAGCACCGTCTTTGCCGATACGCGCTTGAGGGCCTGAGCATCGGTGTTGGCGCAAATGAACTCGACGCCTTCGATGTTGCTTTCGACCATATGGTTGACAGCGTTACCGCCACCGCCGCCAACGCCCACTACTTTGATGACCGCACTGCTCGAGGGTGCGTTATCTACCAATTCGAACATAAGCCCCGTCTCCTGAACCGCGCTTGCGGCCCTATCAGAAATTTCCTTTGAACCAGCCTTTGATTCTTGCCAGCGCCGAATGGCCATCCTTGATATCACGCCGGGCTAATTCGTTACGCCCTTTATGGGCCGCAACGCCTCCCCCGTGGCTTTCTAGGCCTTGCCCATGACGCGTTTCCTGCAGTGCATAATGCAGCAAACCAACGCCCGTCGCATAGATAGGATTGCGAACCACATCTGCCAAGCCTCTGACATTTTGCGGGCAGGCAATACGAACCGGCATGTGAAATATCTCTTCTGCCAGCTCGCTTACACCCTCCATGCGCGAAGTGCCGCCGGTGAGCACCACACCCGCAGCCACCATATCTTCATAGCCGCTGCGGCGTAATTCGTCTCTTACCAAGGTAAACAGCTCTTCGTAACGCGGCTCGACCACCTCTGCCAGCGCTTGGCGTGACAGATCTCTGGCCGGACGATCACCGACACTGGGAACCTTGATCATCTCATCACTTGCCGCCAACTGGGTTAGCGCGCAAGCATACTTCACTTTGATCTCTTCAGCGTGCTGCGTCGGGGTACGTAACGCCATAGCAATATCGTTAGTGACTTGATCACCGGCAATGGGAATCACCGCCGTATGACGAATGGCACCTTCGCTGAAAATCGCCATATCGGTCGTGCCGCCACCAATATCGACCATGCACACCCCGAGCTCTCGCTCGTCTTCGGTCAGCACGGCCATACTCGACGCCAGCTGTTCGAGAATGATCGCGTCGACATCCAAACCACAGCGTCGTACGCACTTCTCGATATTCTGGACGGCGTTGAGGGCTGCCGTGACCAAATGCACTTGCGCTTCCAGACGAACGCCCGACATGCCCAGCGGCTCTCGGATGCCCCCTTGGGCGTCGATCGAGAACTCCTGAGGCAATACGTGCAGTACGCGTTGGCCTTCGGAGATCGCCCGCGCGCGAGCAGAATCGATCACCCGGTCGATATCGGACGGCGTCACTTCACGCTCTTTAATGGCCACTACGCCATCGGAGTTCATCGAGCTAATATGACTGCCCGCCACACCCACATACACCGAGTGGATATCGCAACCTGCCATCAACTCCGCCTCTTCGACAGCACGTTGAATCGACTGAACCGTTGATTCGATGTTGATGACGACACCACGCTTCATGCCGCGCGACGGATGAGAACCGATACCGGCAATTTCAATTCCACCGTCATCGGTGGGTTGACCGACTATCGCGACGACCTTGGACGTTCCAATGTCCAGCCCGACAACCATATTGGATGCGTTGGGTGAGCCTGCCATGAGTCGGTAAATCTCCTTGCCATTGTTTTAATGAATACGGCGGGTACATTATTTGCCTGAGCAAAAAAGAGCTTCCGCCAAATTAAAATTAGTAACGTTAAACTTGAAACTCGCTGATGCGGGTTAACCGCTGACTGGATAATAAAAACAGACCCACAGCTCCGCTCGACACATAGTATAGAAACAATAGACGCTATACGACTAGTCCGTACCCACGATAATTGGCTTTAGCCGCAATTTAAACCCCATTTGCGGCTTTTTCAGCGTTGGCGATCACTCACCTTTACCCGCTTTTTGCACATTGTCATCGAACGTTACTCTGCACTGGGAGTGGACTCATTTTCCTGAAACTCTGTTTCTCCATGCCAAGCGACCGCTACTCCGTTAGGGTAACGCAAATCGATGTAACGAATATGATCACTGACATTCGCCAGCTCGCGCTGCCATGAGGCTGACAATCTCGCTAAACGCTCGCCGTGCTGGCGGCGACCCAGCATGACCCAGGCACCACTGGATAGCTGCAAACGCCAAGCTCCGCGCGGTTCTAACCGCAGCTGAGAGAGGGATAGCGATAACCCGGCAAAATGCGGTAACAAGCGCTGATAGTAAGCCAACACCTCTTCACTGCTGCCACTTGGTCCTGCCAAGTCGGGAAGCCCTGCCGGTACGGTTAGCGGCGCAAAAGCAAAAGGCTCGCCTTCGGGATTCAAAAGAAAGTCATCGTTCCAGCGCGCCACTGGCGTCTGCTCTACCAGTTCGAACACCAACGCATTCGGCCACTCACGCGAGATTCGCACTTCATTGAGCCAGCCGATGGTGAGCGCACGGCGCCGAAGCTCCCCCAAGTCAGCCGATAGCCACGTTGCCTCTTGTACCAAGGGTGCTAACTGAGTGCGCAGATAGTCGGCGCTGACGTACTCCCATTCGCCTCGTATCGACACGCGCTCGATGGGGCGATCCAACCATAGCCATAGCGCTCGACCACCGGCACCCAGCAGCAGCGCCAATAGCACAACGCCCAACCATGCGTTGCGTTTTTTCATAACGTCCCTTTTACCGAGCCCATCATGATGCGCTGGCCGCTGAGAGGGCAGTCTGTAGGATCCGCAAGACCAACTCGTCGAAGCCAATACCTGCGTGGGCAGCCGCCTGCGGAACGAGACTATGATCGGTCATTCCCGGCACCGTATTGACCTCGATGAGCCAGAACTGACCTGACGTGTCACGCATGACGTCAATACGTCCCCACCCCTCGCCTCCTACAGCGGCAAACGCCTCTTTGCACAACGCTGCCAGGGACTGCTCATCCTCCCAGGATAGACCACAGGGTAAGTGATACTGCGTAGTGTTGGCGATGTACTTGGCTTCGTAGTCGTAGAAACCGCCTGGCACCTCAACGCGAATGGCAGGCAAGACATCATCTCCCAGCAGCGCTACGGTGTACTCATCGCCGACGACAAATCGTTCGGCCATTACACGCGCATCGAATTTGGCCGCCTCCGTATACGCCGCTCGAAGCTCTTCTTGGCTCTTGACGATACTGATGCCCAGGGTGGAGCCCTCATGCACCGGTTTGACCATCATCGGGAGCCCGAGCCGCTCGACCACAGCGACCCAGTCGGCGCGCTCGTCGAGCATGATGCACTCAGGCGTGGGCAGGCCTACGGCCTGCCACACCTGTTTGGTGCGCTGTTTATCCATTCCCAGCGCAGAGGCCAAGACGCCGCTTCCAGTGTAGGGTACGCCCAGCAGCTCTAGCGCCCCTTGAAAGGTACCATCCTCTCCACCGCGACCATGCAGCGCAACGAACACCGCGCTGGGATCCAAGCGCTCGAGCCCAGCGAGGCCGCCCTCTTTAGGGTCATAACCGATCGCGTCGACACCCTGTCGCCTCAGGGCAGCTAAAATCGCCGCGCCACTTTTGAGAGACACCTCTCGCTCGGCGGAAATGCCGCCATATACCACGACGACGCGCTCCAAGGAGCCGACTTGACTGCCGTTCATAACGCCACCTCATCCAACTCCAATCTGGCCTGCGCCAAACGTAGCGAAATACCGCCCACGTCCCCTGCCCCCTGAGTAATTAGGATATCTCCGGGACGTAACACGTTGGTCAGCAAAGCGGGCAGTTCATGCTTGTGCTCGACAAATAGCGGATCGACCTCGCCTCGCTGGCGAATAGAACCGGCTAGTGTGCGCCCTTCGGCTCCCGGCAGCACGGCTTCGCCCGCACTGTACACGTCCAAGAGCACCAGCGTATCTACTTGGGAAAGAACACGCACGAAGTCTTCGTAGAGATCCCGCGTTCGGCTGTAGCGATGGGGCTGGTAGAGCATCACCAACCGGCGGTCGGGCCAACCCGCTCGCACGGCTTGAATCACCATGTCGACCTCGCGGGGGTGGTGCCCGTAGTCGTCCACCAGCATGACCTCACCTCCCCCCGTGGGGGCAGGGAAGTGTCCATGCACTTGAAAACGACGTCCAACACCTGCAAACCCGGTAAGGCCCCGTTGAATCGCCTCATCGCTAACGCCTGCGTCCGTCGCCACTACGATCGCCGCCATAGCATTGAGCGCGTTATGCCGACCCGGCATGGCTAGTCGAATGGCCAACGGTGCAGCGCCACCTGGACGCAGCGCAGTGAACGACACTTCGCCACCTTGCTGTGCAAAATCGACGATACGGTAGTCGGCATCGTCATCGAAGCCATACGTCACGAACTGCCGTTTTACTTGCTCACATAAACCGCGCACATGCGGGTCATCTATGCACAGCACGGCCAATCCATAAAAAGGCAGATTATGTAGAAATTCGATGAAGGTGCTTTTGAGCCGCTCGAAGTCACCGCCATACGTCGCCATATGGTCGGCATCGATGTTGGTCACGATCGATACCATGGGCTGCAGGTGCAAAAACGACGCGTCGGACTCGTCGGCCTCGGCCACCAGATAATCGCCCTCGCCCAAACGGGCATTGGCGCCTGCACTCGTCAGCTTGCCACCGATGACGAACGTTGGGTCCAACCCTCCTTCTGCGAGTAGCGTGGCCGTCAAGCTAGTCGTGGTGGTTTTACCATGGGTACCCGCCACGGCAATGCCGTGGCGAAAACGCATCAACTCTGCCAGCATCTCGGCACGACGCACCACCGGCACCCGGTGCTCATGGGCCCAGCTTATCTCAGGGTTGGTTTCATCGATGGCGCTGGAGACGACGACCACGTCAGCCCCTCGAACATTTGCTTCTGCATGGCCGATCGCCACCGTGACACCGCACTGGCGCAGCCGCTCTACTACGGGGGATGCTTTCATATCGCTACCGCTGACTTGGTAGCCTTGGTTCGCCAATACCTCGGCGATTCCGCACATGCCTGCCCCACCGATACCCACGAAATGCAGCCGCTGAATACGACGCATACCGGGGCCCGACGGACGGACCCCTTGCGGCGGCATGTTAGTCACTGAATCGGTCACGCAGTTTCTCCTTGCTTCGCCAAGCCCAAACAGCCTGCTGCAAGACGCTCTGTAGCGTCGAGGTGCGCGGCCTGTCGCGCCTTCGACGCCATGTCTGCCAGCCTGTCAGGGTCTAATAATTCATCGAGTAATCGAGTCAAACGCTCCGGCGTGAGGGCCGATTGCACCACGCACTGCGCCGCTCCCGCCTTGACCAACACATCGGCATTGACACGCTGATGGTCATCGACAGCAAAGGGAAAAGGCACCAACAGGGCAGGCTTGGCGGCAGCCGCCAGCTCGGCCACCGTCAACGCCCCCGCACGGCAGACCACTAGATCAGCCCATGCGTAGGCTGCTGCCATATCATCAATAAAAGGGCTAACGTCCGCGACAATGCCCCGTTCCGCATAGGCTTGAGCCGTGGCGACATCACGCTCTTTACCGGCTTGATGACGAACATCGGGACGCCGCTCTGGCGGTAGCGCAGCCAGCGCTGCGGGAAGCCGCTCATTGAGCGCAACGGCACCCAGAGAGCCACCAACTACCAATAGCCTCAGCGGACGGCCCTCCAGCTCGGTCGTCTGTCTGGGGCACTCTCCCAATGCCGCGATTTCTTCGCGCACCGGGTTACCGATGACCTCGGCGCGGTGGCCGAACGCATCGTCGAAAGCCGCATAGGTTCGAGTCGCCAGCCGAGACAGCACCTTATTGGTGAGACCCGCGACGGCATTCTGTTCATGAATGACCAGCGGCACCCGTGACAACCACGCCGCTAACCCGCCAGGACCACTGGCAAAGCCCCCCAGACCCACGACGACATCGGGCTTGAAACGCTGAATAACACGTCGGGCCTGCAACACCGCCTTGGAAAGATTGAGAGGGGCTTTGCACCAGCCAGCGAGCCCTTTACCGCGCAGCCCTCCAATGGCAATGGTGTGCAGTAGAATACCTGCCTTGGGCACCAACTGATTTTCGATACCGCGCGGGCTTCCTAGCCATTCCACGTCGACACCCTTGGCCTGTAACGCATGCGCCAACGAGAGCGCAGGAATGACGTGCCCGCCGGTTCCCCCGGCCATGATCAATATCCGTCGACGTGAGTTGGTCACTACAAACGGCTCCTTGAATAATTACGATAAACGCGGCTCTCGGCGAGCGCGGTAGGGCGTCGGCGTACGACGCGGGCGATGACGGGTCTCGGCATCGACCCGAAGCAGCAGCCCAATCATCATACCGGTCACCAGTAGGCTCGAACCGCCATAACTAATCAGCGGCAACGTGAGCCCTTTGGTAGGGAGCAATCCTGAGCTCACCGCCATATTGATGAACGCCTGAGCGGCCACGATGAATCCAATGCCATAGCTGACGTAAGCACCGAATAGATGACCTGCCAGCTCTGCCCGACGGCCTACCCACATCGCGCGTACGATGAACAGGGTAAACAGCAGGACCACGGCAATAGCGCCCAACATGCCCAACTCTTCGGCCACCACGGCAAAAATGAAGTCCGTATGCGCTTCCGGCAGGTAGTGAAGTTTTTGCACGCTATTGCCAAGGCCAGTGCCGGTGACATGGCCACGACCAAAGGCAATCAATGCCTGGGTCAACTGATAACCGGTGGCGAACTGATCGGCCCAAGGGTCGAGAAAGCTGGTCCAGCGCGCCAAGCGATAAGGCTCCATGACGACCATCATGACCGCGCCAAACCCCAACACCCCGCCGCTGCCCAGTAGCAGCGTCAACGAGGCGCCACTCATCATCAGCATGCCGATGACACACACGGTATAGACCACCATACCGCCGAAATCTGGTGCGAGAAACAATAGGCTAGCGGGCACGGCCAGTACGGCCAACGGCCGCCACATGGTAAATGCCCGTTGACGCAATTCGTAAGTGAAGCGGGACATGAACGCCGCCATGTAGAAAATCAGCCCCACTTTTGCCAGCTCCGAGACCTGCAGGCTCGGTAGCGGCCCCGGCAGAGAAATCCAGCGCTTACTGCCGTTCACTTCTTGACCGACGATCAGTACCACCACGAGCATGAAAATACTGACGAGCAGGATGAGCGCCGCGTTCTGACGCCATAGCTCCAGCGGCACGCACAGCATGAACAGGCAAGCCGTAATGGCCAGCACGAGAAAAATGCCGTGCTGCCGGGAATAGTGGTAGCTATTTTCTAGCAGCCCTATGGATGCAGAGCTGACCATGATCCAGCCCAGCCCAGCCAACGCTACGACGGCAAGAATCAACCAGATATCACAGGGAAGATGCTGGGTCGTCAGAGCAGCGCGCAGGCGCTGTAGTCGGCTAAGTGACTCGTCGCTCATGTCGTCAACTCATTGCGTTTATGTATCACCCACTGACGAAAGGCATCACCACGGGCTTGATAGTTAGCAAATTGATCCAAGCTGGCACAGGCGGGAGACAGCAGCACACAATCGCCGGGCTCGGCCATGGCAAAGGCGACTTCCATGGCCTGCGTCAAGTGCTCGACCCGCTCCACGGGCAGTGCCCCTGCCAGCGTTTCCATCAAACGAGGCGCATCGGTGCCAAACACGATCGCCGCTCGGGCACACTCAGCAAGTGGAGCCGTTAGGGGCGTAAAGTCAGCGCCCTTGCCCACGCCCCCCGCCAGCAGGATGAGCTTTCCATCGAGAGTGGGACCAATACCGTTGATGGCCGCCAGCGTGGCCCCAACGTTGGTTCCTTTGGAATCATTGACCCAGCGGACCCCGTTAATATCGGCGATCCATTCGCTTCGATGGGGCAAACCCGCGAATGTTCGCAGAGCACGGCACATGTCCGCGCGGCCAAAGCCTAGCGCGTTTCCCATCGCCAGTGCAGCCAGCGCATTGGCATAATGATGCCGACCCGCCAACTGAAGCTCGTCAGCCGCCAACCAAGGCGTCTGCGCATGCATCAACCACCAGCGCCCCTGGCGCTCGTCGAGCCCCCAGGACTGGCCGATGGGTGGCTCACTGCTGAAGTACTCGACATGGTCTAGCATCGGCTCTGGCCACGTCTGGTCGTCGTCTGCGTTCACCACGGCGTGATCGGCCCCCAGGAAGATGCGCTGCTTGGCCTGACGGTAACCCGCCAAGTCGCCGTGCCGATCCAGATGGTCGTCGCAAAGATTCAAGAACGCTACCGACGCAGCGCCTAGCCACGGGGTCGTTTCTAGCTGAAAGCTGGATAGCTCCAAAATGAAGAGCTCAGCGTCCGGCTGCTCCGCCAACAGATCGAGCGCGGGTGTCCCTAAATTGCCCCCCACCGCGGCCTTGATTCCCGAGGCAGCGGCCATCTCGCCGAGCAGTGTGGTAACGGTGGATTTGGCATTTGACCCGGTAATCGCGGCGATGGGTGCCTTGACGGCACGCTTGAACAGCGCAATTTCCCCCACGAGCATAGGCTCTCCGGTGGTCGGGTTATGACGCTCTAACAACCCCTCCAAACCTGCCGTATAGGGATCGACACCGGGACTGACGACGACCTCGTACGCATCGCGCATATCCAACAGTGTCAAGGCACCGCAGTGTACGTGAACAGCAGGGTGCGCTTGCTGAAAGGCTTCGAGTCCCGGCGGGGTCTCGCGGGTATCCGCCACCATGAACGGCCTACCCAACTGGGTAAGATGACGGCAAATGGCCTGGCCAGAAACTCCTAGCCCGACGACCACCGTAAATCCGTTGGGTACCTGCACCATGTGGCTCCTTCTGCCTTGCGCTAAAGGCGGCCCTAACGCCGCCTATCGGGTCTAAACTTATCGCAGTTTCAGCGTGGCGAGGCCGAGTAGTACCAGCACCACCGTAATAATCCAAAAGCGCACGATGACCCGAGGTTCCGGCCACCCTTTCAACTCATAATGGTGGTGTAACGGGGCCATGCGGAAGATACGGCGACCGGTGAGTTTGTAGGAGCCCACCTGTAAGATCACGGAGACGGTTTCCAACACGAAAATACCGCCCATGATGAACAGCACGATCTCTTGACGAACGATGACCGCCACCACGCCGAGCGCCGCGCCCAGCGCCAGGGCACCGACATCCCCCATGAACACTTGGGCGGGGTACGTGTTGAACCACAGAAAGCCAAGACCGGCGCCCGCGATGGTGGCGCAGAAGACCGCCAGCTCACCGGTACCGTGAATGAAAGGAATATGGAGATAGTTCGCGAATACCGCGTTGCCGCTGGCGTAGGCAAAGACCGAGAGCCCCATGGCCACAAGCACAGTCGGCATGATCGCCAAACCATCCAAGCCATCAGTGAGGTTGACGGCATTCGAGCTACCCACGATCACAAAGTAACTCAGCACGATGTAAAAGACGCCCAGCGGAAGCGCGACGTCCTTGAACATGGGAATGAGCAGGCTGGTTTCTGCAGGCGTGGTGGCCGTTGCGTAGAGCACCACGGCCGCTCCAATACCCACGACCGACTGCCAGAAGTATTTCCAACGCGCTGGCAGGCCTCGGGGATTCTTCTCGACCACTTTACGGTAATCATCGACCCAACCAATCGCCCCAAACCCCAGTGTCACCAGTAGCACGACCCACACATAGTGGTTGGTCAAATCGCCCCAGACCAGCGTACTAATGGCAATTGCCAATAGAATCATCGCGCCCCCCATGGTCGGGGTGCCCGCTTTCGAGAGATGCGACTGGGGGCCATCATCTCTCACTGCTTGGCCAATTTGGCCTTCTACCAGTCGGCGAATGACCCACGGTCCTAACCAAAGACACAGCATCAATGCCGTTAGCGCTGCCAAAATCACGCGTAACGTCAAATAGTTAAAAACTTGAAACGTAGACTGATATTGGGCTAAGAAATTCGCCAAATGAAGTAACATGAACGGCGCTTACCTTGTTTCATCCGCGCGCAATGCCGTAATGACCGTTTCCATGCCAGCACTACGCGACCCTTTCACCAGCAATGTGGCGTGGGGTGGAAGAGAATGAATAATATGACGCACAAGCGTCTCGTGATCGTCAAAATGCTGCCCACGACCAAAGGCATCCGAGGCCGCACGGGCTGCTTCGCCGTAGGTCACCAGCATATCGATGCCCAGCGACGCAGCGTAGCGACCCACCTCGGCGTGAAGGGCTTGCGACTCGCCGCCTAACTCCCCCATCGCCCCCAACGCGCACCAGCGTGGCGCTGGAAAGCTGGCTAGCGCGTCTAGCGCGGCTTTCACTGCGCCGGGGTTGGCATTGTAGGTGTCATCGAGCAGCGTAGAATGACGTAGACCAGCCACTAGGCTTAGGCGACCTGACAGTGACGTCAATCCGCCCAACCCGGCCACCACGTCTTGCGATGACACGCCGAGCGCCAGCGCCGCTGCCGATGCAGCGAGTGCGTTGCTGACGTTATGCTTCCCAATCAGTGGCAGATTGACGTCACCGAGGCGCTGGCCGTGCGCAACAAGCGTGAAAGCATACCGCCCCTGAGGGTCGCAGGAAAGTGCCTGGGCGTGAACGTCGGCATCCTCATGTAAGCCGTAGCTGACACAACGCCTAGGGGCGGCACAAGCTGACCAAAAATCGTGGTAGCGATCGTCTCGGTTGATGACGGCCGTGCCATCGGACCCAAGCCCAGATAAGATCTCACTTTTTGCCTGAGCAATCTGCCCCATGCCGCCAAATTCGCCAACATGCGCCCCGGTCACGTTGGTAATGATCGCTACTTGCGGTGCGGTGAGCTGGCTCGTCCAAGCGATCTCGCCCAGATGATTAGCCCCCAGCTCGATCACGCCCGCTTGATGCTCGTGAGATAAACGCAACAGCGTCAGCGGCGCACCGATATCGTTATTCAAATTGCCCGAGGTCGCTAGTACGTCACCGAGCGGTGACAGCAAGGCAGCGGTGATCTCTTTTACCGTGGTCTTGCCGCTATTACCGGTGACGGCGATGAGCGGGAGGTCGAACCGACGACGCCAAGCCTTGGCCAACAGCCCCAGCCCAAGCCGCGTATCCGAACACACCAACTGCGGCAGAGCGCTTTCTACCTGACGCTCCACCAACGCGGCGACAGCCCCCTGCTCCCTTGCTTGCTCGACGAACGCGTGGCCATCGAAACGCGGTCCTTTTAATGCGACAAACAGGCATCCAGGAATGATTTTCCGCGTGTCGGTCACGACAGACGACACCCATTGAGCGCCATTGATGGGCGACACGCCGACACCCAGTGCAGCGGCCACTTCTGTTAACGTCCACATCAGACGACACCTCGAGTCGCTAATGCATCTCGAACCTGCTCGTCATCTTGAAACGCATGACGCACGCCATCGATCTCTTGATAGGCTTCGTGACCTTTACCTGCCACGAGAACCACATCTTCCGGCGAGGCCTGATGTACCGCGTGGAGAATAGCTTGGCCACGATCACCGACCTCGTCGACCGTCGCACGTTCGGTAAAGCCAGTGAGAATTTGCTCACGAATACGCGCCGCCGACTCCCCGCGAGGGTTATCATCGGTCACCACGATGTGGTCGGCTAGCTGCTCAGCGACGCTGGCCATTTCGGCGCGCTTTCCCGTATCGCGCTCTCCCCCACAGCCAAACACACACCACAACTTGCCCCGGCTACCCAGATGGGCGCGCAGCGCGCCTAGCGCACTCTGTAGCGCATCTGGCGTGTGGGCGTAATCTACTACCACGCTGGGTGCACGATCACCACCGAAGCACGCCATACGACCTGGCACTGGGGAAAGGCTAGCCGCTGCCGCGAACAGCGACTCCAATGACTCGCCCAATCCATACAGCACGGCGATGGCCAGCAACACGTTGTCCAGATTGAACCGCCCCATGAGACCTAGCTGCAGCGCTTTCTCACCTTCCGGGGTCGCAATCAGCGCCTGCTGTCCAAGGGCATGCGGCTGCCAATCTAGCACCCGTAGCGTGACGGCGTCATCGCTGCCAGTCGCCAACACGCGCACGCGCTGGTCACACCCGGCCAGCATCAAGCGAGCCAAGGGGTCGTCACCGTTCACAACGGCCAATGTCAACTCGGCTCGACGGAAGAGTTTTGCCTTTGCCGCTGCGTAAGCGGCCATACTGCCGTGATAATCCAAATGATCCCGGGTCAGATTGGTAAATACCCCGACGTTCACATCCACCGCGTCCAAGCGCTGCTGATCCAGCGCGTGGGAAGAGGCCTCCAGCGCAACCCGCTTGACGCCCTGGCGCGCCAACTCACCCAGCGTCGATTGCAGGGCAAGGGGACCAGGCGTCGTCAACCCGCTTTCTAACAGCTGACCCGGTCGTCCTACGCCCAAGGTCCCAATCACACCGGCAGGTGTCCCCAAGCGTTCGCTGAGCTCGGCAATGTAGTGGGTCACCGAGCTCTTGCCGTTGGTTCCCGTGACTGCAATGATCTCAAGCCTGCTCGGCACGTCAAACAACGCCCGACCCAGCTCACCCAGACGCAGCGACAAATGCGGCAAAAACAGCACGCGTTCGTCCAGGCTCACGTCACTCTCTTTGGTATGCGCCAGCACGAGGGCGGCTCCACTTGCCAACGCTTGCTCGATATACGCTCGGCCATCACTCTGGCTGCCGGGCACGGCAACGAACACATCGCCTGCCTGGAGCTTGCGAGAATCGGTGATCAGATGAAGCTGCTGAGGTAGGTCAGGCAGCGCTGGCAGTTCGGCGCTCGGCCATACTAAGCGTAACGCTTTCCGTAACTGGTCTGGGCATAGAGTCATGCCATCTCCTTAAACACTAATCGACCTCGTAATCCGGCGGCACATCCAACAGCCGCAGAGCGTTGCCGGTGACACTCGAAAACACCGGAGCGGCTACGGCGCCACCATAGAACTCGCCCGCTTTAGGGTGATCGATCATGACCACCGTCACGATACGCGGGTCCGAAATCGGAGCAATGCCAGCAAACACGCTGCGATACGCATCGGTGGCATACCCTTGCTGTCCTGTTTTACGCACGGTGCCGGTTTTACCGCCCACGCGATACCCCTCTACCCGAGCTCGTCGACCGCCGGTGTAAGCGCCCACCGACGTCTCCAAGATATCGAGTAGGTCGTTGGCAACGCTAGGCTCAATGGCAGGAATACCTGGCGGGGGCTCTGACAACCTCAACAACGAAGGAGGTAGACGCTGACCGTCATTGGCTAACGCCGTGTAGGCACTGGCCAATTGGACCGCCGTCACCGAGAGCCCATACCCATAAGAGAGCGCGGCTCGCTCGCTGCGTGACCACTGAATCCGCGCCGGTAACGTTCCCGTAGACTCTCCAGGAAACCCTGTACCTGGGCTTTGACCTAGGCCCAGTTGGTTGTATTTTTCCCAGATGGCCGTATCGCTGAGCTGAAGCGCCAAACGTGACATACCAATATTCGAGGACTTTTCGAGAATACCCGCCAGATCCAATTCGCCATAGTTACGGAAATCGCGAATCGTGAACTGGTCGAGCCGCATCCACCCCGGCGAAGTATCTACGACCGCATCGCGCCCAACGATGCCGCTTTCCAGCACAGCGGCCATAGCAAGCGGCTTCATCACCGATCCCGGTTCAAACACATCGACCAGCGCTTGATTGCGTAAGCCGCGAGGGTCTAATCCGGCGCGATTGTTGGGGTTATAAGAGGGAAAATTGGCCATCGCCAGTACTTCACCGGTACGGGCATCCATCATCACAAGCACGCCGCCGTCTGCCTGGTGCTCGGCAACGGCGGCACGCAACTCCCGATAGGCCATGTACTGAATACGTTGATCGATCGCCAGGGTCAATTCTCCACCCGGCTGCGCTTCACGAATCACGCCCAACTCTCGCACCAAGCGGCCGCGCCGGTCTTTGATGACGCGACGCTGCCCCGGGTGACCCGCTAGGTAGGGCTGATAAGCGAGCTCTAAGCCCTCCTGACCGACGTCGTCTACGTTGGTGACGCCGAGTATTTGGGCCGCCACCTCTCCAGCCGGGTAGTAGCGCTTGTATTCACGCTGGGGATAGACACCCGGCGTGCGCAGATCGAGGATGCGCTGCGCAGCGTCTGGGGTCATCTGTCGGCGCAAATACATGAATTCGCGGCTACTGTAGCGCGCCACTCGGGACTCGAAGTCATCCAGTGACATCCCCAGCGCCTGCGCCAGCATGACACGCTGGATGGCGTCTGTAGGCAACTCTTGAGGGTTCGCCCAAAGCGTCACGACCGGCGTCGAAATCGCCAGCGGCTCCCCGTTACGATCAGTGATCATCCCGCGGTGGGCGGGAATGGTTTCGTGGCGCAGCGTGCGGGCATCACCCTGGCTCTGCAAGAAGGGGCGGTCGATGACCTGAAGCAGCGTAATCCGTCCAATCAGAATCGCCGATGCCAAGCCAATGGCCAATAAGATGAAGAAAAAGCGCCCACCGGCAAGCGGCGGCGCGATGGGATATTGGCGGGACGTCCCTCCCCGACCTTCACGCCTCATGGCCGAATCACCTCGACATCGTTTACGTCAGGAATGCGCATCTCTAGCCGTTCCGTGGCAATTTGTTCAATGCGGGCCGGCGTTGACCAGGCCCCCTCCTCCAGCAATAACTGCCCCCACTCGGTTTGCAACTGATTCTTTTCCTGCTCCAACCGCTGCAACTCAGCAAACTGCGTGCGCGTCATGTGAGTCGTCGTGACCACGGCCAAACCGGTCAGCAAACAGGCCATAAACAGCCCGATCATCGTCATGGGCCACCAACGAAGACGTAGTTTGAATGGCCACTCTGCCCTTAGCGTGGAAGCCCAGAGCCCTAACCGCTCCATACTCATGATTAGCCTCGCTTACGCGCCGCCCGCATGACGGCACTTCGCGCGCGGGGGTTGGCATCGACTTCCTCGTCACTTGGACGACTGCCTTTACCCAGCGCTTCCAGACGGCGGTTCAACTGATCGTCACGGATGGGAACCCCTCGGGGTAGATGGGTATCTCCACGCACGTGATGTCGAATAAAACGCTTCACACGACGGTCTTCCAACGAATGGAAGCTGATCACCACCAAATGACCACCTGGGGCAAGCGCTTCGAGCGCTGCTTCTAAGGCGGCATCGAGCTGGTCGAGTTCCCCATTGAGATAAATGCGCAGCCCTTGGAATGCCTTGGTGGCCGGATGGCGTCCTTTTTCCCACGCAGGGTGCGCGGCTTTCAGCACCTCAGCCAAGTCCACCGTATGCGTAAAGGGCTTCTCTACGCGACGCTTTATCACGGCATTCGCTAGACGTTTGGCGTAGCGCTCTTCCCCGTAGGCTTTGAAGACATGGGCAATATCGGCTTCATTGGCGCGGGCCAAAAACTCGGCGGCGCTCTCCCCTTGGGTAGGGTCCATGCGCATATCCAGCGGACCGTTACGCATGAAGCTAAACCCGCGTTCGGGGTCATCGAGCTGGGGGGATGAGACGCCCACATCCAGCAGAATGCCGGAAAGCTTGCCATAGAGCCCTTGCTCTTTGGCAAACTCCGCCAGCTGGGCGAACTCGCGCTGAGTGATAAGAAACCGAGAATCATCTATGTCAGCGGCCGCTGCGATGGCCTGTGGGTCGCGATCCATGGCCAGCAAGCGACCTTGATGACTCAAACGGGAAAGAATCAACCGGGAGTGACCACCACGACCAAAGGTGCCATCTAGGTAAACGCCTTCTGGATCATGCACCAGGGCATCTACCGCTCCTTCCAATAAAACGCTGGTATGACGAAAACGGGTGACCTGATCAGCGTCAGCAGAAGGCATGGTACTCTCACACAAAATTTGGGAAGGCGCGCTGGGCACGCCTTTCATGGAAATGGGGAGTCGGCCGATAAGCCGGGTTCTGTCGTGGACAGTCATTCCTCTAGGCGCTGCGTCACCGCAGCGCTCAAGCAACCTACCCGGACCCAGCGCGGGCCACGCCGTTGGGTCCCTATTTGGTCTTGCTCCGAGTGGGGTTTACCATGCCACGCACTGTTGCCAGGCGCGCGGTGCGCTCTTACCGCACCCTTTCACCCTTACCGGCCCCTGAGGTTGATGTCAGAGACTTAGGCGGTCTGCTCTCTGCTGCACTTTCCGTCGGCTTACGCCGCCCAGGCGTTACCTGGCACTCTGCCCTATGGAGCCCGGACTTTCCTCCCCCGGCGGCCCTAACGGGCACACCAGCGGCGACTGTCTGGCCAACTCCGGCGGCAAGCATACCAGTGCCCCGCGTTCGCCTCAATGCTGACCTTTCATTGCCTGCAACCGGGCATACCACTCCTGCTTGCGCCCGCCTAGCATTCGTGCCGCAACCGACGCCCCCTGCTTGACGCCAATACCTTCGGCCAGCAAAGCAGCGAGCAGTTCGTCGGCCGACATCGTCTGCTCATCGCTTGGCTCCATCTTGGGTGCACCCGAAATCATGATCACGAATTCGCCACGACTCTGGTTAGGATCATCCGCGAGCCGATCGCGCAGCGATGCCGGAGAGCCCTGCAGAAACGTCTCGTACGTTTTGGTCAGCTCACGGGCCAACACCACGGATCGATCGGGCATCTGGTCGCACAACGCTTCCAGCGTGTGAACAATGCGGTGGGGCGATTCATAGAACACAAGCGTTTCCTCACGACACTGCCACTGCTCGAGCGTTTGGCGGCGAGCGCTTGGCTTGGCAGGTAAAAAACCGCCAAACGTAAAACGATCAGTAGGCAGGCCCGCAGCGGATAGCGCCGTAATCAGCGCACAGGGACCGGGCAATGGCACGACGCTTCGGCCTCTAGCGCGTAGCTCACGCACCAACACGAATCCTGGGTCGCAAATCAGCGGCGTGCCCGCATCACTAATCAACGCAATGTTTTCGCCCGCCAACAAATAGCCATCCAGGGTATCTACTCGCTGGGCTTCGTTATGTTCGTGCAACGACATCATCGGCGTATTCACACCAAGATGGCCGAGCAGGCGCGCACTATGCCGAGTATCCTCAGCCGCAATACGTGATACGTCGGCCAAGACGCGAGCGGCGCGCGGGGTCAAATCGTCCAAATTCCCAATTGGCGTGGCAACCACGTACAATGTGCCCGGATGTTGGTGTGTCATCATGACTCCCGATTTGTTGATGGCTTGCCCTGACGGTGCGCTATGCTTGTGAAAAAGCCACGCTAACCAGCTGATAGACCGCGACAGCGCAAATGGAAACTAAGGAAGGATACATGAAACAGTCACTTCGTGGCCTATTGGCCACTGCCTTCATGGCACTTCTCATCACCGGGTGCGCCATGCAGCCCCCCAGCGTGGTTGATCGAGTGCCTGATCAGGATGCAGGACGCTTGCTCAGTCAGGCCGAGCAGCAAGCGCCGGAGCAAGCTGCCCGCACCCGCTTGGAAGCGGCCAACATTCTGGCCCGCCAAGGCCAGCGTGAAAACGCCTTCGATGCCGCCAATAGCATCGACGAGGCGCAGCTCAACGATACCGACCGTGTTCGCTGGGCCATGCTGTTCTCGGAACTTGCCCGCGGCCTGAACGATCCGCGTGCCGTCCTTCGCGCCACACAGGTATTGGATGACGAGCTGCCCATGCAGGCGAACCAGCAGCAGACGCTGGCCGAGCGTCGTCAGTGGGCACAACAGGCTCTAGACCAGCAGCCGGGCTCTGTTCAAGTCGCGCTTCCTGAACTGGACGGCACCGAGGTTCGACGTATCATTGTTGCACTGCCAGAGTCCGGCCCACTGAGCAGCGTTGCCAACACTATAGCCAGCGCCATGCGCCGCCATCACGAGATTAGCGCTGACGGCGTTCAGCTAAGCTTCATCGACGCTGCGCAATTCTCCCTCGACGAGCTCTATAGCCGGGCGCAACAGATCAACGCGCAACTCATGATCGGGCCGCTCGATAAAGACCAAGTCACTCAGCTCGAACAGCGTGACAGCGTGCCACTACCTACGTTGGCACTTAACTACGGTAGCAGCGCAAACAACCAAGCCCAGCGTCTGCTGCAATATGGCTTGTCGGCGGAAGACGAGGCGCGCCAAGCGGCACGCCGCGCCTACCAGGATGGACAACGCCAAATGTCGCTCATGGTGCCCGATAACGACTGGGGCCGCCGAGTCGGTGAAGCCTTCTGGAACGAGTATCAGCGCTTAGGTGGCGAAGTCACGAATGCCGTGCGCTATAACCCCAGCAGCCCGGTATCGAATGCGGTGCAAACGGCACTCAATGTCAGCGGAGAACGCGCTCGCCTTGGCAACATTGATGCCCTTTTCCTACTGGCGCTCCCGGACTATGCACGCCAAGTGCCGCCCACGCTGGATTACTACTACGCGCCGGACCTGCCCATCTACGCTACGTCACATCTCCATGAAGGCCGCTTACAAACGCGCCTGGACCAAGATCTCAATGACGTCATGTTCATGGATATCCCGTGGCAAATTCCAGATGCCGCGGTAGGCGGTGAAGAAGTACTGCCGTTCTACCCCACTTACCAAGCGCTACGCGATGAGGCGGACGCCTCCATGTTCCGCTTGATGGCCATGGGCGTGGACGCCTACGAACTGGCTAAACGCATGTCGGATCTGTCTGACCTGAACGGTTTGAACGGCAGCACCGGCACGCTATCGCTCTCCAATGATGGGCGCATTCACCGCGAACTCCCCTGGGCCAAGTTCCAGAACGGTACGCCTTCCCCCATTTTGATCCCCGGTTTACGGGATAATGAGCAGTAGCCCACAGACCGCTCGTTCACGCGGCGCAGCCATTGAGCAAATAGCGGCTCAATGGCTGCAGCAGCGTGGCCTCAAGCTCGTGACCAGCAATCACCATGTAAAGGGCGGCGAATTGGACTTGGTGATGTACGACCGCGACACGCTGGTCTTTGTCGAAGTAAAACATCGCGCCACGACACGTCATGGGCATCCACTCGAAATGGTCAACGCGCAAAAGCGCCGCCGGTTGATTCGTGCGGCAACGCTCTATCTTGCACGACATGATCTCGCATGCCCCTGTCGCTTTGATATCCTAGCCATCACAGGCAGACCGCCCGCTCTCGAGTTCCAATGGGAGCAAGCGGCTTTCGACGCGTATTAATACTCTTAACTAGGAAGCCCTGATGGACTTTCAATCTCGTATACTCAGCCATTTCAATGCCAGCATCGATACCAAAACCTACGCCAGCGAAGTCTTGCCTCCGTTCATCGAGGTCGCCAGTCAAATGATGGTGCAGTGCTTGGTCAACGAAGGGAAAATTCTCGCTTGTGGCAACGGTGGTAGCGCTGGCGATAGCCAGCACTTTTCGTCTGAGTTACTGAATCGTTTCGAGCGCGAGCGCCCCAGCCTACCTGCCTTGGCTCTAACGACCGATACATCGACACTCACCTCCATTGCCAACGACTACAGCTACAACGAAGTCTTTTCCAAACAGATCCGCGCACTGGGCCAGCCTGGCGACGTCTTGCTGGCAATCTCCACCAGCGGCAACTCGGCTAACGTCGTTCAAGCCATCCAGGCTGCTCACGACCGTGACATGACCGTGGTGGCGCTCACCGGACGTGACGGTGGCAACATGGCCTCGCTGCTAGGCCAAGATGACTGCGAAATTCGCGTACCCGCCACCTCCACCGCGCGCATTCAAGAGGTGCATTTGCTCGTCATTCACTGTCTTTGTGATTTAATTGACGAACAACTGTTTGGCGGCGCTGACTAATCACGCGCGTTTTGCGAATCCCTACTGATCAAGGAGTCATTCTCATGGCCCTGCGCTTCTCCTCCAAAACCTTACTGGCTGCAACGCTTTGTGGTGCGATCGCACTCAGTGGTTGCGCCAACAATAGCGCCTCCAACCCGTCCAACTACGGCCAACGCAGCAATGACGTAGAAGCCGTCGATGCCACCATCGAGCGAGAAGTAGAGCGCGCCCTAGCCCGCGCAGATGCCCGCCTTGGCGATGCCCGCATCCGCGCTCACAGCTACAATGGTGCCCTACTACTCGTCGGACAAGTACCCAGCGAAGAACTAAAAAACATGGCCGGTAGCGTGGCCTCCAACCTGCGTGGCGTGCAAAAAGTCCACAACGAACTGACCGTGGCGGCCAATCTACCCGCGACTCAGCGACTGACGGACACTTGGCTCACCACCAATGTCATCAGCCAGCTCGCCACCAATGACCGCATTGACTCTTCAAAGCTGAAGGTCACCACGGAAAATGCCAGCGTCTATTTGATGGGCATGGTGACGCGTGAAGAGGCTGACCGCATCGTCAATGCTGCCTCATCGGTAGGGGGCGTTCAGCGCATCGTGAAGGTGTTCGATTACCTCGACTAGTCCCCATAAACGGAAAAACCTCGCCAGATGCCTGGCGAGGTTTTTATGTATGACGCCCCAAGAAGTTACTTAACGACACGCAACGTGGGCTTCTTCTTGGGCTTTGCAGCGCTAGTGTCAGCCTCGGAAGAGTCGCTGGACGGCGTGTCCGGCGTGGACTCCGTTAGGGTCAGCTCAGGTTTCGAAGCCTCCGAACCCGCGCTTTCCGACTCGTCAGACGAATCATCATGCTCATCGAAGCCTTCTGCATCTAGCTCAGGCTCATGACCAAACACCATACCCGCACCATTCTCACGGGCATAAATAGCAATCAGCGCAGGCGTTGGGATCATCACCTGCATGGGCTGACCGCCGAAACGCGCATTGAAACCAATCGCCTGATTTTCCATGAACAGGTCGCGAACAGCCATCGGCGCCACGTTGAGTACGATTTGTCCGTTTTGTACGAACTGCCTCGGCACCTCGACACCAGGCTGAGTAGCGTCCACCACGAGGTACGGTGTCAGCTCATTATCCAACAGCCACTCGTAAAGAGCTCGGGCGAGATAGGGACGACTCGACTTCATAAGGCTCCCTCCTCCTAACGTGAATGGCCTCTAACAGGAAGAGGCCGAATGAATTCAAGCGCGCATCTCTTTTTCACGCTCGTTCAGAGATGCTTTAAACGCTTCACGCTCGAATACCCGAGACATGTAACCCAGCAGCGGTTTGACCTGTTTTTCGGGCAGTTCGATGTTCAGCTCCGGTAAACGCCATAAAATCGGCGCCAAACAGCAATCCACCAGCGTGAATTCTTCGCTCATGAAGTAAGGCATGTCTTCGAAGATCGGTGAAATACCGATCAGACTCTCGCGCAGCTCTTTACGCGCTTTCTCGGCCTCTTTTTTACCGCCAGTGCGAATCTGCTCGAGCATCGGACACCACTCCCGCTCGATGCGATGCATCCATAGTCGGCTTTGTGCACGCGCTACCGGATAGACCGGCAGCAGCGGCGGATGAGGAAAGCGCTCATCCAAGTACTCCATCATGACCTTGGACTCGTAAAGCACCAGATCACGGTCCAGCAGCGTCGGGACGCTGTTGTACGGGTTGAGGTCTGCTAACTCTTCAGGCGGCTGCTCTTCGGTGACATCAACGATGTCGACCGCCACTCCTTTTTCAGCCAAAACAATGCGCACTCGATGACTGAAATGATCATCACTACCTGAGTAAAAGATCATTGACGACCGCTTGGCCACAACACCCATGAAAGCATCCTCGCATCAAAACAATTTTCGATAATAACATGCCAGCACCCTCTTATGGGAAGGTAGCCAGCGATACAAAGCGATACTACAGACAAGCAAAAGGCGCACGGCTCTCGCCGTGCGCCCGAACGACCTATCAGACTTTATCGATCAGTGGACGTCTCGCCAGTACTCACGCTTGAGCAGGTAAGCAATCACACCAAAAATAAAGATGAAGATGAGCACTTTAGGTGCCAGGGCTTGCGCCTGCAGCTTGGAGGGCTCACCCACGTAGGCCAGGAAGTTGGTCAAGTCATATACCGCTTCCTCGAACTCAGCTGGCTCCATCGCCCCTGGTTGAGTCACTTGCAGCACATCACAAGACTGATACTTACCTGATAGCGGGTCGGGAGACTGCCCCGCCACCGGCTGATCGGTTTCGGCACACACCAATTCCTGAACGCCTTGGAGAGGCTCCAACACGTTAGGCATCGCCACCAAATCAAAGACCGTATTGTTGACACCGGTTGGGCGGCTAGGGTCTTTGTAAAACCCTAACAGATAGGAGTAGATCCAGTCGGTGCCACGTAAACGCGCCTCCAGCGTCAAGTCAGGCGGCGGAGCGCCAAACCAAGACTCTGCATCCCCACGGTCCATGGCAATGTGCATTTGGTCATTGAATGCCAGGTCCGAGGAGAAGATCAGGTTCTCTTCCACTAGATCTTGCGGAATACCCAAATCATCCGCAGCACGTGCAAAGCGTTGATGCTCTAGTGAGTGACAGCCCATGCAGTAGTTGACGTAGAGCTTCATACCGTTTTGCAACGACGCCTGGTCGTGCAGGTCAGGCTCCATGCTGTGGGGCACGCTTGCGCCACCAGCCGCCATCGCGGTGACTGGCACGATTGCGAAGAGCAGTGCTAATAGTTGCTTTTTCATTAGCCAGTCACCCTTTCCGGAACGGGTTTGGTCTTCTCCAGCTTGGTGTAGAACGGCATCAGCAGGAAGAAGGCGAAGTAAATGGCTGTACACACTTGCGCCAAGATGGTGCGACCTGTCGTTGACGGCAACACACCTAGAACGCCCAAAATCACAAAGCTAATGCAGAACAGCAGTAGCATGACTTTGGACATCCAGCCTTTGTAGCGCATCGAGCGCACCGGGCTACGGTCGAGCCACGGCAGCACGAACAACACCGCGATGGCCGCACCCATGCAGACGACACCCAAGAACTTAGCGTCAAGACCAAACAGCGAGAAGGTAATCGCACGCAGAATGGCGTAGAACGGCGTGAAGTACCAGACCGGTGCAATGTGGTCAGGCGTTTTCAGCGGGTTAGCCGGCTCGAAGTTAGGCCGCTCGATGAAGTAGCCCCCCCCTTCCGGGAAGTAGAACACCACGACACTGAAGACAAACAAGAACACCGCAATACCCACCAAGTCCTTCACGGTGTAGTACGGGTGGAAAGCGATGCCGTCGAGCGGCTTGCCGGTCTCGTCTTTCTTCTGCTTGATGTCGATACCATCAGGGTTGTTAGAACCCACTTCATGCAGAGCAATGATGTGAAGCACGACCAATGCCAAAATCACGATGGGCAACGCAACGACGTGAAGCGCAAAGAAACGGTTCAACGTGATGCCTGAAATCAGGAAGTCACCGCGCACCCACTGCGCTAGATCAGGGCCAATACCCGGGATGGCCGAGAACAGCGAGATAATGACCTGCGCCCCCCAGTAAGACATTTGACCCCATGGGAGCAGATAGCCCATAAAGGCTTCGGCCATCAGCAGAAGATAGATGGCCATACCAAAAATCCACACCAGCTCACGTGGCGCTTTGTAGGAACCATAAAGCAAGCCGCGGAACATATGCAGATAGATGACCACGAAGAAGGCGGATGCCCCCGTCGTATGCATGTAGCGAATCAACCAGCCCCATTCGACATCACGCATGATGTACTCGACGGAGGCAAACGCGCCTTCGGCAGAGGGATTGAAACTCATGGTCAACCAAACGCCAGTCAGGATTTGGTTGACCAGCACCAGCAGCGCCAAAACGCCAAATATATAGAAGAAGTTGAAGTTCTTCGGCGCGTAGTACTTCGTCAGATGGTCTTGCATCATTTGCGTGGCGGGGAATCGGTCGTCCACCCAGCGCATGATGCCACTCTCGGCCTTCGCCTTATTTGGATTAGCCATTAGGCACTCTCCTCATCTTCGCCGACCACGATGATGTCATCGCTTTCAAAGCGGTAGGGCGGCACTTCAAGGTTCGTCGGCGCAGGAACGTTGCTAAAGACGCGACCGGCCAAGTCAAAACGAGAGCCGTGGCATGGGCAGAAGAAACCACCCGGCCAGTTATCGACGCCCACCCCTTCCGCATCCGGCTCGGGCCGATACAAGGGAGAACAGCCCAAATGGGTACAGATGCCGATCAAGACACCAATCTCAGGCTTGATCGAGCGCAGACCACCCTGGATATAGGCAGGCTGCTGTGGCACTTCGGACTCTGGATCCGCCAAGCTGTCAGCCCCTAGCGCTTCGGTCCGTTCGATCATCTCAGGCGTACGATTAATGATCCAAATCGGGCGACCACGCCACTCGACGGTCATACGCTGACCTGGCTCAAGCTTGGAAATATCCGCTTGAACCGGCGCGCCTGCCGCTCTTGCCTTGGCACTAGGCTGCCAAGATGCCACAAAGGGGACCGCAACCCCGACAGCGCCCACCGCCCCCACAACGGAGGTGGCGCCCACGAGGAAACGGCGCCGACCTTTGTTTACGCCGTTATCTGCCATTTCTGGTTTCTCCCATCAGCTTACCCGTTCCGTCGCAAAGGCGTCTTGCGACGACGAATATCAAATACAGTCTATGTTAAAAAAACAAAACGCTCTGCACAAGAACAACCGCCCCGGACCATGGTGGTAGGAGCGTTATAATTTTTTGATATTCCAATAAAAAACGCCCAGGTCTTTGACCTGGGCGTTTTTGCCGCATAGCGTAGAATTAACGCTTGGAGAACTGCGGACGACGACGTGCTTTACGCAGACCGACTTTCTTACGCTCGACCTGACGAGCATCACGGGTGACATAACCCGCTGCGCGAAGCGTAGGACGCAAGTCCTCGTTGTAATCCATCAGGGCACGTGTAATGCCGTGACGAATAGCGCCGGCTTGTGAAGAGCCGCCACCGCCTTCAACGGTGACGTACACATCGAACTGGTTCAGCGTCTCGGTCAGCTCGAGCGGCTGACGCACAACCATACGACCCGTCACACGACCAAAGTACTGGTCGAGTTCGCGGTTGTTGACGGTAATTTTGCCGGAACCCGGCTTCAGAAACACGCGAGCGGTGGAAGTCTTGCGGCGCCCGGTACCGTAATACTGCTGTGTCATGGCGAAGATTTCCTCAGATGTTCAGTTCAAGCGGCTGCTGGGCAGCGTGCGGATGCTCGGCACCGGCGTACACTTTCAACTTGGAGTACATGGCGCGACCCAGCGGACCTTTCGGCAGCATGCCTTTGACGGCAGACTCGATGATACGCTCGGGAGCGTGATCGATCATTTTGTCGAATGTCATGGAGCGCAGACCGCCCGGGTAACCTGTGTGGCGGTAGTAAGTCTTGGCTTTTGCCTTGTTACCCGTCACTTGGACTTTCTCTGCGTTAACGACAACGATGTAATCGCCGGTATCAACGTGCGGGGTAAACTCGGGCTTATGCTTGCCACGCAGGCGGCGAGCAATCTCGGTTGCCAGACGACCGAGCGTTTTGTCCGTAGCGTCGACAATGTACCAGTCGCGCTGGACGGACTGCGGCTTAGCACTGAACGTCTTCATGGATGAAATCACCAGATTAAGTGTGTTGGGTAACTCACACCGCCAAGCGGTGAAGCACCATCCCTATTTTTTTTGGTTGCCGACTAATGCCAGCAACGTGCAGCGAGGCGGCATTCTACAGTAACCATCTGCTCAAGTTAAGTGTCCCATGACTTTTTTTACATCCCCCACGCTAGGGCTTGTGCGCCAGCGCCAAGTATTCGCGCGACTGCATTTCCTGCAGCCGAGATAGCGTGCGCTGGAATTCGAAGGTCAGCTTCCCGTCACTATAGAGGGATTCCACCGGCACCTCTGCCGACATCAACAGCTTTACGCCACGATCATAAAACTCGTCCACCATATTGATGAAGCGTCGTGCTTGATCGTCTGTCTTGCCGTCCATACGCGGCACGTTGGCCACCAAAACGGTATGGAACTCGCGGGCTAGTTCGATATAGTCATTTTGGCTACGCGGCCCGTCACACAGCTCAGCAAACTCAAACCACACGACATCCTCATGCAAGCGACGCGTTTTAAGCACCCGGTGATTGACCTCCAATGGCGCGTTCTCCTCACCTGACTGACCAGCAATCTCTCGAAAGCTGCGCGCCAGCTCTCTTTCGGCAGCAGCGTCGAGAGGCGCATGAAAAATTTCAGCACGCTCCAGCGCCCGCAGACGATAATCGATACCCGAGTCGACATTGACCACCTCACAATGACGATTCAGCAATTCAATGGCAGGCACGAATCTCGCACGCTGCAATCCATCTTTATACAGCTCGTCGGGAACGATATTCGAGGTCGCCACCAACACCACGCCACGCTCGAAAAGCGCTTCAAGCAAGTTGGCGAGAATCATGGCGTCGGTGATGTCCTTGACGAAGAACTCATCAAAACAAATGACACGCGCTTCGGCGGCAAACTTACCCGCAATAAGCGTGAGTGGGTTTTTCTCGCCTTTATAATGGGTCAGCTCATTGTGAACTCGCTGCATGAAGCGATGAAAGTGCGTGCGCATCTTTTCAGGAAACGGCAGCGCTTCATAAAAGGTATCGACCAAGTAGGTCTTACCACGCCCCACGCCTCCCCAGAAGTAGAGCCCTTTTACTTGGGGCAACGGCGGTTTGGCAGGCGCATGCTTCTTACCCAGCAAACCTGCCATTTTGGCTTTGATTCCTTTGCTGGCCACCACAGCCTTGGGCACCGTCGTTGGCGTCGCCAACAGCTCATCATAGAGGCGCTGTAGATGCTTGACCGCCTGCTCTTGGGCCGGGTCATACTGAAAATCGCTGCGCTTGAGGTCGGCTTGATAGCGCTCAAGCGGCGTGGGGCGACGAGTGTGGCCGGAGGCCTGACGCTCAGATACTGATGGCATGAAGGTGCTCCCGCAACGCATGGCCCTTACCTTTTTGCAGGCACCGCTAGGGGCGCCTAACAAAACGGACTCGACAAAAATGGGAGTGATTATACGTCGCTTGAAGGCTAAGCGCATGAGCGGATTGACCCAACCGACTGAGACGCGCCTATAATGGGGCGGTTTTTAAAGTTACGCCCTGTACACAGCGGCGCGCATTACTTAGGGAGAAGGACTGTGGAAGCAAGCTCGCCATTTACTTTTGCACTTATCGGCTTGGCCGTAGGGTTCGTCATCGGCTTGGTATGCTATCGGCTCTTTAGCAAAGGTGCGCGAGACGTCGCTTCACTCAAGCAGACACTGCTTGAACGTGAACACCAGATCGCCGACTTGAAGAAAAACATGAGCAGCCACCTCACGGGCATACAGCAGCGCCTTGAGAACATTCGCCATGAGGCTGATCACCTCGAACAGCACATCGAAGACGAGGCCAAACAGTGGAAATTACCCAGTGTCAAAACGCCTTCTGAGCCCATTGCGATGCCAGACAGCGACTCAAGCGTTGCCATGCCAAGAGATTACGCCGCTGGCAAAAACGGTACGCTATCGGAAGATTTCGGCTTGAAAGAGAGCAAAGCAACCGACGTCGACTCTCCTCAGCCGCCACGCTACTAACCTATTCATGAGCGCACTTTTGCATGACTCAGACGCGACCAGGACAACGTGTCAGTATCACCCTGGTCTGCGCCTGTGCGACAGCTGAAGCCTTTCGCTAGGCGGGGTTATCAATGTCGACGAAGCGATGCTCAACATCGAACTCACTGGCCAGCCACTCGCCGAGCGCTTGCACACCGTAGCGCTCGGTCGCGTGATGGCCTGCTGCCAAGTAATGAATTCCCATTTCACGCGCCAAATGGGTCGTCCGTTCAGAGATCTCTCCTGAAACGAACACCTGCGCACCGGCCTCATAGGCTTCCGTAATCATGTCTTGCGCTCCACCGGTACACCATGCGACTCGCTCGATTGGCTTCTGATACGGCGCCTCGACCAGCAGCGGCTCGCGGGCGAGAACACCCGCTACTTGGCGGGCCAACTCGCCAATCGATTGTGGAACCACCAACCGGCCCGACCAGAGCAGCCCCTCTCCCAACTCACCGTCTAGGCATCCCTCGACTTTCCAGCCCATTCGCTTGGCCAACTGCGCGTTATTGCCCATCTCTGCATGAGCATCAAGCGGCAAATGGTAAGCCAGCAAGTTGATATCGTTGGCCAGCAACGTTTTGATCCGACGCTGCTTCATACCGGTGATAGCAACAGGCTCGTTCTTCCAGAAATAGCCATGATGAACGAGCACCATATCGGCCTGCCATGCGACGGCCTCGTCGAGCAGCGCTTGGCAGGCCGTTACCCCCGACATGACGCGACGCACTTGCTCTCGTCCCTCGATTTGCAGGCCATTGACCGTGAAATCTTTGAATTGAGCAGAGCGCAACTGGTGGTCACAGGCAGCGACCAGTTGATCACGATGATTCACGTTCCCTCCTTTTCACAATTAAGACAGCCCCGTGAGGCGCAGCGTCATTCGGTGTTACCATAGCGCCATTGTAAAACTCGCTTTACGTTATCGCGAACCTCGCGACCGTTTAGACTGCCACACGCTGAGGAACTTTCGCATGCACCGTTCAGTGCTGCCTTATCTCTGGCCCGTACTTACGGGGCTTCTGTTAGCGGCCGTTATCCTGCTCGCCTTTCCTGAGCAGCTACCCAACCCGTTCCGCCACACGCCCCCCGTATCGGAGGCTCCGCCTGCTAACGCCGAGACTCCGCCCGCATTGGTGCCCACCACTAGCAGTGAATCAAGCGCGAATCGCCCGGCACCGGATATCAGGCAAGCGGCTCCGCTGACCCGACATCAAGGCCCAGCCAGTTACTCCAATGCCGTCAACCAAGCCGCTCCCGCCGTGGTGAACATCTACTCCTCACGCATCGTCGAGCGCGATCAACATCCGCTGATGTCTGATCCGTTCTTCAACCAGTTTTTTAGCGGCGACGACGCCACCACCCACCAGCGTATGCTGTCGAGCCTCGGATCGGGCGTCATCGTTAGCAATGATGGCTATGTACTGACCAACCATCACGTCATCAACGGCGCCGACCAAATCCAGGTCGCGCTTCGCGACGGTCGCGAAACCCTGGCAGAGGTCATCGGCACCGATCCAGAGAGCGATTTGGCCGTGCTGCGGATCGGTCTAGAAGACTTGCCGGTCATCGAGCTTGCTGACTCGGAGGAGGTCGCCGTCGGCGATGTGGCGCTGGCCATTGGCAACCCCTTTGGCGTGGGGCAGACCGTCACCATGGGCATCATCAGCGCCACTGGACGAAGCCATTTGGGCCTGAACGCTTACGAAGACTTCATTCAGACCGATGCAGCCATTAACCCCGGTAATTCGGGCGGGGCACTGGTCAATCCAGAGGGCGCTCTGGTGGGTATCAATACCGCCATTTTCTCTCGCTCCGGGGGCTCTCAGGGAATTGGTTTTGCGATTCCCGCCAACCTCGCACACAGCATATTGGATGAGTTGGTGACGCGCGGAAGAGTCATTCGGGGATGGCTGGGCATCGAGGCCCAAGCGCTTTCGCGCGAGCTGGCCGCGTCGTTTGGGTTGCGTACGCCCCAGGGCGTCATCGTCGCAGGCGTGGTGAGTGGCGGACCTGCCGCCCAGGCAGGCTTACAGCCAGGCGACGTACTGCTCTCCATCGATGGACAGGTCATTCTGGATGCTAGGGCGACCATGAGCGATATCGCGTCGATCCCACCAGGGACGTCGCTGCCGCTGACGATCGTACGCGGCGGCGAACGCATGGAAATGACCGTTGAGGTAGGCGAGCGTCCCGTGCCGACCAATGCCACATCGGCCGACCGGCAGAGCGGCTCCTAGCGCCGCCCTGCCCGACCGAACTGCTCATCGATTGCGAATGCGATACTCCGCTGAACGGGCATGAGCCGTAAGGTATTCGCCACGCGCCAGTACGGAGGCCACCTTACCCAGCTCGGATGCCCCTTCAGGTGAGCAATGGATGATCGAGGAGCGCTTCTGAAAGTCGTACACGCCTAGCGGGGAGGAGAACCGCGCAGTTCCCGACGTCGGCAGAACGTGGTTCGGGCCTGCACAGTAGTCGCCCAACGCTTCTGACGTGTGTCGCCCCATGAAGATCGCCCCTGCATGGCGAATATCATCCAGCCATGCGCCGGGCTCGGCCACTGACAGCTCGAGATGCTCTGGCGCAATACGATTGATCATCTCGACGGCTTCTGCCTGATCGCGACACAGAATCAATGCACCGCGGCGATTCAGCGACGCGCGTGCAATTGGCTCCCGCTCTAGCGTCGGCAGCAATCGTTCGATGGAACTCGCCACAGCATCCAAATGCTCGGCGTCCCAGCTCACGAGAATGGCTTGCGCATCTTCATCATGCTCTGCCTGAGAAAAGAGATCCATGGCGATCCAATCCGGGTCGGTTTTCCCGTCCGACACCACCATGATTTCCGAAGGCCCCGCAATCATATCGATACCGACCTGCCCAAATACGGCCCGTTTAGCCGTGGCGACGTAGATGTTACCCGGCCCCACGATCTTATCGACACGTGGAACGCTTTGTGTCCCGTAAGCCAGCGCGGCGACGGCTTGAGCGCCGCCAATGGTGAACACGTAGTCCACGCCCGCCAGATGCGCTGCCGCTAATACTAGATCATTCAACACGCCATCGGGCGTAGGTACCACCATGACGATTTCACGCACGCCCGCCACGTGGGCAGGGATGGCATTCATCAATACGGAGGACGGATAGGCAGCCTTCCCACCCGGCACATAAATACCGGCCCGATCGAGCGGCGTGACTTTCTGGCCGAGCACCGTCCCGTCAGCCTCTTCGTATTGCCAGGAGGTCGGTTTTTGCCGCTCGTGGTAGCGCTTGATGCGCTCGGCGGCAATCGCTAGCGCATCCCGTTGCTCGGCAGGCAATCCGTCATACGCTTTTTTTAACTGGTCAGGCGTGAGGCATAGCTGCTCCATGGCGTCGACGGACAAACGGTCAAAACGATTCGTTGCCTCGATGACCGCCTGATCGCCACGCTGTTTGACGTCTGCCAAGATTTCCTCAACACGAGCCTGCACCGCTTTATCAGACACGCCCTCCCAATCCAACAGCGCATCTAGGCGCTGATGAAAAGCCGCATCACGGGTCGATAGGCGGGCAATGGTGGCTGTGGTTGTATCGCTCATGATGAACCTCTTGTCATTCAATAGGCTGCGCCTGACGCGATTTTACGGCGCTTTCCAGACGCGCTAGCAGCGGCTTGATACGGTCGTGCTTCATGGTCATAGCGGCTTTGTTGACCACCAAACGCGTGCTGATGTGGGCAATGAGCTCGCGCGGCTCCATACCATTGGCGCGCAGCGTGTTACCGGTATCGACGATATCGACGATCTCATCGGCCAAATTCATCAGCGGTGCGAGCTCCATGGCACCATAAAGCTTGATGACTTCTGCTTGGATACCCTGCTCTGCGTAGTAGCGACGTGCCACGTTGACGAATTTGGTCGCTACTCGGCGTCGCGCTTTGGCGGGCGGCTGCCCCGTCACGCCTGCCGTCATCAGCTTGCACCGCGCAATATCCAGGTCGAGCGGCTCGTAAAGACCTTCCGCGCCGTGCTCCAGCAGCACGTCTTTACCGGCGATACCTACATCCGCCGCGCCTAGCTGCACGTAGGTTGGCACGTCAGTGGCACGAATAATCACCAGTTTGACGTCCGGCAAGTTGGTATCGAACAAAAGCTTGCGGCTTTTACTCAGATCCTCGGCAGGTGTAATGCCCGCATCTGCCAGTAGCGGAAGGGTTTCTTCCAAGATACGCCCTTTCGAAAGGGCCAAAATCAGTTGCTTACTCATGGTCAAAGGCCAGTGTTGTCCGCGTGGCTTAGCCGGGGATACGGCGAATCTTCGCCCCCAGCAGCTGTAATTTTTCCTCGATACACTCATAGCCGCGATCGATGTGATAGATCCGATCGACCAAGGTTTCCCCTTCGGCCATCATGGCAGCAATGACGAGAGACGCTGACGCACGAAGATCCGTCGCCATGACGGGAGCGCCCGAGAGTTTATCAACGCCATTGATCAACGCGGCGTTACCCTCCAGGACGATGTTGGCGCCCATGCGGTTCAGCTCTTGAACATGCATGAAGCGATTCTCGAAGATGGTCTCCACGACCCTTGAATGCCCCTCGGCAACGGCATTCATGGCAACGAACTGGGCCTGCATGTCAGTAGGAAATGCGGGATACGGCGCCGTACGAATATTGACGGCCTTCGGGCGTTTACCGTGCATATCCAATGATATCCAATCGTCGCCACTCTCGATCGTCGCGCCCGCCTCTTCCAATTTGGCAAGCACGGCTTCCAGGATATCGGCTCGCGTACGCTTCACTTTGACTCGCCCACCCGTCATGGCGGCGGCCACTAAAAACGTGCCAGTCTCGATACGATCGGGCATGACATCGTGCTCGCAGCCATGCAGCGACGCAACACCGTCGATGACGATGGTGTCGGTGCCGTGACCTCGAATCTGCGCGCCCATTTTGATCAGGCACTCGGCGAGATCGACGACCTCGGGCTCTCGGGCGGCGTTCTCGAGAACGGTCCGCCCGTCTGCCAGGGTCGCTGCCATCAGCAGGTTTTCCGTGCCGGTCACGGTCACGGTGTCGAAAAAGATCGTAGCGCCTTTTAAACGCCCATCAACACGGGCACGGATATAGCCTGCTTCGACATGGATCTCCGCCCCCATGGCCTCCAGGCCACGCAGGTGCAGATCCACCGGGCGCGAACCAATGGCGCAACCACCAGGCAGCGACACGTCCGCCTTACCGAAGTGCGCCAGCAGCGGCCCTAACACCAAAATGGAGGCGCGCATTTTTTTCACTAGCTCGTAGGGCGCATGGCACTGGGACACTTGGGAGCCATCAAGCTGAATGCTCAACTTCTCACCCATGACCGGCTCAACGCCCATCCGCCCAAGCAGCTCTAGCGTGGTCGTAATATCTTGAAGATGCGGCAAATTACCGATGACTACCGGCCCATCTGCCAAAAGGCTCGCACATAAAATGGGCAGCGCCGCGTTTTTGGCACCGCTTGCCCACACTTCTCCATCGACCGAGCCATTACCCGTAATAATGAGTTTATCCATGGGGCGACCGTTACTGAGCGTTTTCCGACGCAGTTTGCCACTGCGTCGGTGTAAACGTTTTGATGCTGATCGCGTGTAGGGCACCCGATGCGATTTCGTCGCTGAGCGCGGCGTAAACGAGCTGCTGGCGCTTAACGGGAGAAAGACCTTCAAAGGCTTCACCAACCGCAATCACCTGAAAATTGCAGCCTTCACCCTGGATGTGAAACTCACACCCATCGATGCGGGATTCAAGCAGTGCTTTTACCTCGTTGGGTTGCATGAGACAGGAAACTCCTTTGGGGTCGTTGAAATAGTGAGTAATGGGCGAACATGATAAAGAAAAGCGGCTCGCTTGGCGATGCCGAGCCGTGCCCACTATGAAGAGAGCAGCCCGGGGGCTGCTCTAGAGATCACGCGATGTCTGCAAAAACGTCTTGTGAAACCAAGGTATCGAGTTCTGCCAAAGACGCCAAACGCTGCAGCGGCGGCGACAGCACGATGGATCGCACCTTGACCTGGAGCGCCTGGCAGGCACGTAGCCACTCAAACAGCACGCTCAGCGCTGCGCTGCTCGCTTTATTGATTTTCGCAAAATCCAGACAGACCTCAGAATGATCGGACTGACGCAGCCACTGAACGCCGCGAGCGGCCACGTCGGCGGCGACACTCATGGTCAAGTCGCCTGCGACCATCAGCGAATCGCCCTGTGCTGACAGCGTCACCTCTGAGCGAGAGAGGAGCGATGTCACGCATCGCCTCCCTGCTCCAGCTCATCGACACCGATTTCAGGCGCCCAACCACGTATGACTGCATCGTAATCGCGGTTATTGTCACGCATGGCTTGATCGAACTGATTACGGAAAGTCAGCCCCAGGTTGATGCCGTTGACGATGACGTTCACTACACGCCACTCACCATCCGACAGACGAAGGCTATAGCTCACTGGGTAGACCTGACCATTGTTTGCCACGACTTCCATATCCACGCTGGCCTGGTCTTCGTAGCGCTGGCCGCGCTGCTGGTTCAGCACACGTAGCTCGTTGTAATCAAACGTCACCAACCCACGCGTGTAAGTATCGATCAGCGTTTGGCGGAACACGTCGGCAAACCGGCTCCGCTGCTCGGGCGTTGCATTGCGGAAATAGCTACCCATGACGCTAGCGCCGATGTAACGAAAATCCGCCACGTCATCGAGGCTCTCGTCGACCAATGCTTTTAGCTCATCGAGGTTATCGGCATAGTACGCTTTCTTACCATCGAGTTGGCTCATAAAGGATTCGACATTGTCACGAACCACTTCTTCGGGGGACTGCGTTTGCGCTTGCGCCATTAGCGGCGCCAGCATCAGCACAGCAGCCAACGCGAAGCGCTGAATAAAAGCAGAATAAAGGTTGAACATCTTCATGACCTCTTGCAGGAAAAAACCGATGGCAATGAGTGACTGACCATCATCCGTTGCTGACCATATTGGATACGAATTGCTGAATAAGTTCTTCCAACACTAGAGCGGACTGTGTGTCGCGAATCACGTCGCCCTCTTCCAACACCTCTGGCGCTCCGCCAACACTCAACCCAATGTACTGTTCACCCAGTAAGCCAGCCGTCAAGATGGCAGCCGTGGTGTCTTGAGACAGCTGCCCTTCGAGCGCACTATCCAGCGTCATCGTTACACGGGCGTCGTACCACTGGGTATCGAGTTCGATGGCCTCTACTCGGCCTACGGTCACACCCGCCATAGTGACCCGAGCACGCGGCTTCAACCCGCCGATGTTGGCAAAATTGGCCTCAAGGCGGAACGTATCGGAGGGAGCCGACAGCGTTAAGCCGCTGACCCGCAAGCCGAGAAATACCAGCCCGACGATGCCAGCCAACATAAATAGGCCAACACCGAACTCCATGGTTTTGCTGCGTTTCATGACATTACTCCACCCTTAAAGACCGCCGAACATCACGGCAGTTAAAACGAAATCCAATCCAAGCACGGCCAGCGAGGAATATACCACCGTGCGGGTGGTGGCTCGGGAGATCCCTTCGGAAGTCGGCACGAGGTCATAGCCTTGAAACACGGCGATCCAGGTTACGACGAGGGCAAACACCACGCTTTTGATCATACCGTTACCAACATCGTCGAGAAACGACACGCTGGCCTGCATGTTGCTCCAGTACGAGCCCTCGAACACGCCCAGCCACTCGACACCGACCAAGTAGCCGCCCCAAATGCCCACGACACTGAAGCCCACGGTCAACATCGGTAACGCCACGAAACCCGCCCACAGCCTAGGCGCCACCACACGCCGCAGCGGGTCGACGCCAATCATCTCCATACTAGTGAGCTGCTCGGTGGCTTTCATCAGTCCGATTTCGGCGGTCAAAGCAGACCCGGCTCGCCCCGCAAACAGCAGCGCAGCCACCACAGGGGCAAGCTCACGCAGCAGTGAGAGCGCCACCATTTGGCCCAGCGCCTGTTCGGCACCAAAATCCACCAAAATGGTATATCCCTGTAGCGCCAGCACCATGCCAATGAACAGCCCCGACACGAGGACGATGGCCAGCGACAGCACTCCGACGAAGTGCATTTGGCGCATCCAAAGCGACCACCCTTCCCGTGACGGCACGCCTATCGCCGACTGCGCTAGAAACACCGTCGCGCGCCCCAGCGCCTCGACGACATCGCAGCTTTTTCGCCCCAGACGGGCCACGCGCGACGCATATTGTGTCAATTTGCCCTGCATCTACCCTGCCTTTGTGACTGAATCGTGACCGAAGATATCCCGGTGAAGTGGGTCTGCGGGATAGTGAAACGGCACGGGACCGTCTGGCTTGCCGTGCATGAATTGGTTGACGCGAGGATCCTGGTTCGTTTCCAGCGTGCTGGGGGTCCCGTGAGCAACGACTTGACCATCGGCGATCAAGTAGAGGTAATCCGCGATGCTCAGCGTCTCTTTGATGTCATGCGACACTACCACCGAGGTGAGTGACAGCGCCTGATTGAGCCGTTTGATCAGTTGCACCAGCACGCCCATGGAAATAGGGTCCTGGCCGACGAATGGCTCGTCGTAGAGTATTAGCTCAGGATCGAGTGCCACGGCACGCGCCAACGCCACCCGACGCGCCATCCCACCGGACAGCTCGGCGGGCGTTAGGTGCTTCGCGCCGCGCAGCCCTACCGCCTGAAGCTTCAATAGCACCAGATCGCGAATCATTGCGTCCGGCAGGTCCGTATGAACGCGCAGCGGAAACGCAACGTTTTCAAAAACGTTCAAATCCGAAAACAGGGCACCGCTCTGAAACAGCATGCCCATGCGTTTGCGCAGCGCGAATAGCGCTTTACGTGAGAGCCGATGCACGTCCTGCCCATCGATGAGGATACGTCCACGGTCGGGTGTGAGCTGGCCACCGATGAGCTTCAACAACGTCGTCTTACCGGTACCGCTTGGCCCCATGATGGCCGTCACTTGCCCGCGAGGTATGGTCATGCTGACACCGCGAAAAATCTCGCTCTCACCACGGGAAAAGTAGATGTCTTCGACCTGTATGAAGGGTACATCCGTCATATGATGTTTGACCTTCCTCGTTGATGCCAGAACGCGTCAGTATAAACCGACAAGCCACAGGGCAGTTTAAAAAACAGTGTTTTCGAAATAGTATCGAACATCATGATCCAACGCTACTCTCAACAGCAGCGACGCTAACAGTGAGCGCACCATCGTTCATGCAATGGAGCCCTCCATACCATCGACGACCTTGTCGTGATTTAGCTAAATAGCGCCGCAAGATGTTATTCTTACCAGCTACCCATTCACATCATGAAAACGAGACATGCCATGGGCCAGCCACTCTCTACACCCAGCCAACTGCGTGAAAGTGCGCTGCGCACGCTGCAAATCGAGCAAGCAGCCATCGGCGGCCTCCAAGCCAAGCTAGACGACCAATTCGACCATGCCTGCCAGCTCATTCTCGCCTGCCAAGGCCGCGTGGTGGTGACCGGCATGGGCAAGTCGGGTCATATTGCAGGCAAACTGGCTGCCACGCTGGCAAGCACCGGTACGCCCGCCTTTTTCGTACACCCAGGTGAAGCCAGCCACGGCGATCTCGGTATGATCACCCGTACCGACGTGGTGTTGGCGCTCTCTAACTCCGGCGAAACAGCTGAAGTCACGGCGCTACTCCCTCTGCTTAAAAGGCTTGGCACCCCGCTGGTGAGCATGACTGGACGTCCAGGCTCTACCCTGGCACGCCACGCCGATGCCCATTTGGACAGCGGCGTCGAGCGCGAAGCATGCCCGCTGGATCTTGCCCCTACAAGCTCGACCACCGCCGCGCTAGCACTGGGGGACGCCCTTGCCGTGGCCTTGCTTGAAGCACGTGGCTTTACAGCGGAGGATTTTGCGCTCTCTCATCCGGGCGGAAGCCTCGGCAAGCGGCTGCTACTGCGAGTCCGCGATCTCATGCACGACGGCACGCGGCTGCCTCAGGTTGCATTGGGTAGCCCGCTACGCGATGCGCTTTTAGAGATCACACGCCAAGGGCTTGGGTTCACCTGCGTCATCGATAGCGAAGGCCGTTTGGCAGGTGTATATACCGACGGTGACCTGAGACGCACATTGGACCAATTTCATGACTTGCGCGATGTGCGAGTCGACGACGTCATGACGCGCCCAGGCAAACGCATCGGTCCTGACGTGCTAGCAGCCGAAGCGGTACGTATTATGGAAGATAGCCGGATAACCGCGCTGGCCGTCGTCGACGAGCAACAGCGTCCCATCGGCGCGCTACATATGCATGACTTACTGGCCAGCGGTGTGATTTAACTGCGTGATAACGCTTTTTGCCATGGATGTTAAGGAGGCTATATGGCCCTACCCGATGCACTACTCGACCGGCTCCGCCGCGTAAAACTACTTGCACTAGACGTAGATGGCGTTTTGACGGACGGCCGACTCTACTTTCAAGCCGACGGCATCGAGATCAAAGCGTTTCACACTCAGGATGGGCATGGCTTGAAACTGCTCAAACGCGTTGGCATTCATGTGGCGCTCATCACCGGCCGCGATTCGCCGATGGTCAGCCAGCGCGCTGCGGCACTAGGTATCAGCCATGTGCATCAAGGCTGCGAAGACAAACTCACGACCCTGAGAGCCCTCTGCCAGCGGCTGGATATTACGCTCGAACAAGTCGCTTACTGCGGGGACGACCTGCCAGACTTGGCACCCATCAAGCGCGCAGGCGTTGGCATCACGGTCCCCAATGCACCCGATTATATGCATACCCACGCCGATTGGATCACCGAACGGTTGGGCGGGCACGGCGCGGTGCGTGAAATTTGCGATACGCTGCTCACCTCCCAAGGGCATTGGGATGCCGTACTCGACACCTATCTTCACAGGCACTCATGATGGGCGTAAAGCTCAGAAAACGAGTTTGGGTAACGGCACTGGTCGTCGTCCTGGGCATGCTTTTGGTTTGGCTCGACCCGCGCAGCGCCCAAGAGCGAGATATCGACGAGCAAGCGCGCGCTCAGGAGCCAGGTCATGTATTAGAGAATGCCGAAATCACCCTATTTGGGGAATCGGGGGCGATTCAGCAGTCGCTGGTCACTCCCCGGCTAGTGCATACACCTCAAACGGCCATGACAGATGTCGTGTCGCCACGTGCTACGCTGTTCGATAGCGAACAGCGGGAGTGGTTGGCGACCGCGGATACCGGCACCCTGAATACCGATACTCAGGCCTTGACGCTGCGCGGGTCTGCCCGGCTGCTCGCGCCTGAAGAGGGTTGGCAGCTCGATACACAGCAACTCAACTACGATGGCGTGACCCGCCACGCCTGGAGCACTACGCCCGTGCTGTTGCAGCAGCCCCCTCAGCGTATGGAAGCTTCCCGCATGGACGTTTGGCTGGATGACAGCCAGGTCCGCCTGACCAACAACGTGCGCGGCGTGCATCCGCCGGCCACTCGTACCCCCTAGGAGTCGCGATGAATGCCTCTCTCCGCACCACCCTCTTTGCTTTAACGCTACCGCTGGCGACGGCTGCCATGGCGCAAAGCCAAGCACCCATCGAAGTAGAAGCCGACCGCCTGGACCTCGACCAGCGCGCGGGCACCGCAGTTTACTCAGGTAACGTGGATATTCGTCAAGGCGAAATGCAATTGCGCGGCGAACGCGTAGAGATTCAGCGCAATGATGCAGGGGAACTTTCTCAAGCCATTGCCACGGGTGAGCGTGCCTACTTGCGCAATCGTCTCGACGACCAGGAGACCCCCATGGAAGGTTGGGCGCGGCGCATCATCTATCACGTCGCCGAACGCCGCGTGGAGCTGATCGACCAAGCCGAACTGACCCAGCAAGGCGACCGCTTTCAAGGGGGCCGCCTAGAGTACTTCATCGACCAGGAAGTGGTGCAAGCTCGCTCCGACGTGAACGGTAGCGACAACCAGCGCATTCGCATGACCCTTCAGCCGGAACAATAGGGAGCGCCCACGTGGCAGCATCAACGTCTGCAGATTCCGCACCTGTCAAAACGCTCTACGCCCACCACCTAGCGAAGAGCTACAAACGCCGCCGCGTCGTCAAGGACATCAACCTGGAAATCGCCCAGGGCAGTGTCGTTGGACTGTTGGGCCCCAATGGAGCCGGTAAAACCACCTCGTTTTACATGATCGTCGGACTGGTCAAATCCGATGCGGGCAATGTGGGTATCGACGATCTGGATTTGACCCACGCGCCCATGCACGAACGCGCCATGGCAGGCATTGGGTATCTTCCCCAAGAGGCCTCGATTTTTCGCAAGCTCTCGGTAGCCGATAACATCATGGCCATCCTCGAGACGCGCAAAACGCTCGATCGCAGCGCCAGAGAAGCTCGCCTGGAGTCACTGCTCGAAGATTTTCATATCACCCATATTCGTGACAACCTAGGCATGAGCCTCTCAGGAGGCGAGCGCCGTCGAGTAGAGATCGCGCGGTCGCTGGCCACCGAGCCCGCGTTCATTCTACTCGACGAACCCTTTGCCGGGGTCGACCCTATTTCGGTCGGCGAAATCAAAACCATTATCCGCGCACTCAAAAAACGCCACATCGGCGTCTTGATCACCGACCACAACGTGCGTGAAACCCTGGATATTTGCGATATCGCCTACATCGTTGGCGATGGCCACATCATCGCCAGTGGAAACGCCCAGGAGATTCTCAATAACCAAAAGGTCCGCGACGTCTATCTGGGCGCTGATTTCCGGCTCTAAACCGAGGCCTGACCAAACTTTTCTTTTAGTGGCATGCTTATTGCACTTGCACGTAGCCATAACTCGCTCTAGGGTGGAGCTTTCTGATTAACGAGTGGTTCTCAGATGGTCATGAAAGCTTCTCTCCAATTGCGTATCGGCACACAGCTGACCATGACACCCCAGCTGCAACAGGCCATTGCCTTGCTGCAGCTCTCTACGCTGGACCTCCGTCAAGAAATTCAGCAAGCGCTTGACGCCAACCCTATGCTCGAGCAAGAGGACGAGTTTGGAGAGCAGGCAGTCAGCGAGCCGCAAGAGGCCGAGTGGTCTGACAGCATTCCCAACGAACTCTCCGTCGACAGCGACTGGTCGGACACCTATCAAGACATGGGCAGTCTGAGCGGTGGTAGCGAAGGACCCGACTTCGAGCGTCAAGCCGCTGGCCAAAGCCTTCATGGCCATTTGCTGTGGCAACTGGCCATGACCGATGTCAGCTCACGGGAATATGCAATTGCGGAGAGCCTGATCGATGCGCTGGACGCCAATGGTTATCTTACCCAGCCGCTCAACGACATTCGTGAAGGGCTCAAAGCACAAGGTCATGACGGCTTGAGCCAACGGGAAGTGGAAAATACCCTACTGCGCTTGCAGCAGTTCGAGCCGACCGGCGTATTCGCTCGCGACCTGCGAGAATGTCTGATGCTTCAACTTGCTGCGTTGCCGGAAGACACCCCGCTATTGATGCCAGCCAAACGGCTGGTACGACAGTTTTTGGAGGCGCTAGGCAAAGACGATATGCGCCTCCTCAAGCGCCGTTTGAGCCTGGACGATGAGCAGCTGGATGACGTCATTCGATTAATTCGCAGCCTCGATCCCCGACCCGGCAGCGCCTACGGCGTGACCGACGATAGCTACATCACTCCCGATCTGGTCGTGCGCCATGACAACGAAGGCTGGCATTTAGAGCTCAACCCGGACGCTCTTCCACGGCTACGCATCCAACCCGACTACGCCAGCTTGATCAAACGCGCCGACAAGAGCCAGGACAACCAGTTCTTGAAAGAGCACCTTCAAGAAGCGCGCTGGCTGATCAAAAGCCTCTCTAGCCGCAATGACACCTTGCTGCGCGTGGGGCGTGAAATCATCGCTCGCCAAATTGGCTTTCTAGAGCACGGCGAAGAGGCCATGAAGCCGCTGATCTTGGCCGACATCGCCGAAGCCGTAGAGATGCATGAGTCGACCATCTCACGCGTGACGACACAGAAGTTCATTCATACACCGCGTGGCGTGTTCGAGTTGAAATACTTTTTCTCCAGTCAAGTCAGTGGCCAAGACGGCGGCGACAGCCACTCGAGCACGGCCATTCGCGCACGTATCAAAAAGCTCATTCAAGAGGAGCCCTCAGGCAAACCGCTCTCCGATAGTCGCTTGGTGACGCTTCTCGAAGAGGGCGGAATAAGCGTGGCACGACGTACCGTCGCGAAATATCGCGAGTCGATGGGCATTCCCTCTTCGAGCGAGCGCCGCCGTTTACGCTAGTTAAACGTTTGGTCGTGACAAACTCACCGCAAGGGCTTTGCAATAGCGTAAAAAGGGTTACAATCGAAGTACAGCCCGATGGATAAGGAGCACGTCAATGCAAGTAAACATCACTGGTCATCACGTTGAACTGACTGACGCCTTGCGTGACTACGTTAACGAAAAGCTGGAACGCGTCGAACGACACTACGACAATATCACCACGGTACAAGTGACCTTATCTGTCGAAAAGGAGCGCCAGCAGGCAGCGTGCACGCTACATGCCGCCGGTGCTGACCTTCATGCCGAGGCACTCGATAACGATATGTATGCCGCCATCGATGCCCTTGCGGACAAAATCGATCGTCAACTCGTCAAACACAAGGAAAAAGCACAAGCTCGCGCTCAAGGCGCAGGCGTGCGTTAACTCAATGACGTTGGAAACCATTCTCCCCCCGGAGCGCGTGCTTTATGACGTACCCGGGGGCAGCAAAAAGCGGGTGCTGGAGTTTTTCAGCACCTTCATCGCCCAAAACACGCCCAGCCTCGACAGCCAAGAAGTGTTCAGTCGTTTGATTGGGCGCGAGCGTCTTGGCAGCACGGGGATTGGCAACGGTGTTGCCATTCCCCACGCAAGAAGCCCGCACTGCAGTGCCCCCATTGCTGGCTTTTTGAAACTGGCGGAACCCGTCGATTTCGATGCCATCGATGGGGACCCGGTCGATCTCGTGTTCGTTTTGCTGGTGCCTGAAGAAGCCGATGACACGCACCTTGCTTTGCTCGGACAAGTCGCGACGATCATGAACGACGCCGATACTCGCCAACAGCTGCGCAAAGCAGGCAGTCAAAAAGAACTGTTGACGCTGATAACGGCCAAGATACGCGAACAAGCTGCGTAACAGATCTACTCCTTCAATTTGTCTTTACTTCTTACGCTCAAACGCCAAGAGAGACGCTATGCAACTGGTGATCATTAGCGGCCGTTCAGGTTCCGGTAAGTCTATCGCCTTACAAGCGCTGGAAGATCTTGGCTATTACGCGATCGATAACTTGCCTGCCATGCTGTTGGGCTCGCTTATCGACGAGTTGCGCGCCCAGGGTGAGCGCACCCGGATTGCCGTCAGTATCGACGCACGCAACTTACCTACTGCGCTGGAGCGTCTGCCAGCGCTACTTGAAGAATTGCGCCACCGGGAAATTCGTTTTCAGGTGATCTACCTGACAACCGATGCGCGTATTTTGCTGGAGCGTTACTCGGCCACCCGCCGTCGTCATCCCCTCACCCGTGATAGCGACATGACGCTGGAAGAAGCGATCAACAAAGAAGAAGAAACGCTGAATGACATTCGCGACCTCGCCGATTTATTGATCGATACGTCTCGACTCTCCGTACACGATCTGCGACGCCGCATTACCGACCAAGTAGCTCATCAGCGCCAGCATCAACTGACGCTCACCTTCGAGTCCTTTGGCTACAAACGCGGCGTTCCGCTGGATGCCGACCTCGTGTTCGACGTACGCTGCTTGCCCAATCCTTATTGGGACCCTACTCTGCGCCAATATACCGGTCGCGACGCCAACATCATCGACTTCTTGAGCGGCTACCCCGTGGTAGAGGCCATGGCAAGCGATATTGAAACGTGGCTGGAGAAGTGGCTACCGGCCTATCAAAATAGCCATCGCAGCTATATGACCGTGGCCATTGGCTGCACGGGCGGCCAACACCGGTCCGTTTATATGATCGAGCAGCTTGCACAGCGGCTCGTCAAACAAACAGGGGAAGTGCAGTTGAGGCATCGCGAGCTAGGGCTGCAGTACACGCTCAGCGAAACGCCGACAACCCAACATACGGCGGCGACGCCCAGTACTCCCTGAGCCCTCCCTAAAACCCCACTCGGCAAAAAGGAACCAGAGTGCCCGAAAGAACGTTGACCCTTACCAATCAGCGCGGCCTTCACGCCCGCGCAGCCACCAAACTGGTTCAGTGTGGCCAGCAGTTCTCTGCCCAGATTCATGTGTACAAGAAGCAGCAAAAAGCGGATGCTGCCAATATCATGTCACTGCTCATGCTCGCCGCGCCCTGCGGGACCGAGCTCACCGTCATTGCAGAAGGGGAAGACGCCGAACGAGCGCTCGATGCTATCGAGGCGCTATTCGACGCTCGGTTTGAAGAAGATCAGTAATCGATGCAGCGTACGCTTAGCTGCCCGCCACGGTCATCGCATCCACCAGCCAGCTCCCCGTGTGAATGCTGCCCCGTGTATCCGTGTCATCCCCTACGCCGCTCAGCCCGGCAAACATCTTGTTCAGGTTACTGGCGATCGTGAACTCCTCGATTGGGTACTGAACTTCACCGTTTTCAATCCAAAAGCCTGCCGCTCCCCGCGAGTAATCACCGGTCACACCGTTCACCCCCTGCCCCATGAGCTCGGTGACCCAAATACCTTGCCCCATCTGACTCAACAGCTCGGCTCGTGGCGTTAACGGAGCCAGCAGGCGTAAATTGCGCGCGCCACCTGCATTTCCAGTCGAGTGCATACCTAAACGCCGTGCGCTATAAGCAGAAAGCATGTAGCTGGCAACCTGCCCCCGATCGATGAATCGATTATTACGGGTTTGCACCCCCTCGGCATCGAACGGCGAGCTCGCCGTCGCCCCCACTTCCATGGGTCGCTCTTCCAAGCCAAACCACTCGGGGAAAAGCGGCGTTCCCAGACGGTCACACAGAAAAGAGGCTTCTCGGTATAGCGCACCGCCTGCCAAGGCGCTCATTAGATGACCGATCAGGCCGCTGGCTAGCGTAGGGTCGAACAGCACCGGAAAGGTACCGGTCGGTGGCCGACGCGCACCCAGTCGGCGAAGCGTGCGAGTTGCCGCTTCTCGACCGACCTCTTCCGGGCTGCGTAAATGGTGTGGATTACGTGCGGCGGTGTAATCATAGTCGCGCTGCATACCCTGATCGTCCTGGGCGATCAGCATGCATGAGAGCGAGTGATTGCTGCCTTTTTGAGTGCCCAAAAATCCGTGGCTGTTGGCATAAACACGGACACCCTCGCCGCTGGAGAGTGACGCACCCTCCGACTGATGAATTCCCTCCGCGCTGCGTCCAGCCTGCTCGCAGCGAAGGGCCAGGTCGATGGCCTCATCCGTGGTGAGCGTCCAAGGGTGGTGGACTTTCAAATCGGGTAGCTCGGTGGCCATCAGCGACGCGTCTGCCAAACCGGCGGCAGGATCTTCTCCGGTATAGCGCGCGATCGCGAGCGCTTTTTCGACCGTTGCGCGAATCGACGCGCTGCTGGCATCGGTAGACGAGGCGCTCCCCTTTCTCTTGCCCACGTATAGCGTTACCGCAATTCCCTGATCGCGCGACAGCTCAACGGTTTCCACATCGCCTAAACGAACGCTGACGCCCATGCCTTGATCGACGCTGGCACCCACTTCAGCAGCATCTGCTCCTAGCTGCTTTGCTAGGGCAAGCGCTTCTTCAGCGCGCTGTGTCAGTAATGCCTGCTGCGCCGATGCATCAAATGCCTGTGCCATGTGGCCTCCTTTTCGCCTGAAACGCGTTGGCGGATCAATGTTGTGGTCACAGCCTGATATAATGCTGCGAACGAATCTAATCTGTGAGTAGCTATATGCCCAAGCAACGTCCCGAGCCAATTGACATCGACGAACAGGTAGAACGCCCCAGTAAATCGCAGCTAAAGCGAGAAATGCACGCCTTACAGGCGCTTGGCGAAACCCTGATTGCCATGAACCCCACCGAACGCTCACGCTTTCCGCTGTCTGACGATATGCTGCGCGCCATCGATGAAACCGCTCGCATTCGCTCCCATGAGGGCCGCCGACGTCATATGCAGTACGTTGGCAAGCTCATCCGCAAAGAGGATCTAACGGCCATTCAAGGCGTTTTCGACGCCATCGAACAAGAAAAAGAGCAGCGCGATCATGCTTTTCATCGCCTGGAAAAGTGGCGAGACCGCATGATCGACGAGGGCGACGATGCCGTCGATCTCTTCGTGGTCGATTATCCCAATGCGGATCGGCAAGCGCTGCGCCAACTCGTGCGCAACGCGCGTAAAGAACGCGAACAGGGCAAGCCCCCCACCAGCTCGCGCAAGCTGTTCAAACACCTGCGTGAGACGCTAGCGCTTTAAGCCAGTCATGAAGACTGCGTACCGCCGACGGTCAGCTCATCCAGCTTAAGCGTGGGCTGACCGACACCGACGGGCACGCCCTGCCCCTCTTTACCACACACGCCAATGCCGGTATCCATCGCCATGTCATGGCCAATCATCGACACTCTGCCCATGGCTTCGGGCCCGTTGCCTATCAGCGTCGCGCCCTTGACCGGCGCTGTGACCTTGCCATCTTCGATCATGTAAGCTTCGCTGGCCGAAAAGACGAACTTACCCGAGGTAATGTCTACTTGGCCGCCGCCAAAGCTGACGGCATAGATACCCCGCTTGACGCTTTTGATGATGTCGTCAGGATCATCCTGCCCCGCCAGCATGACCGTGTTGGTCATACGTGGCATTGGCAAATGCGCAAACGACTCGCGACGCGCATTACCGGTGGGCGCCATTTTCATCAAGCGCGCATTCAGCTTATCCTGCATATAGCCCGTCAAAATACCGTCTTCGATCAACGGCGTGTACTGACCGGGCGTGCCTTCGTCGTCCACACTGAGCGCGCCACGGCTATCGGCCACCGTGGCATCGTCGACCACCGTGACGCCCTTGGCGGCGACCTGCTGCCCCATCCGCCCGGCAAACGCCGAGCTGCCTTTGCGGTTGAAATCGCCTTCCAATCCGTGCCCAACGGCTTCGTGCAGAAGAATACCAGGCCAACCCGCCCCTAACACCACCGGCATCTGCCCGGCCGGTGCGTCGACGGCCTCCAGGTTGACCAGCGCTTGACGCACCGCTTCTTTTGCGTAGCGCTCGGCCACGCCTTCATCACGCAGACGCGACATCGAGTAACGACCACCGCCGCCCGCGCCACCGCGCTCCCGGCGGCCGTTTTTGGCCGCAATCACACTGACGTTGAAACGCACGAGGGGGCGAATATCGGCGGCAAGGGTGCCGTCGCTGGCGCGCACCAACACGACTTCGTAGGTGCCAGAGAGCGACGCGCTCACTTGGCTGATACTGGGATCTGCGGCTCGCGCTATGCGATCGGCCTCTTTCAACATCGCGACCTTTTCTTCCGCTGATAACCCGGCAAGCGGATCGATTCCTGAATAACGCGCGGCGGCGCTGACCGGCGTTACTTTCTGACCGGGTAACTGTTTTCCGCTGCGAACGATACCAGCCGCCGTTCGCCCGGTGTCCATCAACGCATCGGCGGTGATTTGATTGGAGTACGCAAACCCCGTTTTCTCACCCGCCAGCGAGCGCACGCCCACGCCACCATCAATGTTATAGCTGGCCTCTTTGACCTCGCCATCCTCCAGCACCCACCCTTCTTGCCAAGTTCGCTGAAAATAGAGATCGGCATAATCGATGCCCGCTCCCAGGGCATAACCAAGGCCAGTATCCAGGGCGTCAAGATCGAGACCACCAGGGGTAAGCAAAATGGAAACGGCAGACTCGATATCGCTTGTTTGTGGGGTCATTGGGGGCCTTCTAAAGTCACTTGCGGCGAGGTCCAAGGACCTCGCACGCGATAATAGAGAGTGGTTGCTTGATCCAACGCATCGCCGAATAGCTGGTCGGCAATGAATAGCGCGCCGCCAACGATGGGCGCGCCGACCGCAATGGCGGCGATGGGTAAACTTTGGCTCACAGGCAGTGTGACGCCGAGACGCTGATCGAGTTCACGCTGTAAGAGGTTAACACTTCCTGTCAGCGTCAGCGTGGTCGCAGGGGCATCAATTTGTAGGGGGCCGCGCAGCAGCAGCTGCCCCTGGGCCACGTCAGCGGTACCGTGCACACGATCGAAGGCGGTGCCTTGACCCGTCAAATCGGAAAAATCGAAGCGCAAGCGGCGCAGAATGTTATCGAAATTGAGCAGTCCAACCAGGCGGGCTGGCGTCGATTCGAGCGTCACGAAACGCCCATCACGAAGATCCGCGCTCATCTCTCCACCGGCTCGGCTCAAATCCACCTGCCAGGGTGCGCCGGGCCACGTGAGGTTGGCGGATACATCCGTCGTACGGCTTCGCATGGCCACCGGCTGCCCTAGCCGCTCTAGCGCCGTACCGACATCGCCTCCCTGAATAGAAATATCGGCGCGGGTTCGACTGTTCACCGCATTGCCCTCCCACACCAGTTCGCCTCGCGCAGAGAGCTGACCGAGTGTCAGCCCCACCGGCGCAAGCGTAAAACGACGCTCATCGGCTTGCCAAAACGCGGTAAGCGGTCCGTAGCGGCGATTACCCACACTCACTTCCGCCAGTCGCAACCGGCCATTAGGCAGCGCCGCCAAGCCGTCTGGGATTGGCACGGGATCTGCGTACTGGGTATCGACCGCCTCGATCCAGGAGTCGGGAGCAGCGACGTTGGCATCATGGGTGTTGGCGGGGAGATCGAACAATGGATCCAGCGTCAGCGTGGTGATGGCGATGTCCAGCGGACGCTCGCTGGCAGGTTGGTAGTCGACCCGGCCGTTCAGCACATCACCATTGAGGGTTAAGGCTGCACGCCGAGGTTCGATCGTTCCTGAGGCCGTCATCGCGCCCAGACAGGTCTCACGATACATCAGACACTCAGTGCGCAGCCGCACGTCGAAAGGCGAACGGTCACCACGGCTGGAAGCGTTTTCCAGATTTCCTGACATCAGCGGAGCAAGGGCTGCTTGCCACGCCAACGGGTCCAGTGTGTCAAGACCTGCATCCAAGCGCCAGCCCGGCTGTCGGGACCAGCCGGAGCGCGATACCGCGCTGCCTAGCGCTACTTGCCCTGCCTGTGCGCCACCCTCTAAAGAGTGTACCTTGGCCACGAGCTTATCGGCCAACTCAACGGAAGTACGCCCAGAGGCCAACTCAGCGCGTAACTGTAACGGCCAGGCCTCTTCGCTGCGCTTGGCAAATGGCTCGGGCAGCTCGCTCGTCACGCCGAGAAGGCGACTTTGCAACGTCACCACGGGGCTAGGCGTCAGCGTGACCTCCCCTTGCCACGGCGTGCTACCGTCGATGATTTGACGAGCTTGTTCGGCAGGCACGCTCGCCAGCGACCAGAGCGCTGAGGTCGCTACGCTCCCTTCAAGGGCGATGCGCTCATCGGCCAAGAATGTCGCCCGCAGATTCCCTCCCTGCCACTGACTACTCAAGTCGCCGGTCAGGGCATGCGCCTGCCCCACTTGTTGCCAGTGAAGTTCCCCCCCCAGTTCACGCAGCGTAATAGGCAGCGGCGCATAGCCGACAGCCGATAGCACCGGGCGGACATTGATCTCGAGCTGAAGCGTCTCTGGGGATTCGAGTGGCAGCTCCAGCGCGACGTCACCGTCAAGATGTCCCTGCGCCGACAGCGCGTCGAGGGGTAGCGTATCCATGTCGGGCATGGCGCGAAGGAAACTCAGCAACGCAGCGCCATGACTATGTACGTCTGCCGACAGCGTCAGTGGCTGCTTCTCTTCCATACGTACCACACCATTGGCGACTTCCACACCCTGACTCTGCGCATGTGCCACTTCGGCTTGCAATACGCCTCCTTGCCAGAGCAAGCGCCCCTCAAGATCCTCTAGTAGGGGCCAATCAGGCGCTATCGGTAGATAGCCCTGCTCGATCGCCAGTGCCAGCGTTGCCGATAGCTGATCCGATGACGCGCGCGGCCCCAGCGGCTGGCTGAGCTTCAAAGAGCCCTGAGGCACCATGCCCCCTATATCGCTGGCCAACCAATCGCGCAGCGCTGGGTCGAACGCTTTCATCGGCAGCCACTGCGAGAGCGGACGAGCGCGCGCATCCACGTCGGCAAAGGCGATGTCGAGACCGAACTGGCCGTTTTGCTGCCCAGTGATCAGGCCAAAGCCACCGCTGACACGAGCTCCCTCCCAATCGACGTTCAGATCGCGACCGCTGATCATGGTATTGGGGCCGTCGTAAACCCACTCGACGACCCCTTCTGCATGGCGAAGCTGCATCGGCGCATCAAACAGTTCAGGGAAGTAAAGCGCGCTATCGCCCGCGCTATTAAAGGTCACACGCCCACGCAAATCGCGCGCCTGAACCCAGGCATCCAGCGGCCCGCCGCCCGGTGCCTGCTGCCATGGCAAAACGGCAACGTTGGTCAGGGCTGCATCGACCCCCCAACGGCCGTCACGCTGGCCTAGACGTAAGCCCTGCACCTGCCCGCGGGGTGAAAGTGTTTGCAGAACCCGCGTCACCGACTCAGGCAATAGTGCATACTCACGCCACGCCGCCAAAGAGGCGAGCTCGAATGCGCTGGTGCGCAATTCCCACTGTCCGGGTTGATGCGATAGATACCAGTGACGTGGTAGTGCCGGGCCAGCGCTGCCCCCCTCGGGTTGTGCCCACTCGACGGTCTCGGCACTGCCGCTGAGCCATGCCTCCCCCCCATCGCCATCACGCAGCCACTGTCCGCTGGCCTGAATATTGCGAAGCACGGCGTATTCGACATCCTGACGCAGGGTGAGCTCAGGAACATCCAGTGCCAGCCGCGCATCGGCCAAGGCACCCTCTTGCCAACGACCCCAAAGCTGTACCTGGCCACCCACCTGCTCCAAAAAGGGCATCCGATCCGGACGAAACAGGGCGGCCAGTACCACCAAGTGGTCAAGCTGCATGTCCAGCTGAAGAGCCGCCGAAAAGTCGCTAAACCCCTGCTTTCCTGGCTGCATTTCGGCACGAAGGGTCATAGCCGGAAGCTCGGCATTCGCCGCATCAGGCGTATCGACGATGGTCAGTGCGCCCTCTAGACGCGTCCGTCGCCGATCACCGCTCAACAAGAGCGTGGGCGCGTGTAGCATCACGGTTTGCTCCTCGCCATGCAGGGTGACACGACTATCATCCACCCAGACGCGCTGGCGCAGTAACAGGCCCGCCCAAGCATCTAAGGCGTCGAGGTCGACGTCGGGCTGGGGCGTCACGCCCAGGGGGAGTTCGGCCGGAGAGGGCCACCCCCATCCGCTATCCTGCTGTTGGTAAAGATGAAAGCGCAGCCCAAACATACGCGCATCGCTGAAGATGGGTGCCAACCGACGCAAGCTCTCCCAGACATCGAGACGTAGCGACAGGCGGTCGACCTCCACCAAGGCCTGTCCCTCAGGGGTTTGCGCCTTAAGTTCATCGAGCGCTAGGTGCAGAACATTACGTTCTAACGAGAGTGCTAGCCGGTCGACGTGTACCGGCACCCCGATGCGCGCTTCGAGCATTGCTTCGATACGTGGGGTCAAGGCATCCGCCTGGCTGGCCAATAGACGAAACGCCAGCATCACCACAGCCAGCGTCGCCAGCACGGCAGCGACGCTGATCCAACAGCCACGAACGAGAGAGCGTGATGACATCATTACATCAGTACGATGTCGTACTGCTCTTGAGAGTAGTGCTGCTCGACCTGGAAACGGATCGTTTTATTGATGAAGGTCTCCAGATCGGCGACAGCGGCAGACTCTTCATCCAGCAGGCGATCCACCACCGGCTGCGACGCCAGCACCATATAGGTCTCTGCGCTATAGGCACGCTCTTCGCGGAGGATCTCCCGGAAGATTTCGTAACAGATGGTTTCTGGAGTTTTGAGGGTCCCGCGGCCGCCACAGGTCGGACATGCTTCGCAGAGAGTCTGCTCTAAGCTTTCCCGAGTACGCTTACGCGTTAACTGCACCAGTCCAAGCTCGGTAACACCGGTGCATTTGGTTTTGGCGTGATCACGCTCTAACGCTTTCTCTAACACGCGCAACACTTGACGCTGGTGCTCGACATCCACCATATCGATGAAGTCGATGATGATGATACCGCCAAGATTGCGTAAACGAAGCTGGCGCGCAATGGCAGTGGCGGCTTCCAAATTGGTCTTGAAAATCGTCTCTTCGAGATTGCGATGCCCCACGTAGCCACCGGTATTCACATCGATGGTCGTCATGGCCTCGGTCGGGTCGATGACCAAATACCCGCCCGATTTGAGTTGCACCTTGCGCCCCAGCGCTTTCTGAATCTCGTCTTCGACACTATAGAGATCGAAGATCGGACGCTCACCGGGATAGTACTCTATACGGTCGACCGCATCGGGCATGAACTCTTCTGCGAACTCCACGAGCTTGACGAAGTTTTCCCGGGAATCGATGCGCACCTTCTCGATGTCATCGCGCATCACGTCTCGGAGCGTGCGCATGAACAGCGGCAGGTCGTCATAAATGACGCTGGGCGGTGCAGCAGTGATTTTGCGCTCGCTGACTTTTCGCCAAATGCGCAACAGGAAGTACATATCGCTGGCCAGTTCTTCATCGCCCACGCCCTCTGCGGCAGTCCGCACGATGAAGCCGCCTGTCACCTCGAGGGTTTGCTCCTCGATGCTCTTGTCTAGCAGCATCTTCAAGCGTTCACGCTCACGCTCGTCCTCGATGCGCTGCGACACGCCGTGGTGTGGCGAGTCAGGCATGTAAACCAAGTACCGCGAGGGGATCGATAAGTGCGTGGTTAGACGTGCCCCTTTGGTGCCGATGGGATCTTTGGTGACCTGAACGACCAGGGCTTGGCCTTCGTGGAGCAGTTGCCCAATGGTTTGCTGCTCCTCGCTAGGAGTGCCGGGCGGCATGACTTCGTGTGCATGGATGAACGCCGCACGCTCCAAGCCAATATCGACAAAAGCAGCCTGCATGCCAGGCAGTACGCGAACGACTTTGCCTTTGTAGATATTGCCTACGATACCGCGCCTGCGAGAGCGCTCGATGAGCGCCTCTTGCAATACGCCGTTTTCTACCAGCGCAACGCGGGTCTCCATGGGCGTTAAATTGATGAGGACTTCACCGCTCATGCAAAATTCCTTATTGGGTGTCCAATTCCTTGCCAGCGCAGCGGGCGATGAGTCGGTGGTTACGTAAGATAACGGCCCGCCCAAATGGGAACCCCTTGCTGGCGAAGCAAGCGCGTGGTTTCAAAAAGAGGCAGTCCTACCACGGCGGAATGACTGCCCTGAATTCGTTCGATAAAAATAGCGGCTAGCCCCTGGATGGCATACCCGCCCGCTTTATCGACAGGTTCACCGGTATGCCAATAGCATTCGATCTCGTCTGCCGTTAACGCGCGCATGATGACCTCGGTGGTCACACAGCAGGAGAGTATACCCCGCGACCCGCTGACCGCTACTGCCGTGAGTACTCGGTGCGACCGCCCTGCTAACAGCGATAACATATCAGCCGCGTGCTGCTGGTCGCGCGGCTTGCCCAGAATCGTATCGTCGACGACCACCGCCGTGTCCGACCCTAGCACGGGCAGCGTGGTTTCCCCCGTCGCTGCCTCTGCCTTGGCAATGGCCAGCCGCTCTACATAAGCGGCGGGGGATTCTCCCTCGATGGGCGTTTCATCGACGTTACTGGGCATGACGGTGACGGGCACGCCGATCGACGCGAGCAGCGCCTGGCGTCGCGGTGAAGCAGAGGCCAAGCAGAGCACGGGAGTCGTGGCAACGTCACGCATTGGCCATGCGCCGTTCGATGGCGTGGAACATCGTCGCCAGCCAAGGCCACAGCAGCGCGCTCACCAGCGAAGGAATCAAGAAAGAGAGGTGGATCGAGAAGTCGCCGGTCAACGTGCGCAGCCACTGCTCGATGAGCTGAACCAACCCCAGCAGCACCAGCACCAGCACCGATTGCTGTACCAACGAGTAAGCGCGAAAACGGGGATAGACCAGCGCCGCTAAAAACGCCAGTAACGACAGGATGAGCGCGTGCTGCCCTAGTGCCGTCCCCTCGATGAGATCCATCAATAGGCCAAATACGAAGCCATGAAAGACACCAACCCTATCAGGGGCACGCATGCACCAGTAGATGAGCATGAGCCCCACCCATTCGGGGCGAAACACTTGCCAACCATCAGCAAGTGGCATGACCTGCAGGCACAGCGCCAATACGAGACTGAGCCAGACCACCACGAGCGGTACCATCGGCGCACGTGCCATTAGCGCGCCTCCTCTTCGGACGGGGGGGCTGGTTGCCCAAGCCGCTGAGCAGCATGGAGCGCGTCGGCTGAAATCTCCATGGACTCATCCCAAATAGACGGATCCAACTCTTCGCGGGGAGGTGGAAAAAGCAGCAAAAAATGTCGCGAACGCTGGAGCTGGGCAGATGGTTCAGCGACCACACGAGCAAACGGCTGGCCAGGATCGTGATAAACCTCAGTTACCCTCGCCACGGGGTAGCCCGGCGGAAAGCGCCCCGCCAATCCGGACGTGGTCAGCAGATCACCTTCACGGATATCGGCCGTATCCGGTACGTGAAGCACGTTCACACTGCCGTAGCGGCCAGTGCCCTGAACGATGAAGCGCAGACCGTTGCGATTGACCTGGACCGGCAGCGCGTGGCTGGCATCGGCCAGCAACAAGACCCGACTCGAGTATGCCGAGACGGCCGTCACCTGGCCGACGAGTCCTGATGCATCGATCACCGGCTGCCCCACGTAGGCACCGTTACGATGCCCACGGTCGACCACCATCTGATGGCTAAAAGGGTCGTTGTCCAACGACAGCAGTTCCGCCGTCATATAGGGAATGTCCCGCCGCTCGGCGGCGCCCAGCAGTTGGCGCAGCTCCGCGTTCTCAGCAGTCAAATTCGCCAAGCGTTGACCACGGTGGGAAAGTGTCAATATTTGCTCGCGCAAGCGTCGATTTTCATCCACCAGCGCCTGCTGGTCGGAGAGCGCCAGCGCCCCCCAGTTCAGCAGATCGCTGGGCACACTAACCGCCCACTGAATGGGTGCAACGATCGTGGTCATTTGGGCGCGCAGATCTTCCATGCGAGTGAAACGGTGGTCGACAAACATCAATGCGCTTGCCGCCACAACACAGAAGAATAGCCGGTAACCGGGTAGCAGCCCGTGTGAAAACAGCGGTTTGATAGGCAATCCCCCGCGATAAACCGCTGCGATCAGTCGCTCGACAGCAACTCAAACGTGTGCTGATCGATCATCTCCAATGCCTTGCCGCCACCACGTGCAACGCAGGTCAGCGGATCTTCCGCCACGATCACCGGCAAGCCGGTCTCTTCGGCGATCAACTTATCCAGGTCACGCAGCAGCGCGCCACCGCCGGTCAGCACCAAGCCGCGCTCGGCGATATCCGAGGCCAGCTCGGGTGGAGACTGCTCCAGCGCGCTCTTGACGGCGGCTACGATAGAGCCCAGCGTCTCTTGCAGTGCTTCGAGAATTTCGTGGGAGTTCAAGGTAAAGCTGCGTGGAATACCCTCGGCAAGGTTACGGCCACGCACATCGATCTCGCGCAGCTCGCCACCTGGATAAGCACAGCCAATCTCTTCTTTGATACGCTCGGCCGTCGCTTCACCAATCAGGCTGCCATAGTGACGGCGCACGTACGCGGTGATCGCCTCATCAAAACGGTCACCGCCTACGCGGATCGATTCTGAATATACGACCCCGTTGAGCGATATGATCGCAATTTCCGTGGTGCCCCCACCGATATCCACGACCATCGAGCCCTGCGCTTCTTCCACCGGCAAGCCAGCACCGATCGCTGCCGCCATGGGCTCTTCGATCAGGAACACTTCACGCGCGCCGGCGCCTTCTGCCGATTCACGAATGGCGCGTCGCTCCACCTGCGTCGACATGCAGGGCACGCAGACTAGAACGCGCGGACTGGGGGTGAGGAACGTACTTTGATGCACTTTGCGGATGAAGTGCTGAAGCATCTGCTCGGTAACGGTGAAGTCGGCGATGACACCGTCTTTCATCGGACGAATGGCCGTAATATTGCCAGGCGTGCGACCAAGCATGCGCTTGGCATCGGCACCCACCGAGGCGACGCTGCGCATGTTGCCAGACTGGCGGATGGCGACTACGGACGGTTCATCGAGCACGATGCCACGACCGCGTACATAAATCAGTGTGTTGGCCGTACCCAAGTCGATCGACAGATCGCTGGAAAACAGCCCCCTCAAACGTTTGAACATGGATGTTGTTACCTAGTGCAGACCGGGAACCCTGTGCGGATGCAAACGGTATCACCGCAACCCCTTGGCAGCAAGCACGAGTCGTCCCGAACACTGCCCGCCAAGGCCAATATGTGGTACCTTTTGCGGCTATTTTCCACGTCTGCTCCGTCAGACGAATTTAAGATGACCGTACGTATACCGCTCAAAGCGAAATATGTTCCATCACCATTGCGAGGAAACCTCGATCATGGCGCTTGAAGAATCTCATGTGCGCCGGGCCGCACACTTGGCCCGACTCGCCGTTAGCGACGACCAAGCCAGCGGCTTCGTCGACGATCTTAGCCGCATTCTGGACATGGTCGACCAGCTCCAGAGCCTGAACACCGAAGGCGTCGCGCCGCTGTCCCATCCGCTCGATGCGACCCAGCGCCTTCGCGCCGACGAGGTCACCGAAACGAATCAGCGCGATACGTTCCAACACTGCGCCCCGGCAGTGGAAAACGGCCTTTATCTGGTCCCGCGCGTGGTCGAATAAGCCGCGCTCATCGTTCGTTTCCACTCCTTCCATCCGCCTCTGAACGGAGCTTCCGGGTCATGCATGACAAAACCGTAACGCAGCTCGCCGCCGCCTTAGACAGTGGTGAACTCTCCTGCCGAGAGCTGACGTCTCATTTTTTACAGCGCATCGAGAAAACCGACGACCAGCTGAATAGCTTCATTACCGTGACCGCCGAGCAGGCGCTCATAAAAGCCGACGCCGCTGATAAAGCACGAGCCAGCGGTAAAGCAGGCAAGCTCACCGGAATTCCTCTAGCGCTAAAAGATATTTTTTGTACCCAAGGCGTGAAAACTAGCTGCGGCTCCAAAATGCTCGATAACTTTATCGCGCCTTACGATGCCACCGTGGTCGAAAAACTGAGCGCTGCAGGCACCATTAGCCTGGGTAAAACCAATATGGATGAGTTCGCCATGGGCTCTTCCAACGAAAACAGCCACTACGGTGCCGTCAAAAATCCTTGGGATCTCTCAGCCGTGCCCGGTGGAAGCTCGGGCGGTAGCGCTGCTGCCGTGGCTGCCGGGCTCGTACCCGCGGCTATGGGCACCGACACCGGCGGCTCCATACGCCAGCCAGCAGCATTTTGTGGCATTACCGGTCTGAAGCCCACTTACGGACGTGTCTCTCGTTACGGCATGATCGCCTACGCCTCCAGTCTCGACCAGGCAGGCCCCATGGCACGCACTGCCGAAGATTGTGCGCACCTGATGAACGTGATTGCCGGTCACGATGTACGCGACTCCACCAGCGTCGCCCGTGGCGTGCCGGACTACACCGAGACGCTCAACGCCCCGCTCTCTGGCCTCAAAATCGGCCTACCGACGGAGTATTTTGGTGACGGCCTGGACCCCGAGGTCGAGAAGGCCGTTCGTGACGCGGTGAAAGTGTATGAATCGCTGGGCGCTTCGGTGCGCGACGTCAGCTTGCCGCACACCCACTACGCGATTCCGGCTTACTACGTCATCGCCCCTGCCGAGGCCTCGTCGAACCTATCGCGCTTCGACGGCGTGCGTTTTGGTCATCGCTGCGATGCGCCTGCGGATCTCGTCGACCTCTACACCCGCTCACGGGCGGAAGGGTTCGGTGAAGAGGTGAAACGCCGCATTCTCATTGGCACCCACACGCTATCGGAAGGCTTCTTCGACGCCTACTACACCAAAGCGCAGCAGGTTCGTCGCTTGATTCGTCAAGATTTTCTCGATGCTTTCGAGGATGTCGACGTGCTCATGGGCCCCGCCTCACCGACGCCTGCCTTCGACCTGGGTGCCAAGAAAGACCCGGTTTCCATGTATTTGCAAGACATCTACACCATCGCCGTCAACCTGGCAGGCATCCCAGGTATTAGCGTTCCCGCTGGCTTTGCTGGTGGCCGCCCGGTAGGCCTGCAGATTCTGGGCACCCACTTTGCCGAAGCGCAGCTGCTCAACGTTGCTCACCAGTTCCAGCAAGCGACCGACTGGCACCTTCAACTGCCTGCTTTTGCCGAGGAGAACGCCTAATGCAATGGGAAACCGTGATCGGGCTCGAGGTCCACGTTCAGCTCGCAACGCGCTCTAAGATCTTTTCCGGCGCCTCCACTGCGTTTGGCGCCGAGCCGAACACCCAGGCCTGCGCCGTCGACTTGGGCCTGCCGGGCGTGCTGCCGGTGCTCAATGAGCAGGCCGTCGCCATGGCCGTGCAGTTTGGCCTCGCCGTCCACGCCGAGATCCCTGAAGTCTCGGTGTTCGACCGTAAGAATTACTTCTATCCAGATTTGCCGAAGGGCTACCAAACCAGTCAGATGTACCACCCCATCGTGGGCGCGGGTGAAGTCGAGATCACGCTGGATGACGACACCACCAAACGGATTCGTATTCACCACGCCCACCTGGAAGAGGACGCCGGCAAATCGCTGCACGAAGACTTCCACGGCATGACCGGGATCGACCTGAACCGGGCGGGCACGCCGCTTTTAGAGATCGTCTCCGAGCCGGACATGCGCAGCGCCAAAGAAGCCGCCGCCTATCTAAAAGCGATTCACTCCATCGTGACCTACCTGGGTATTTCCGATGGCAACATGGCCGAGGGCTCGATGCGCTGCGACGTCAACGTGTCGGTACGTCCAAAAGGCCAAGACGCGTTTGGCACCCGGGCGGAGATCAAGAACGTCAACTCCTTCCGCTTCGTCGAGCGCGCCATTGCGTTCGAAGTCGAGCGGCAGATCGAGCTTATCGAAGATGGCGGTAAAGTCGTCCAAGAGACTCGCCTGTTCGATCCAGAGCGTGACGAGACCCGCAGCATGCGGACCAAGGAAGAAGCCAACGACTACCGCTACTTCCCCTGCCCCGACCTGCTACCGGTGGTGTTGGACCAGGCCTATCTGGACCACCTGCGCAGCCAACTGCCGGAACTGCCCGCCGACAAGCGCGCCCGTTTCCAGAGCGAACTAGGCCTCTCGGCGTACGACGCCAACGTGCTGTCGGCCAGCCGTGACATGGCGGAGTTCTTCGAAGAAGTGCATCGCGTCTGTGGCGACGCCAAGCAGGCAGCCAATTGGGTACAGGGCGAGCTCTCTGGTGCATTGAATCGGGAGAACCTGAGCATTCAACACAGTCCGGTATCCGCCCAACAGCTGGGTGAGTTGATCAGCCGCGTACTGGACGACACCATCAACGGTAAGGCAGCGAAGCAGGTCTTCCAAGCGCTTTGGAACGGCCAGGGCGAGAGCGCAGATGCCGTCATCGAGGCCAAAGGCCTAAAACAGGTCACCGACACCGGCGCCATCGAAGCAATGATCGACCAAGTCATTGCCGAAAGCCCGGCACAGGTGGCGCAGTACCGTGACTCCGAGCCGGAGAAACGCGGCAAGATGATTGGCTACTTCGTGGGCCAGGTGATGAAAGCCTCACGCGGCACCGCCAACCCCCAGCAGGTCAACGGCTTGTTGAAAGAGAAGCTGGATGCGCTGCTCTAGCCACGGCTAGTCGGCACGGCCATCAACCAAAAGCGGCTGCCTCGGCAGCCGCTTTTTTGGTCTCGAGCGTCTCGTTAAGCCAGTTGACTCGGCTGAGTAAAACGCTTGAGCTGCGCGCAGCCTGCCGCCCAGACGTCAGCCTCTAGCTCGGCAATGGCCGCCGTGGGAAAGCCAACGCCCTGGCTTGGCGCGCCTTCGACCAACAGCCCAGCCAAGTCGCCCACCAGCGGCATGTGGCTAACCAGCATGATCGGCGAGTCAACGGGATGCCTGAGCAGCCAGTCGCTGACATCGCCGGGCGGATCTTCCGGGGTAATGAAGGACAGCGTATTGAGGGGTGCGCCCAGGGCATCGCTGATTCGCTGGGCGGTTTGCTGAGCACGGACGTAAGGGCTGGCGTAGAGCGTTGGCCTAGACAGCTCGCCTTGATCGATACGCGTCGCCAGCCAGCGAGCCATGGTCTCGGCCTCGTGCTCCCCCCTGGGCGTCAGCGGCCGGGCGTGGTCTGGAAAACCTGGCGCGGCTTCGCCATGACGCATGATCAATACGCTGCAACTACCTTGCTGTCGGTGGCTATTCATGGGAACCTCCGCTGCCTTGCTGATCCTGATGAGCCTGCTCGCGATGCGCCTGCTGGACCGCTTCGCGGGGCAGAATGAACTCCACGTCGCTACTCTGCTCGCCCATCATGAGCGTTCCCGCCATGTCCTCGGCAGGCACGCCTTCGAAGAGCACACGATTCAACCCTTCGGCCAACGGCATATAAACCCCCATCTCGCGCGCTTTTGCGCAGACCAGCTTGACGGTATTGACGCCTTCCGCCACTTGGCCAAGCGCAGCCACCGCTTCCTCTAACGACAGCCCCGTACCCAGTGCATTGCCCACGCGGTAATTGCGCGACAAGTTAGACGAGCAAGTGACGATCAGGTCGCCCACGCCTGCCAAACCAAGAAACGTCATGGGGTTGGCCCCCTGGGCAACGGCGAAACGGCTCATCTCGGCCAGCGCTCGGGTCATCAGCATGCTGCGGGTGTTCTCCCCCATCCCCAGCGCCGCGGCCATGCCCGCTGCAATGGCGTAAATATTCTTTAATGCGCCCCCCAGCTCCACGCCGTGACGATCATTACTGGCGTAAACGCGGAAATAGCGACAGCCCAGCACTTGCTGTACTCGAGTGCGCGTTAGCGCATCCGCACTGGCGATCACCGTGGCGGTCAACTGCTTGTCAGCAATCTCGGAGGCCAAATTAGGCCCTGCAATGACGCCAATATGGGGGAAGCCGGTCTCTTGCTCCAGCACTTGGCTCATCAGTAAAAAGCCATCTTGCTCAACCCCTTTGGTGGTGCTGACCAGGATTTGTTCGGGCGAGAGCCAAGGCTTGGCCGCTTGCACCACGCTGCGAAACGCTTTTGACGGGATGGCAATCAGCACCAGTTCGGCACCCGTCAGCACCGTTTTCAAGTCGGTCGATGCGGTGACGGCAGGGTTGATCGCATAGTCGGGAAGATAGCGGCCGTTGCGGTGCTCTCGGTTGATCTGCTCGACCAGCGCCTCGTCGCGCAACCATTGACGCACGTTAGCGCCATTGTCGGCAGCGATACTGGCCAGCGCGGTACCAAAACTCCCGCCCCCCAGCACCGCGACGTTACTTTGCTGCTCTGCCATAGCCATGTCCTGAGTTCTTTTACGTAACGGTGGGCCTTAACACCCCCCATTTTGATAAGCACTACCTTAACAAAACAAGCGGCCCGCTTGGTTGACCAAGCGGGCCGCGACTAGCGAGCTTAGGACATTAAGCCGTCAACACACTATTGAGACGCTTCACGTAGGCAGCCGGGTCGTCCAGATGACCGCCCTCGGCAATGATCGCCTGATCCAGAAGGATGTGGGCTAACTGGCCAAATAGATCACCCTCTGCATTTTCCAAACGGGCCACTAGGGCATGGTTGGGGTTGAGCTCGAGGATGGGTTTCACATCCGGGAGTTTTTGCCCGGCCGCTTCCATGATACGGCGCATCTGATAGCCCATTTCGTGCTCGGGCAACACCACGCAAGCGGGCGAATCGGTCAGACGATGGGTGATTTTGACCTCTTGAACGCCATCGCTCAGCGCTTCTTTGACGCGCTTTACGAGATCTTCCTTCGCCTTGGCCGTCTCTTCCTGGGCTTTTTTCTCGGCTTCGTCCTCGACGTCCCCAAGATCCAGCTCACCTTTTGCCACATCGGCAAAGGACTTGCCGTCAAATTCTGTCAGATGGCTCATCAGCCACTCGTCGATCCGATCAGAGAGCAGCAGCACTTCGATGCCTTTCTTGCGGAAAATCTCCAGGTGCGGGCTGTTTTTCGCTGCATTGAAGCTATCCGCCACCACGTAGTAGATCTTCTTCTGGCCCTCTTTCATACGTTCGACGTAATCCGCCAGAGAGTGTTCTTGCGTGGCGGTATCGGTATGGGTAGAGGCGAAACGCAGGAGGCCAGCGACTTTTTCGCGGTTAGCGAAGTCTTCACCTGGGCCCTCTTTCAGCACACTGCCAAAGGTATTCCAGAACGTTTGATACTGCTCGCTATCTTTGGACAGTTTCTTGAGCATGTCCAGCGCACGCTTGGTGAGCGCCCCTTTGATCTTGTCGACCTTGGGATCTTGCTGCAGCAACTCACGGGAGACGTTCAATGAGAGATCGCGCGTATCCAGCACACCCTTGATGAAACGCAGGTAGAGGGGCAGGAACTGCTCGGCATCATCCATGATGAAGACACGTTGCACGTAAAGCTTCACACCGCGCGAGCCGTCACGGTCGAACATGTCGAACGGTGCGCGGCCCGGCACGTAGAGCAAGCTGGTGTACTCGAGCTTACCCTCGACTTTGTTGTGACTCCAGGTAAGCGGGTCACTGAAGTCGTGGGCAACGTGCTTGTAGAACGCCTTATACTCGTCGTCGCTGACCTCGCTCTTCGGGCGCGCCCACAGCGCGGTAGCTTCGTTGACGGTTTCCCACGTCGTCACTTCGCTACCTTCGATCTCGTTACCGTCGTCATCCTTGGCGGTTTCGACCTTGGGCATACGCACCGGCACTTCGATGTGATCAGAGTACTTGCGCACCAAGCTTTGCAGGCGGTAGTCGTCGGCGAACTCTTTTGCATCGTCTTTTAAATGCAGAGTGATTTCCGTGCCGTGAGCGTCACGCTCGATGTCGGCAACGGTAAACTCGCCTTCGCCTTTGGAGCGCCACTCGACGCCTTCCGATGCGGCGGTGCCCGCTTTACGAGTACGTACGGCCACTTCGTCGGCCACGATGAAGCCCGAATAGAAACCAACCCCGAACTGACCGATCAGCTTGGCATCTTTTTGCTGCTCGCCGGAGAGCTGCTTCAAAAACTCTGCCGTACCGGAACGCGCGATGGTGCCCAAGTTGGCAATCACATCTTCGCGGTTCATGCCGATACCATTATCGCGCAGCGTGATGGTGTTGGCGTCGCGGTCGTGCTCGATCTCGATACGCAGCTCGCTATCGCCTTCGTATAGAGCGTCGTTATCGAGTGCGGCATAGCGCAACTTGTCACAGGCATCGGCGGCGTTAGAAATCAGCTCGCGTAGAAAAATCTCCCGATTCGAGTACAGGGAGTGGATCATTAGATTCAGGAGCTGTTTGACTTCCGTCTGAAAGCCAAGAGTTTCTTCATGGGTCGCAGTGGTCATGCGCTTAGCCCTCATTGATCACGTGTTGCTTGACGCCTCTGCCCATAGGCAGAGGCGGAAAAGGTAGTGAACTCAATATGGGGATAAGCGAAGGGATTTCAAGAAGGTGTGTGTGAAGAAGCGGTGGCTGCCTCAGTAGCCGATTTCCAAGCGCGATAGTCGGCCAACTGCGTATCGACGCGGTTTAGTAACCAGCCCACGATCAATACGTCATCGACCACACCTAGCAGCACCAAAAAGTCGGGGATCAGATCGAATGGCATGACCAGGTAGGCCAACGCCAGCGCCATGGTGCCAAACGCAGACCAGGGAATCGGCCTGAAATCTCCTTTCAGCACATCGCGGGTCATGGGTAAAAATAGCTTGAGCGCACGGGCGATACGTTTAACGGCCCATACGCGTGTTTTCAATCGACGAAACAATCCCCAAACGGATAATCGTGCCATCGTTATCGAATCCTCTTAGTGTCACGATTGTCAGAACCTTATCTGTGCGTATAGTTCACTTGTCCGTATAGTTCACTATTGCGCCTTTGACCCTACCAGCGAGCAAGAGGGAGTGCCATGCCGGCTACGCCATTACGTTCTACCCTTCGCACTCTGTGCGCAGCAGCCATCATCGGCCTACCGACGGGGAGTTGGGCAGCCACTGATGACGCTATGCGTGATGCGCTCAACGCCGCACGCCAGCAGCAGTGGCAACACATCGATGAGCGCGCCATCGAAGGACACATACTCAGCGGTTATGTCACCTATCACCGCTTACGCAACCAGTTGCCCAACGTGGCCGCCAGTCAAGTGCTGCAGTTCATCGAACAGCATGCCGACTCTCCGCTATCGGAATGGATGCGCGGCCAAGCCATTGCCAAATATGGTCATGCAGGACGTTACGGCGATCTACTCACCGTTGCCGATGGCGAGCCTGCTGGAACGGCACGTCAGTGTTACTACTACATGGCGCTCATCGACCGTGCCCCAGAAGAGTCGCGCCGCGCAGGCTTGGCGCTTTGGCGAGTAGGCAGCTCACAGCCCGATGCCTGTGACCCTCTTTTCAACCGCCTACGGGCCGATGGCACTATCGATGCGACCGCCATCTGGGAACGCAAGATGCTAGCTTGGCAAGCGGGCGAATCGCGCCTGAGTAACTACCTAGGCGGACTGCTGAGCAGCGAGTGGCAAACGGCCCTCGACACGGTGGACGCGGTCAGCAACAACGCCAGGGCCATCACCAGCGCCCCCACCTGCCTAGGCCCGGAGTGCAGGGCCACGGCGGCTTTCTACCAAGCCGCCATGCAGCGCCTGACCCGAGACGACACGCCTACCGCTTTCGCCGCTTGGCAGCAGCTCTCGCCTCGCTTGAACTTGACGGCGCAAGAGCGCCAAGTCATCGAGGAAGAGCTAGCGTTTTACACCCTCGTTCGGGAGGTGCCCGGCACGCTCGGCTGGGTCGATAGCGTGCTGCCCTCGCTAGCCAGCGAGCGCGTACTGGAGCTGCGCGTGCGTCGCGCGCTGGCCGACCGCCAGTGGACCGACGTCGTACACTGGATTGCCGAAATGCCCGCGAGCCAGCAAGCGAGCAGTCGCTGGCAGTATTGGCTGGGGCGCGCCAACGAGCAGCTTGGCAACCCCGAGGCGGCCATGGCACGTTATCAGCAAGCAGCCACTGACCGCAGCTTCTACGGCTTCGCCGCCGCCGATAGAATCGACCAGCCTTACCGACTCAACAACGAGCGCCATCACTTCGACGAGGCTACCCGCGAGCAGACGGCACGACTACCGGTCGTGCAGCGCACCGAGGCGCTGCTGCGTATCGGTGAAGACGGTTTAGCCAACAGCGAGTGGCTTTACGCCATCGAGCACGGCACGCCCCAGCAAGCCCGCGCGCTGGCCGACTATGCCGCCCAGCAGCAGTGGCACGCACGGCTAGTACAAACCACCATTGCAGGCAAAATGTGGGACGCGCTGGAGTGGCGCTTTCCTCCCGCCTACCGCGAGAGCTTCCTTCAATGGGGCGCTCAAACAGGGGTAGACCCTTACCTATTAATGGCAATTACCCGCCGAGAAAGTGCGTACAACCCGGTGGCGCTCTCACCCGCAGGCGCTAGGGGCTTGATGCAGCTGATGCCCGGCACGGCCGCCCAAGTGAGCCGTCAACTGGGGCTGAACGACCCCGGTCCCTACGGCGTGCTGGATCCTGAGCTGAACATTCGCCTTGGAAGTACCTACTTGCGCGACAAGCTCGCGCGCTACCGAGGCAATCGTCTTGCGGCCACAGCTGCCTACAATGCAGGACCTGGACGCGTCGATCAGTGGTTAGGCACTCAGAGCATGGAGTCGTTCGATCTCTTCGTGGAGAGTATTCCATTTCGCGAGACACGCGATTACGTACAGGCAGTGCTGAGCTACCGGGTGATTTTTGAGAGCTTAGCCAACGGCGGTAGCAGCGATGGGGTCTCGCTACTCAACGAAAGCGAGCAGGCCGTGCGCTACGACCGCGCCCTCGTACAGCTCTAGTCCCAGCGACGCGTATCGCGATCCACCCACAACGCCCGGTTACACCGGGCGTTGCTCCAGCGCCAGCCGCACGCCGAAAACGACCAACACCGCGCCAGTGGCAGCATTCAAGGTTTGCGCAAAGCGTGCGCTGGCCAGCCATTTGCTCGCCCCACCAACCATCAATACGACGCTAATCTGCCAAATATTGGCAATCACGAAGTGCACGCCCGCCAACCAGAGGGATTTGACGAGTGCGGGGTCAGTGGGCGCGATGAACTGGGGTAAAAACGCCATGTAGAACACCACGGTTTTGGGGTTGAGCACGTTGGATAGCAGCCCTTCTTTGACTGGCTGCCACAGCGGAACGGGCGCCCCCTCCTTCAGGACGCCCTTCACCGGCAGCGGCGTTCCTCGGCGGGCTGCCAGCAGGCTCGTGACCCCCAGCCAAATCAAATACGCCGCCCCTGCCAACTTCAGCATGTTGAACGCCCAGGACGACTGCAGCAAAATGAACGAGATACCCAACGCCGAAACGGTGGCATGAACGAACAAACCACAGCAAATGGCTACGCTCGTGGCTATGCCGTCTCGGATACCGCCTCGCGCGGTGTTGCGAATCACCAGAAGCGTGTCGACTCCTGGGCTTATCGACAGCAGCGTGATGGCCACTAAAAAGGGAATGAACTGCGCATCGATGAGGTTGAGTTCCATCATGTACTTGGCTCGCTGAGTGATAAAGAATCTTAATCACGTGACTGGACGTGCTGATTATTTGCTTCTAAAGTGAATTTGGCAGGTTGGCAGAGCGTCGCCTGCTCAATCATTAAGCACGTTAAGGATATGAACGATGGCAACTGGCACTGTCAAGTGGTTCAACGACACCAAAGGTTACGGCTTCATCTCTCCCGATGACGGCGGTGACGATCTCTTTGCCCACTTCTCTGAAATTCAAGCTGAAGGTTTTAAGACCCTGCAAGATGGTCAGAAAGTCAGCTTCGAGGTGACTCAGGGTAAAAAAGGCCTTCAGGCTTCCAACATTCGCGTTGCTTGAACCGCACCGAATGGATAAAGGCCCGCGAATGCGGGCCTTTTTTATAGGTTGGGGTTTCCTTCTTAAGACGATGTATCCAACGTGTCGTCCGAGGAGCTTTCGGCCTCTTGCGCTTCGCTATCGTCATTGGTAGAGCGCTCTTCAACAGGGTGGTCGTCACCAACGTCGCGGTCTTGGAGTTCGTCAGACGCCAGGGGTGCACCATTGGTGGGGCGCTCACTCTCCAAGGCTTGAAACTGCTCTTCTAGGCGCTGCTGGGCCTCTTCGAATTGACGTTCGGTATCTTCGATGAGCGCATCCACATCTTGCGCTTCTAACCCTCCTTCCACGGAAGTGCCTTCGGGTAAGCTGCTTTCGCGCTCCCAGCTTGGCTCGATGGGGTCGTTCTCCATGGGCGCCAGTTCGGGCGACTGCTGCTCGATTTCTTGAAACTGTTGCTCCAACTGACGCTGTGCCTCTTCGAAACGACGCTCGGTCTCGGCAATCACGTCATCGACATCAGAACGCGTGGTTTCACCCGGCATTGCGCTAGCTTCGTCAAGGGCTTCGTCGGGGTCGGCGGCCAGCGTCTCTTCGTCCGCCTGCAGGGGCTCCGAGGTTGACTCACTGGCGGTGGAAGACGGGTCTTCCTGAGCATTGGAAGGCTCGGACGCCTCGGACGCCTGACGTTCAATGTCGTCTTCCACCTGGGAGGGCGAAGGAACATCGTCACTACCGGTGTCAGGTGCAGCGGCTGGCGTCTCACTGGGCTGCTCGGCCGCGCTCTCTTCCGGTACGACGTTTGCCTCTTCTTGACTGTCGCCGCAGGCACTCAGCAGTAGGGCCAAACTGGCCAGTAGCGGCATCCATACACGGTAGCTCATCGAGTCATGCTCCTTAATGGTTCGAATTCATTAGTGGCGGTCGTTGGCAGACAACAGCGAACAGCCTTCTGGTAAGCGTACCTTCAACGCTAGCGGGACGACTTCAGCGGTAAATCGTTGATAGCGTTTTGCCTCACCATCCAGGGTCAGCGGCCAAGGTTCATCATCGGACCGAGTGGTAACGGTCAACTGGCTGGCAGTGAAGTAGCGCACATAACGCCCTTCTGCGGGGAACTGCTGTAGCTCGCCGAGCAGCGCAGGAAGCTCCGTCACCGAATGAAAATCTTTGACTAGCAGAACGTCCAATCGCCCATCATCGAGCTTGGCACGAGGGGCCAGCACCTGCCCCCCACCCGATTGACGCCCATTGCCCAGTGCCAGCAGCAGCAGTGACGCGGCCTGCTCATGATCGCCCCAGTGCAACGTGCCGCGATAACTGCGATGACGCCACGCCTTGAGCGCACCCATCAGTGAGTAGGCTCCTCCCCCTAACATGCGTTTTAACGTTTTGGGGGTAGAGGAGGTAATTTCTGCGCCGAAACCACCGGTGGTCATATTGATGTAATAGCATACCGACGGTTCGCCACTGGCTTCCGCCGTCATACGAATCACATCGATGGGCGCAGACGGCAAGCGAACGGCATCCGCCAGTGCGCGATCCAGCTCCAAAGGTAACCCCACCGAAGTGGCAAAATCATTCGCGCTGCCCATCGGCACCACGCCCAAGCTCGGACGATGGTCATGGGGCAGCCGCATGAGTCCATTGACGACTTCGTTGACGGTGCCATCACCACCGCATGCGATGACGCATGTCGCGCCCAAATCGAGCGCTTGGGCTGCAAAATCAGCGGCATCGCCACCTTCCCACGTCGCGCGAACAATGATGGACGTCCCTGCCTTGCGCTGCGCTTCGACGGCGTCGCGCAGCGCCGGATTCCCGGCCGACTTACCGTTGATAATCAATAAATAACGCTGTTGTGGGTCTGTCACCGGTGTCTTCCCTCTCCATGGTTAATTCACTGGATGCACGTTATGCCAGCGCTTTCTCGACCACCTCGAACACGTTGGACGACAGCGGCTCGCGTTTGATTCTTTCGAGTTCTGCTCGCATCAACTGCTGTCGTGTCTCATCGAACCGCTGCCAGCGCGTCAATGGGGTAATCAGCCGCGCGGCAATTTCAGGGTTGAGGCGGTTGAGCTCGATCACCGCATCCGCCAACAGGGCATACCCTTTGCCATCCAGGCGGTGGAAATTGATACGGTTTTGCGCAAAAGCGCCAATCAACGCACGCACTTTGTTGGGGTTCTTCATCGAGAACGCAGGGTGCTGCATTAAGTACTCCACGCGCTCCAGTACATCGGGCTGAGGGCGCGTTACCTGAATCGTAAACCACTGATCCATCACGAGTGGATCGTGAGCCCAGGCTTCCCCAAAGGCTTTCAAAGCCGGTGCCGACACGTCGTCATGATCACTGTGCACGAGCAGGGTCAGCGCGTGGCGAACGTCGGTCATGTTGTGATCCGTCGCAAACTGCGCTTCACACAGCGCGACGATCTCGTCGTCCTCAATGGACATCAAATAAGCGAGCGCTACGTTTTTGAGGCTGCGCTGAGCCATTTGTTCAGGCGTAGGCGCGTATGGGGCGTCACTGACGTTCGCCTTATAGACGGCCAAGAACTCATCACGCAGTGCCAGCGCCAGGGATTGGCGCACGAACTCGCGGGCAGCGTGAATGGCATCCACGTCGACGATTGGCTGCTGTTCGGCGATATAGGCTTCCGAGGGCAGTGTCAGCATCTCGGCCAGCACCGCTTTATCGTCCATGGAAGAGGTCAAGAGCAAGCGGAATGCCTCGATCACTCGGTTGTCCATCACTTTTTCGACGCCGTTTCGATGGGCAGCAATCAGGTCGTCCAGCGCCAGTAGCGCCAATCGCTGACCGGCATCCCAGCGGTTGAAACCATCGCTATCGTGGGTCAATAGAAAGGCCAAATCTTCGCGGGAATAAGGGAAGTGCAGCTTGACCGGTGCGGAAAAATCGCGCAGTAGCGACGGCACGGGTGCCTCGGCCACTTCCGTGAAGATGAAGGTCTGCTCATCGTCGGTCAGGTGAATGACCGCGTCTTTCCCAATCTTGTTGCCGTCGAGCGTGAGCGTTAAATCCTGACCGGATTTGGTGCCCACCAGGCCCATGCGTACCGGAATGTGCAGCGGCTGCTTGTCCGGCTGTCCGGGCGTGGCTGGCGTGCGCTGGCGAAGCGTCAAATGGTACTCGGCGTTGGCGTAGTCGTACTCACCGTGGGCATCGATTTCCGGCGTGCCCGCCTGGGAGTACCAGCGCATGAACTGGCTTAAATCGATGTCCGATACCTCGGCCATGCAGCCCACGAAGTCTTCGATCGTCACGGCCTGCCCGTCAAAGCGCTCGAAATAGAGATCCGAGCCACGGCGGAAGGCCTCCCAGCCCAGCAGGTTGCGCAGCATGCGCACCACTTCTGCCCCTTTTTCATAGATAGTCAGCGTGTAGAAGTTGGTGATCTCGATATAGTGATCCGGACGAATCGGATGCGCCGTGGGACCTGCGTCTTCGGCAAATTGCGCGGTGCGGAAAAACGAGACGTCTTGAATGCGCTTGACGGGGGCTGAATTGGTATCCGCAGAAAAACACTGATCGCGGAATACCGTAAAACCTTCCTTTAGCGAGAGCTGGAACCAATCGCGGCACGTCACGCGATTCCCCGACCAGTTGTGGAAATACTCGTGGGCAACGATCCCTTCGACATTTTGAAACGCCGCATCGGTGGCGGTCTTGGGGTGCGTGAGCACCGCCGCGGAGTTGAAGATGTTGAGGCCTTTGTTCTCCATGGCCCCCATATTGAAGTCGTTGACCGCCACGATCATGAACAGATCCAGATCGTACTCGCGCCCGTAAGTCTCTTCATCCCAGCGCATGGCGCGCTTGAGTGAGGCCATGGCATGGTCGGTTTTATCGAGATTCTCCTTCTCTACCCACAGCTGCAGCGTCACGTCGCGGCCGCTCATGGTCGTAAAGTGATCTTCGACTTTTTGCAAATCCCCAGCCACCAGCGCAAAGAGGTAGCAGGGCTTGGGATGCGGATCTTCCCAGGTCACGAAGTGACGGCCGTCCTCTCGCGTTCCCTGCTCGACCGGATTGCCGTTGGCGAGGAGCACCGGCTCCTTTTGCGCATCACCGATGACCGTGACCTTGAACGTGGCCATGACATCGGGGCGATCCGGATAATAGGTAATACGTCGAAAGCCCTCTGCTTCACACTGCGTGCAGTACATGCCATTTGATTGATAAAGCCCTTCCAAAGCCGTATTACTACTGGGCGAGATCGCCACGTCGCTTTCTAACGTAAAGGCAGCAGGTACACGGGTAATCGTCAGCGTTTCATCAGTGAGCTGGTAATCGGCATCGCTCAACGCTTGACCATCGATGGCAAGCGCGCGCAGCGATAGATGCTCACCATCGAGCACCAGCGGCGCAGCCGCGTCAGCGCTTGGGTGGCGCTGCATGGTCAGACGTGCTTTCACACGGGTCTCGGTGGGGTCAAGATCAAACGTCAGCTCGGTATGAATTACGTGGTAGGCGGGTGGCTGGTAGTCGCTTAAATAAACCGGCTGCGGATCAGACATAGCGCGAAACTCCTGTAAGCTTTTCAGTAGTCGAGTAGCGCCTATACGGCGCTACTCAATGAATATTTTTTTGTGATCGTCAATCGCGAAAGTTGTCGAACTGTAATGGCAAGTCAGGCCCCTCTTCGCCACGCAGTAGCGCCATGACACTCTGCAGGTCATCTCGCTTTTTGCCCGTTACGCGCACTTTTTCACCCTGAATTTGAGCCTGCACTTTTAACTTACTGCCTTTGATGCGCTTGACCACATCCTTGGCTTCAGCTTGATCGAGCCCCTGCTTGAGTACCACCTCTTGACGCGCCTTGACACCGGACAGCACGGCATCTTTGACATCCATGCAACGTGCGTCGATACCGCGGGCAATCAGTCGGTTACGCAACACGTCCAGCATTTGCTTGAGCTGGAAATCTACTTCGGCCTCGAGCAGCACCTTATCGCCTTCCAACGTGAAGCTGGCATCGACGCCTTTAAAGTCGAAGCGTGACTGGACTTCACGATTGGCCTGGTCCACCGCATTGGCGGCTTCGTGCTGATCGAATTCTGACACGATATCAAATGAGGGCATGACACTATTCCTAACAAGACATGACCCACCATTCTAGAGCAGCAAGCCCCCAACCGGCCAATTCTCTTAGAAAAAGCTGGACAAAAACTCTGCAAGCCGGTCACATCAAGCTTAAAAGCTATACAAACACCTCTCAGGGCGATGTTAAATTGTGCGCCTCTGTCGTAACCTGCTGACATAGCCTTGTACTCTTTCAACGAGGAGAGACCATGAGTGATCGCGATACCCGCCATAAAGCATCGATGGAAAAACTCAAAGCGCGAGTGGACGAAAAAGTTGCCAATGCCACCGAGCAGCGCGGACTGCTGCTCATCAACACGGGTAACGGAAAAGGCAAAACCACCGCCGCCTGGGGCACCGTCACGCGCGCGCTGGGTTATGGCTACAAAGTAGGCGTGGTGCAGTTCATCAAGGGGTTATGGGAGTGTGGCGAGCGCAATCGGCTGGAAGACGATCCTCATTTGAGCGTCGCTATCATGGCAACCGGCTTTACCTGGGATACGCAAAATCGCGAAGCGGACACCACCGCCTGTCTGGAGGTCTGGCAAGAAGCGCAGAAAATGCTGGCAGACCCCGAGACGTATCTCGTGGTGTTGGACGAACTCACCTACATGCTGAAGTTTGGATATCTCGATATCGCCACCGTCAAACAGGCGCTACTGGACCGTCCGCAGGAACAAACCGTGATCATTACCGGGCGAAATGCCCACCGTGAGCTAGTGGCCATGGCGGACACCGTGACCGACATGCAGGAGGTGCGACACGCTTTCAACAACGGCCTTCAGGCCCGGCGAGGCATCGATTTCTAAGCACGATAAAGGGCGGCCAAGCCGCCCTTTGGGTATCACCTGAGGGTGTGCGACCTAGCCTTCGAACGGGTTGCGCAGCACGATGGTTTCAATACGATCGGGACCGGTAGAAATGATATCGATGCTGGTGCCTACCTGCTCTTCGAGGAAGCTGATGTATGCACGGGCATTAGCCGGTAAGTCTTCCACCTTCTTAGCGCCCAGCGTGGACTCTTTCCAGCCTGGCAGATCGTGATAGACCGGCTCTACCGCTTCGTAGCCCTCTGAATCCACCGGGTTATCCAGCACGTCACCATCCTTGCTGCGGTAGCCAACACACACACGGATGTTTTCCAAACCGTCCAGCACGTCCAGTTTGGTCAGGCAGATACCGGAAACCGAGTTGATTTGCACCGCATGACGCAGCGCCACCGCATCGAACCAGCCGCAGCGACGTGGACGCCCGGTGGTCGCGCCAAACTCGTGCCCACGCTCGGCTAAGTGACGGCCATGATCGTCGAACAGCTCGGTGGGGAACGGACCCGAGCCAACACGCGTGGTGTAAGCTTTGGTGATACCCAGCACGTAGTCCAAATAGAGCGGGCCGACGCCAGAGCCGGTTGCCGTGCCGCCAGCCGTGGTGTTGGAGCTGGTGACGAACGGGTAAGTACCGTGGTCGATATCCAACAGCGAGCCTTGGGCGCCTTCGAATAGAATGTTCTCACCGGCCTTGCGCAGGTCGTGCACCATGCTGACGGTATCGCTGACCATGGGGCGCAGCTCTTCGGCCATCTGCATGGCGCTATCGAGCACTTCCTGGAAATCCACCGCCGGTTCGCCGTGATAATTCACTAGCACGAAGTTATGGTAGTCGAGCACCTCACCGAGTTTGGAGGCAAAACGCTCACGGTGGAGCATGTCACCCAACCGTAGACCACGGCGCGCCACCTTGTCTTCGTATGCCGGGCCAATGCCGCGACCGGTGGTGCCGATCTTAGCCACGCCACGGGCCTTCTCACGTGCCTGGTCGAGACGCACGTGGTAAGGCAAGATCAGCGGACACGCCGGGGAAAGACGCAAACGCTCACGAACGGGAACGCCCTTCGCTTCCAGTTCGCGGATCTCTTTGATCAGCGCTTCCGGTGACAATACGACCCCGTTACCGATCACACAGGTTTTACCTGGACGTAGCACACCCGAGGGGATCAGGTGTAGGACGGTTTTCTCACCGTCGATGACCAGCGTGTGACCGGCATTATGCCCCCCTTGGAAGCGCACCACAGCAGCAGCGGATTCGGTGAGCAGGTCAACGATCTTGCCTTTGCCTTCATCGCCCCATTGGGTACCCAGGACTACGACATTCTTACCCATTATGCACTCGTCTCTTGTGTCAGGGCCGTTGTCTGCCAACGACCATCGATAAACTCAAGACGGCGGTCACAGCTGTGCTCCGCCGGCCCAGTACGCTGCCCAGGCAGCGCTTGAATTACGCGTTCACCCTGCTCACGCAGCGCGACGATGGCAGCGTTGAGCGACTCTTCTTCTTGGGCTGGCGCCCAAATGGCCCCCTGGCTGGGTGACGCCAATGCCAGCGATGCCAACTGCTTCAGGTCCATGGAGAAGCCGGTAGCAGGTCGGGCTCGGCCAAACGCACGCCCAGTATCATCATAGCGCCCACCTTTGGCCAGCGCATGACCATAGCCGGGCACGTACGCCGCAAACATCATACCCGTGTGATACTGATAACCGCGCAGCTCCGCTAGATCAAAATAGAGCGATACGTCAAAGCGCGCCAAAACGCCTTTGTAAAGCGCCTCGAGCTGATCTAGCGCCGCCGTCACAGGGGCAGGTGCGCCAGCAAAACGCTCGCGCGCCTCGCTCAGAACGCTGGCATCCCCGTGCAGCTCGCCTAGCGCCACTAGCATATCTGCCAACACAGGGTCGCTAACGCTGGCACTGACCTGCTCGGCCAGTTGCCCCGGCGATTTAAGCGCCAACGCTTCGAACAGCGCACGCTCTTGCTCATCGTTAAGGGCAGCGGCTTCCACCAGGCTACGGTAGATCCCGATGTGCCCTAATGCCAAATGTATCTCGTCAGCGCCTGCCGCATGAAGACTGGCAAGCGCCAGATGAATGATCTCACTGTCAGCTTCGAGGCCAGCATGGCCAAACAGCTCGACTCCGACCTGCACGGGGCTGCGTCCCCCTTGATGCTGGTCGGCTTTGGCACGCAGCACATTGGTGCAGTAACACAGCCGAACTGGCCCCTGGCGTTTTAGGGAGTGGGCGTCCATCCGCGCCACCTGCGGTGTGACGTCTGCCGAGGCGCCCATCATGCGGCCCGTCAGTTGGTCGGTCAGCTTGAACGTTTGAAGATCGAGGTCCGTACCGGTACCGGTCAGCAAGGAGTCCAAAAACTCCACCGGCGGCGGCATGACCTGGTCGTAGCCCCAGCAATGGTAAAGATCGAGCAGCGCACGGCGCAGCTCTTCCATGCGGCTTGCCTGAGGCGGCAGCACCTCATCCATGCCGTCGGGCAGTAGCCAGCGGTCAGCGATGGTCATGTGAACAATCCTGCGAGACGATGAAGGCCCTTTCTAACGACACCACTCGCTGCCTCACGAGGCGCTGTGTGGAACGTTCACGAAACGAGGGCCACAAAAAAACCGGGCGACGCCCGGTAGGTAAAGTCTATCACGTTTATGCGCTATATGAACCCCGCCAAGCGCAGTGCTTGGCGGGATGGGCGCATCACTCGGCGCTGTCGGGAACGGCGCTGCGTAGATAGCGGAAGAAGTCGCTATCCGGTTCTAGCACCAGCAGATTACCATCGCCAGAGAAGCTTTCACGATAAGCGTTCAGGCTGCGCCAGAAAGCGAAGAACTCTTGGTCCTGGCTATAAGCCTGCGAGAAGATAGCGGCTGCTTCGGCATCTCCCTCACCGCGCAGCGTCTCGGCACGCTCGTTGGCTTGAGCAAGCAGCACCTGACGGCGACGGTCGGCATTAGCGCGAATCCGCTCGGCCTCTTCCTGACCCTGTGCGCGCCACTCGCGAGCCTCACGCTCACGCTCTGAGCGCATGCGCTCGAAGACGGCTGCCGAGACATCTTCAGGCAGGTCGATGCGCTTGATACGAATATCGCGAATCGCCACGCCGAGTTCTTCACGCATGAGCTGATCGAGCTCTTCGGTAGGTCCTGTCATCAGGTCATCACGGCGCTCGGCAATGATTTCCTGAAGATTCAAACGACCGAATTCATTACGCAGACTCTCATCCACTCGCGGCTGAATGAGGCGGATCGCCATCAGTTCATCGCCTGCGGTAGCCTCGTAGTAGCGGGTCGGGTTGACGACTTGCCACTTGACATAAGAGTCGACGATGACCGCTTTCTGCTCAAGAGTCAGATAGCGGCTAGTATCGGTATCCAGCGTCAGCAGCCGCACGTCGAACTTGCGGATGGTCTGCGCAATCGGAATTTTCACATGCAGACCCGGCTGAATATTCTCTTCGATGACTTCACCAAAGCGTAGCTTCACAGCGCGTTCGGTTTCATCCACGACATAAAGACTGTTGCTCGCTAGCCACGCGACGGCGGCCAAACCACCTACGATAAGCAGGGATCGATTATTAATCATTTAGCGGCCCTCCCTGCGAATGGGGTTATTGCTGGACGACGATGAGGAGCTACTTTGGCTGCCTCGCAGCGACTCTAACACGCGCGGATCGACCGTATCGCTGCTGTTAGCACCGCTATCATTGCTCGCCGAACGACTGTCGTTACTGCTACCGCCGCGCATTTGATCGAGCGGCAAATACATCAGCGGCGCATTGTCGCTCACGTCTAGCAGAACTTTCGGCGTCCCACCAAAGACTTCTTCGATGGCATCCAGGTACATACGTTCGCGCATCACTTCCGGCGCGTTGCGATACTCGGTCAGCAGCGCATTGAAACGGTTAGCTTGACCCTGTGCTTCTGCCACCACCGACTCACGGTACCCTTGGCCCTGCTCGACGATACGCTGAGCCTGACCCTGTGCGGCCGGAATGATCGCATTGGCGTACGCCATACCTTCGTTGATCGTTCTCTGACGATCTTCACGGGCACGGATAACGTCATCAAAAGCATCGATGACGGGCGCAGGTGCCGACGTGGATTCGATGTTGATGGTTTGCAGGCGAATACCGGCGCCATAGGCATCCAGATACGTTTGCAGACGGCTCGCGACGGAGCTACCGAGTATCTCACGACCAGAGGTCAGGATATCGATCATGTCCGTGCCACCGACCACGTGCCGCAGCGCAGAGTCCAGTGCGTTCTCGATGGAGAGCGCCGGATCACGAACGTTCAGCACGAAATCGCGCGGATTCGCGACCTGGTACTGAGCAGAAATTTCCACTTCGACGATGTTTTCATCACGCGTCAGCATGGACTGAGTTTGAGAGACAGAGCGTACGCGCGTCACGTTGACCATGCGCACGTCATCGATGAGCGGCGGGTTCCACTGGAGGCCCGGCTCGACGATGCCCTGGTACTCACCAAAACGCAGCACGACGCCCCGCTCCGACTGGTCCACCAGATAGAAGCCCGAGGCTCCCCAGATGGCAAGCGCCACGATGAGCAGAAGGCCTGGCAGAGCAAACGAGTTACGAGGCTTACCGCCACCACTCTTGCCGCCACCACCGCCGCTCTTCTTGCCGCTGCCGCCTAGCATGCCGTTGAGCTTGTCTTGGAACTTTTTCAGCGCTTCATCCAAGTCAGGCGGCCCCTGGTTGTTGCCACCATTATTGCCGCCGTTGTTTCCACCACCATTGTTCCCACCGCGATCGCCGCCATTACCGCGTCGGCCACCACCGCTCCAGGGGTCGTGCTGGTTGCCACCACCGGGCTCATTCCAGGCCATACTTCGTCTCCACTAAGGTGTTCACCTGCACTTTGCCTTGATACTGAATGCAAGGCCGGGTGCTTTTGATATTATTGCTATATCAATCTTGTACCATACCTTTACAGTCGATGACTATGGGGGTAGGTACTCGATGGGCTACCATTCGTCAGATTCGCGTAATGCTTCTGGTAAATAGGTATTGGCACGCTCTCCCAGCTGAGCCATCAACTGGTTGAAGTCGCGCCTCGGCAAGCGCACATCCAATACGGAGCGCCCCTGCTCGTCAAAACTCTCTTCGCGCACGGCATTGAGTTCATGCAGGCCTGCGCGCAGCTTACCTTGCTCTGGCGACAGGGTGAGCGAAAAACCAATCACGTCGTTGGCGAGCCGCTCGGTCAACGCTTCATGTAACAGCTCAAGCCCTTGACCTTGCTGAGCCGATAGCCAGACCACCTCAGGTACGCCGTGACCATCTCGCTCGATACGTGGCGCACTATCGAGTTTGTCGATCTTGTTCATCACTTTGAGTACCGGAACGCTATCCGCCCCAATCTCTTTCAGTACGCTATCGACCTGCTCAACGTTGAGATCGCGGTCGGGGTCGGCCGCATCGATGACATGCACCAACAGCGTCGCTTCCGCCGCTTCTTGCAGCGTCGCCTGAAAAGCTTCCACCAACTTATGCGGCAAGTGGCGGATAAAACCGACGGTATCGGCCATGACGACAGGCCCTACGTCTTCGATTTCCAAACGACGGAGGGTCGGGTCTAGGGTCGCAAAGAGCTGATCCGCTGCGTAGACCTCAGCGCTGGTCAGCGCATTGAATAGCGTCGACTTACCCGCGTTGGTATAGCCCACTAGCGACACGCTATGAATTTCTGCACGGGCTCGAGCACGCCGGTTCTGCTCACGCTGGCTGCGCACTTTATCCAAGCGCTTATGAATCGATTTGATACGGCCGCGTAGCAAACGACGGTCGGTCTCTAGCTGTGTTTCGCCGGGACCGCGCAGGCCGATACCGCCTTTTTGACGCTCGAGGTGCGTCCAGCCGCGAATCAAGCGCGTGGACATGTACTCGAGTTGAGCAAGCTCTACTTGCAACTTACCTTCATGTGTTCGTGCCCGCTGCGCAAAAATATCGAGTATCAGACCGGTACGGTCCAACACGCGGCACTTGAGCTCTTGCTCCAGGTTGCGCTGCTGGGAAGGACTTAAACTGTGGTTGAAGATAACCAGTTCAGCGTCATGAGCTGCGAGCATTGCCCGCAGCTCGTCCAACTTACCTGACCCTATGAAGGTGCGGGAATCAGGCCGCTGTCGACTCGCTGTGAGCAATGTCGCGGGCTCTGCGCCAGCAGAGCGCACGAGCTCCAAGAACTCACCCGGGTCTTCACGTGCCTGCTCATCGTAGAAATCTACGTGAACAAGTACTGCCGTTTCACCGGCGTCTGGGCGTTCAAAAAACAATCAATACCTCATGGACTCTTTTGCTATCCAGCGGTGTTAGATGTCAGCGTCGGGTGCTGACGGATCCTGTGCCGGCAAACGCACGTTGCGCGAGGGCACCACCGTGGAAATAGCGTGTTTATAAACCATCTGACTGACGGTATTGCGCAACAAGATGACAAACTGGTCAAACGATTCAATCTGGCCCTGCAATTTAATGCCGTTTACCAGGAAAATAGAGACCGGAATGCGCTCCTTGCGCAAAATGTTCAGGTACGGGTCTTGAAGGGACTGCCCTTTGGACATGTTGCTCTCCCTAAAACTGTCGTTGGGGTTGGTTATCAAATGGCGTGCCCTACTGGTGCTACGCCGCAATCTTGTTGCCCGAAAGGCCTAATGTGTCAAACGCGTTAGCCGGCCACTCGAAAACACTTGCTTACGAAATCACTATCTTACGCTAAGCACCGCTTTCACGCACGAATTTCAGAAGCTTATCCAGCGCATCTGGCTGCTGCGAATCGATCCATGTCAAGGACGGCCAGCTTCTCAGCCACGTCAATTGACGCTTGGCAAGCTGACGAGTGGCAATGATACCTCGTGCCACGAGTTCATCGCGATCATAAGCACCGTCTAGATACTCCCATACCTGACGGTAGCCAACGCTCTTCATGGATGGCAAGTTAATATGAAGATCACTACGCTTTTTGAGGGCAGCGACCTCGTCTATCAAGCCCTCTGCCAACATCATTTCGAAACGCCTGGCAATACGCTGATGAAGCACCTGTCGTTCGTTGGGTGCTAGGGCTATCGACAGCACCCGCCATGGAAAGGTTTCCGGCTGCTGCTCTGCCCATAGCTCGCTCATCGGCCGACCGCTCGCATAGTACACTTCCAACGCGCGCATCAGCCGTTGAGGATCATTGGGGTGTATACGTGCCGCTGAGGATGGGTCGACTTCGGCCAGCGTGCGATGCAGGCCAGCCAATCCCTCATGCTGACGCTGTGCCTCCAGGCGTTCGCGAATGGCAACGTCTGCTCCTGGCAAATTATCCACGCCTTCGACCAAGCGCTTGTAGTAAAGCATCGTGCCACCCACTAATAGCGGCACTCGACCGGCTGCGCTGATTTGACGCATTTCACGCAGGGCGTCTTCACGAAAATCTGCCGCTGAATAGGGGGCTGCAGGATCACGAATATCGATCAAACGGTGGGGCGCCCGCGCCAGTTCTGCCGCGCTGGGCTTGGCGCTACCCACATCCATGCCTTGGTAGACCATGGCAGAATCGACGCTGATCAGTTCATGGCCTAGCTGCTCATGGAGCGCTATCGCAGCGTCGGTTTTGCCAGCAGCCGTCGGCCCCATTAGAAATATCGCCCAGGGGCGTGTATCAGCCATATGCTCGACGCACTCCGTTAGTCGTTTTCATCGTCACTGGCCGCGCAAAAATAGACGGTCGAGCGCTTTCATGCTCATTTGCGTCCAAGTGGGACGGCCATGATTACATTGATCGCTGCGCTCAGTGCGCTCCATGTCACGTAGCAACGCGTTCATTTCATCGAGCGTCAAACGCCGGTTAGCCCGCACGCTGCCGTGGCACGCCATGGTAGAGAGCAGTTCATGAATACGCGCCTCGACCTGATGCGTGCGACCATAGCGTGACAGCTCTTCGAGCATTTCACGCACCAGCTCCTCGGGGTCGGCCTGGGCCAGCAGCGCGGGCAGCTGGCGTACTAGCAGCGTTTCTGGACCAGCCACATCCAGCTCGACGCCTAGCTGAGCAATGGCGTCACGCTCGCTCTCTGCGATGGCCACTTCGCTGCGGCTGGCCGCCAGCGACACGGGCACCAGCAGCGGCTGGGTATCGATCCCCTTTGCCGCTGCCAGCTGGTTTTTCATGCGCTCGTAGACGATCCGCTCGTGGGCTGCATGCATATCCACCAGAACGAGTCCCTGTGCGTTCTGTGCCAAGATGTACACGCCATGCAGCTGGCCCAGCGCAAAGCCAAGCGGCGGCGCTGTCGTGGCATCATGCTCCGGCATGACAGGAGGCGGCGCCTCACGTACTTCCGATGCGGTTGTGTGCGGGTGGGGCGGGCTAGGTTGTGGCGTTAACAGCGTCTCTTCGTGATCGGGATGCAGCGCCTGATACCCCTGCATGAAGCGGCGCACCCTCTCAGCGCCGGGGTGTCGCTCGGACGCTTCCGACAGCGGCATACCCTGCTGCTGCCAGCGGGGAGTCTCTGGCGCAGCGCCCACGCTAGAGACGGTTTCGACCTGGCCCGTCGGAGCAGCCACCTCATTTTGCTCCTCATCGGTGGGTTTGGAGGCCGCCAAGCAGTGGTGCAAACTGGAATACAGGAAATCATGCACCATACGCCCATCACGAAAACGTACTTCATGCTTGGTTGGGTGGACGTTGACATCCACCACGTCGGGATCGAGCTCAAGATAAAGCACGAACACCGGGTGGCGACCGTTGTAGAGCACGTCGCGATACGCCTGACGAACCGCATGCGCAACGAGGCGATCGCGGACCACGCGGCCATTGACGAAGAAGTACTGCTGATCGGCCTGTGAGCGCGAGTGAGTTGGCAATCCCACCCAGCCACTGAGCCGCAGGCCACCCGCTTCGCGTTCGATGTAGCGGGCGTGTTCGATAAAATTCTTGCCCAACAGCGATGCAATACGCCGCTCACGAGAGGCGGGTGAATCTCCCTGGGGAAGCTGATGCACCACTTTCTGATTGTGCTTCAACACCCATGCAATGTCATAACGCGATAGCGCCTGACGACGAAAGGCCTCCTCCACATGGGCAAATTCGGTCTTTTCAGTGCGTAAGAACTTGCGCCGCGCGGGCGTGTTGAAAAACAGGTCGCGCACCGAGACACTGGTGCCCCGGGGGTGCGGTGCAGGTGTCACCCGGGCCTCCATACCGCGCCCTTCGGCTACGACCCGCCACCCCAGGCGGGGATCTTCCTCCGCGTTGGAGACCAGCTCCAAGCGCGACACAGAACTGATCGACGCCAGCGCTTCTCCACGAAAGCCCAGTGAACTAACCCCTTCCAGATCCTCGAGGCTACTGATCTTACTCGTGGCATGGCGCGCTAATGCCAGCGGCAGGTCCGCCTCGCCGATACCGATGCCGTCATCGCGCACTTTGATCAGCCTTGCGCCGCCCTGTTCGATCTCTACTTCGATCCGCTGACTGCCCGCATCGATGGCATTCTCGATCAGCTCTTTTGTGACTGACGAAGGGCGTTCGACCACCTCACCTGCGGCAATTTGGTTGGCCAGGCGAGGGTCGAGCACATGGATACGACCAGAGAACGAGTTCAATTCAGTCAACCAACACCTCAATATTCAGCATCTAAGTGGTTTATTAAGCATGCGTGTCACGAACTGGGGATACGTAGCACCTGCCCCACACGAATGATGTCGCCATTCAAATCGTTGGCCTGTTTCAGCTGGTTCACCGGGACACCGTGGCGAACGGCAATCGAGGAGAGCGTGTCGCCTGATTGGATGCGATATTCGTCGCCCGTGGGGCTGCGCTGATGATCCCGCTGCCACGCCAGCAGGCTGGCTGGCGGTGGATTACGCTGAAAATGGTCGCGCAGGCCGCTGAAAATGGCCGTCGAAAGCCCCTGTTGGTGCACTGGGTCGCGCAGGCGACGCTCTTCGTCGGGATTCGATATAAAGCCCACCTCAATCAGCAGCGACGGAATATCCGGTGATTTCAGCACCATGAAGCCCGCCTGCTCGACCCGGGATTTATGCAGCCGGTTGACTCGCCCAAGCTGTTCGAGTACCTGCCCACCAATCGACAGCGAGTCGTTGAGCGTCGCGGTCATGGTAAGGTCCAGCAGTACCCCGCGCAGCACTTGGTCTTTGTCACGCAGCGACAAACTGCCATCGACACCGCCGATCAGATCCGAGCGATTTTCACTATCGGCTAGCCACTGTGCCGTTTCTGATGTCGCCCCACGCTGTGACAGCGCATACACAGAGCTACCCTGAGGGCGGGGGCTAGTGAAGGCATCGGCGTGAATCGAGACGAAGAAATCGGCTTTCTGCTCACGGGCCAGTTGTGTGCGCTGGCGTAAACCGAGGTAGTAGTCGCCATCGCGAATCAGCACGGCTTTGAACCCCTGCGTGCGATTGACGTCGGAGGCGAGCCGACGGGCAATTTCCAGCACGACATCTTTTTCACGGGTGCCCGCCGGGCCAATGGCACCCGGGTCCTCGCCACCGTGCCCGGCGTCGATGGCAATGATAATGTCCCGCTGTGGGTGCGGCTGAGCGGGCTGCACTTCTACCGGCGGCTGATCTGGCGCTGGAGATGGCACGTCGGCCTCTACGCCGGGTAGCCGCGCCTGGGCCGAGCGCTGTGCCATCATCTCCTGGTCACGAATCATCGCTTCGATGGGATCGATGGGATTTTCCACTGCACTCTCGCCGGGATACTCCAGATCGACCACCAGACGATGCCCATACTGGTCGTTAGGCGGAAGCGTAAAATGACGAGGCTCGATAGCACGGTTAAGCTCGAGCACCACCCTCAAGCCGCCCTCGTCTCGCACCCCCGTGCGAACGGCTGAAATGGCGCTGCCTTCCAATGGCAGCGTGGAGGCATCGGTATTGAGCTGACTGTCGTCTAGATCGATCACCAGACGTGACGGATTATCCAACGAAAATACGTTGGCTTGCGTGGCCCCCGTGAGATCGAACACCAAACGCGCGTGATCGGGTGCCGCCCAAAGCCGCATACTCTCGACGTTGGCCGCCTGCGCGGTGGTCGCACTGGCGGTCAATAAGAACGCACATCCTACTGCGCAGCGGATGAATAGCCGAACGAGGGGTCGTTTCATATCCATTGAATCCCACCACTCTCCCGCGAATTATCGATGATCCTTGCCTCCAACGGCGCTAAGACACGCTGGCCAAAGGCGGTTTCGGCCGTCAAACGCGCCGTTCGACCCTGCGCCGCTACGCAGAGCTGAATGCGCACATCGGGTGCGGGTAACCAACCCTCGCCTCTGCTGGGCCATTCGATCAGACAGAGAGCATCATCGGCGAGAACGTCTCGTCCGCCCATGAATTCAAGCTCTTCTGGGTCTGCCAAACGATACAAATCCAGGTGGTAAATGCGTTGATCGCAAAGCTCGTAGGGCTCCACCAAAGTATAGGTTGGGCTCTTAACGGCTCCATGATAGCCGTATGCTCTCAAAATGCCGCGCGTCAGGGTGGTTTTACCTGCCCCTAAATCGCCTTCCAAATAAACGCGCCCGCGACCGCTTAGCGCTCGACCCAGCGCCTCACCAAAGGCAACGTGGGCCACTTCATCGTTCAATTGCACCTGCATGTTGGCCGCCTTCACGGGTTAATGAGCACTCGTGCATAGGATGCCAGATCACTGGCTAACAGGCCACGCTCTCCGGCGGCTTTGGCCGCCTCGTCGCCTGCCAGAGCATGCAGCATCGTACCCAGCCAAGCGCTCTGCTCCAAGCCGCCCAGTTGAGCCATCAAGGCGCCCAACATGCCGCTCAGCACATCGCCCATACCGCCGCTCGCCATGCCGGGATTCCCGTAAGGGCAGACGACCAGTCCGCTGGGACCCGCCACCAGGCTGCCAGCCCCTTTCAGAATCACGACGCCCCCACGGGTGCGCTGCAACGCCCGGGCGGCCGCCGGACGATCCGCCTGGACATCGGCCACACTGCAGCCCAGCAGTCTGGCCGCTTCGCCAGGGTGAGGCGTCAATACCCAGTCGTCCCGACGAAGCGTTGGCCAGCGGCTGGCCAGCAGGTTGAGCGCATCGGCATCGATGACGAGCGGTGTCGATGCCTGTAGCGCACTTTGCAGCACTGCCTGGCCCCAGGCCTCTTGCCCCATCCCTGGCCCAACCACCACGACATCCGCATTGGCGGGCAACTCGGCCACGTCGGCCCCGCTACGCACTGCACGCGCCATGACTTCTGGGCAGCGCACGAGGCTGGCAGTCAGGTGTTCGTGTGCGGTAGCGAGCGTCACCTTACCTGCTCCTAAGCGCGCTGCCGCCTGAGAGGCTAGCAGCGCCGCACCACCAAACCCCGGCGCGCCGCCCATCACCAGTACGTGCCCTAGGCTCCCCTTATGGCTGGTGCGCGAACGAGGTGGCAATGCCTCGCTGAGCATTGCCTCATCCAACCGCCAAGCGGTCGGCGGAATATCGAAAAACGCCTGCGCTTTGACGCCCAGGGGGCGAAAATCGATGTCACCGGCGTAGGCAGGCGCCTCGCCAGTATGTAGGCCGATTTTGTCGCCAATGAACGTTACCGTGCAGGTGGCCTCGACCGCCGTACCCAGCATCGCGCCGGTATCGGCCGACACTCCCGAAGGGATATCCAGCGCCAGCACGGGCTGAGACGCGGTGTTAATGGCCGTAATGGCCTGCTTGACGCTGCCTTCGACCTCACCGGTCAATCCCGTACCCAGCAGCGCATCGACGATGACCTCGCCAGACAGCGTCGTGCTTGGCTGCCACTCTTCGAAGCTGACGCCTGCAGCCGTGGCCAGCTCGGCGGCGCGCGCCACGTCACCAGAAAGCGTATCTAGCGGCTTCAGAGAAAGACGCTGTACTTTGAGGCCCGACTGCATGGCCAGCGCTGCCAGCACGTGACCGTCACCGCCGTTGTGACCGCCGCCACACAGCACGGTCACGCTGCGCGCCTGGGGCCAGCGCGAGCGAAAACTGTGCCAAGCGCTGGAGGCCGCTCGCTGCATCAAGGCAAAGCTGTCGATCCCCCCGGCAATGGTACGCCTATCCAACTCACGGACCTGTGATGCGGTGTAGAGAGGACGAAGTGAAGAGGTGTTCAACGTAGACACAATGACTCCTTGTAAAGGCCCTAAATCAACGCTCATGCGCATACCTTACCCGCCTCGTCATACGCGGCATGTCGTGCCAGCGGCTAATGCGTTAGCATAGCGCGCTTAACGCATCACCGTTGACTGACCATGCCAAGTTCCATCACATTTCCACCCTCCAGCGACGCTCTGACCCATGACCACCTGCATCGGCTGGCCGAGCAGATCAAGCAGTGGGGACGCGAGTTGGGCTTTCAACAGGTCGGCATCGCCGACACGGACCTAGCGGCCCACGAGGCGCACTTGAACCGCTGGCTGGAGAGTGGCTATCACGGCGAGATGGCTTTCATGGCCAAGCACGGCACCAAGCGCACGCGCCCCGAGGAGCTGGAACCCGGCACACAGCGAGTGATCAGCGTGCGCATGGACTATTTGCCCGCCGAAGTAGAGAGTGCCAAAGTATTGGGGCAGCCGCACCGCGCCTACGTATCTCGCTATGCATTGGGGCGTGATTATCACAAATTGATGCGAAAACGTTTGGCGCAGCTAGCCAAGCAAATCGAGCGGGAGGTAGGGAAATTCGGCTTCCGCGCCTTCGTGGACTCGGCGCCGGTGATGGAGCGCGCGCTTGCCCAGAAGGCGGGCTTGGGGTGGTTCGGCAAAAACGCTATGCTACTGAACCCCAAAGCAGGCTCGCTGTTTTTTCTTGGCGAGCTGTATACCGACCTCCCCCTGCCCGTCGATGCGCCCTTCGAGCAGGAGCACTGCGGTAGCTGTAGCGCCTGCCGCACTGCCTGCCCCACCGGGGCCATCGTGGACGATAAGGTCGTCGATTCGCGCAAGTGCATCTCATATCTCACCATCGAGCTACCCGGCGCCATACCCGAAGAGTATCGGCGCGCCATGGGCAATCGCGTGTATGGCTGCGACGATTGCCAGCTCGTTTGCCCGTTCACACGCTTCACGAAAATCACCCAAGAAGCAGACTTCACGCCACGCCACGATCTCGATCGCGCCTCGCTCATTGCGCTGTTCAGTTGGGGCGAAGAGGAGTTTCTCTACAAGACCGCCGGTAGCCCCATTCGCCGCATCGGTTACGAGCGCTGGCTGCGCAATCTCGCCGTTGGCCTGGGCAACGCCCCGTGGAGCGATGCCGTCGAGGCCGCGCTATGGGCCAGACGGGCCTACCCAAGCGACCTAGTGCGTGAACATGTTGCCTGGGCACTCGCGGAGCAGCGCCGCAAGCGAGATGCGCGTATCGCCACGCGCGCCTGAACGCTACTCCTCTTCGTCTCTGCCATCTTCCACGCGTAAAAACGTGCGACGATAGTGGGCCAGTTCCGCGATCGACTCCTTGATGTCGTCCATGGCCAAGTGGGCGTTTTGCTTCTTGAAGCCCGCCAGCGCACCAGGGTTCCAGCGCTTGGCCAGCTCTTTGACGGTCGAGACATCCAGGTTGCGGTAGTGGAAAAACGCCCAAAGTTCGGGCATTTCCCGCTCCAAAAAGCGGCGGTCCTGGTGAATACTGTTGCCGCACATCGGCGAAGAGCCTGCAACGACGTACTGGCGTAAGAAATCGAGTGTCTGACGCTCTGCTTCTTGCGTCTCGACGGTGCTCGCTTTCACGCGCGCCACCAATCCAGACTCACCGTGAGTTTTCTGGTTCCAATCGTCCATATTGGCCAGCAAGCGATCGGGCTGCTTGACGGCGATCACCGGCCCTTCTGCCACGACATTCAAACGAGCATCGGTGATCAGTGTCGCCACCTCGATAATACGCTCTTTATCCGGTTCCAGACCGGTCATTTCCAAATCGATCCACACCAACAGGTCACTACGCGGTGCGCCGTTTTGCTCGCTCATTACATTCATTCCTTGGTCAGAGTCGCCCTTGTTTCGGCGCAGTGAACAAAAGTGTCGCTTATCTTGCGCCAACCCGCACCCCATACAGGACAGTGGGCCGCCTAGATGGGTACAATGCCGTCTATTGTAACGATCATCGGGTGGTCATGAGCAAACGTAAATTAAGCCGTCAGCAGCAGTGGCGCGTCGAGAAAATCCAAGCCGAACGCGCCCAGCGTGCCGAAAAACGTGATGCCAAGGACGCCGAAAAGCTCTCCGCGGGCGAATATGGCCCCGAACAGCCGGGCCGCGTCATGGCCCATTTTGGCCGCACGCTGGAAGTTCGTGACGCCGACGGGACGCCCATACGCTGCCACCTGCGCGCCAACCTCGAGGGTTTGGTGACCGGTGACCGAGTCATCTGGCGGGCAGGCCAGGACGGCTCGGGGGTGGTCGTTGCCCGCGAAGAGCGCGACAGCATCTTAAAGCGTCCCGACCCCCGCGGTCAGCTCAAGCCGGTCGCGGCCAACATCGACCAGCTGCTGATCGTGTTTGCCGTGGAGCCCGCGCCCCACCCCAACCTGATCGACCGTTATCTGGTCGCTGCCGAAGCGACGGGAATCGCGCCGGTACTGGTACTCAACAAAACGGATCTGCTGCCCGACGATGGCGGCGAACTAGGTAAGCTCTTGGAGCGTTATCGTGCGCTGGGCTATCCCGTCATACGCACGACAACGGCCAATCCCCACGGTTTGGATGCGCTGCGCCAGCAGTTAGAGGGGCGCACATCGGTCTTCGTCGGCCAAAGCGGGGTGGGCAAGTCTTCATTGATCGACCTGCTCTTGCCCGATGAAACCCTACGCATTGGCGCGCTGTCGGAAGATTCACGCAAAGGGACCCACACGACCACCACGGCAAGGCTCTACGCCATGCGCCGCGACGAGGTCAGCAATGGCGAGCTGATCGACTCACCAGGGATTCGGGAATTTGGTCTGATCCATCTGGACGAGCAGGACGTAACCGAGGGCTTCATCGAGTTTCATCCCTATTTGGGCCTGTGCCGTTTTCGCGACTGCCGCCACCGCAATGAGCCAGGCTGTGCTTTACTAGAGGCCGTCGAGGCAGGCAAGATTCATCCAGAGCGCTTTGCCAGCTACCGACGCATACTCGATAGCTTGAACCCGAAGTAACGAATTCTCCATGATGGGGTGGCATCGCGACACCCTGTCGTGTTCGTTTTACCATCCAGGACAGGGAACCGGACATGAGCACTGCCAGCCACTCATCAGAGCACAACCTACTCCCGCTCATCGTCGAGCCGGAGCAGCTACACGCGCACCTGCAGGCGCCCCAACTGCTCATCATCGACGTGCCCGTCAACGGCGACAGCTACCGCCAAGGCCACGTTCCTGGCGCCGTCTATCTCGATTTCCGCTACCTGATGCGCGGGGAAGGTCCAGTCCCCAATGACGTGCCATCGGTCGCATTTCTCTCTAGGCTGTTTAGCGCGCTGGGATTGACCCGCGACACCCATGTGGTGGCCTACGATGACGAAGGCGGCGGCTGGGCGGCACGGCTGCTCTGGACACTGGAGCTGATTGGCCACACCCGCTACTCCTACCTGAACGGCGGTATTCACGCCTGGCGTGACGCAGGGCTGGAAGAGAGCACCGAGCTGACCGCCCCGACACCCAGCGACTACCACGCCGAGATTCTCAACCCCAACGTCGCCATCAACTGCGACGAGATCAAAGAGAAGCTCGGCGACAAGCGGTTTGCCATCTGGGACGCCCGCTCCAAGGCGGAGTACGACGGCGAACGCGGTAATAACAAACACTTAGGACACATTCCTGGTGCAGTGAACATGGATTGGCTGGACGCCATGGATCGCAGCCGCGCGCTGAGAATCCGCGACTACGCCGAGCTGATGACCGAACTCAATGCGCTTGGACTCACTCCCGACATGGAAATTGCCACTCACTGCCAAAGCCATCACCGCAGCAGCTTTACTTGGCTAGTCGGCAAGGCGCTTGGCTTCAACATGCGCGGCTATGCGGGATCTTGGGGCGAGTGGGGCAATCGCGACGACACACCTATCGAGAAATGAAGACATTACTGTGACTCTTTCCCAAAAAGCCTTTTCACTGCTGCAGTACCCGCTGCCTCAGCACGCCCTATCACGCCTAACGGGTAAGTTTGGCCAGTGCGATCACCCTTGGGTAAAAAACACTCTGATCAATGCGTTCATCAAGCGCTTCAACGTGGATATGAGCCAGGCACTCGAGCCAGACCCGACCGCCTACTCCACGTTCAACGACTTCTTCACCCGGGCGCTAAGAGCCGATGCGCGCCCACTGGGTGACGGTGTGCTGAGCCCTGCTGACGGCACGCTCTCTCAGTTTGGCCGTCTCACCACGGCGGGCATGCTAGTGCAGGCCAAGGGGCACATGTTTTCCGCTCAAACGTTGCTGGGCGGCGACAAAAGGTTGGCCGATGAGTTTTTGAACGGCAGCTTTGCGACGGTCTATCTCTCGCCAAGCGATTATCACCGCGTGCACATGCCGGTAACCGGCACGCTCCGGGAAATGATCTACGTGCCTGGGCGTCTCTTCTCGGTCAATCAAGCTACCGCTAACCATGTGCCCGGCTTGTTCGCCCGTAATGAACGCTTAGTCTGTATCTTCGATACCGAACACGGCCCGATGGCCATGGTGCTGGTGGGCGCCATGATCGTGGCGGCCATCGAGACGGTTTGGTCTGGTCAGGTCACGCCGCTGTCGGGCCACCCGCAGCGTATGCGCTTCGGGCAGCCCATCGTGCTGGAAAAAGGCGCAGAGATGGGCCGCTTCAAGCTGGGTTCCACCGTGGTCATGTGCTTTGCCAACCCCATTATGTTCGGCAACCATGCGCTAGGGACGAAAATCCAGATGGGCCAGTCCCTAGCGACAGCCACGCCTTAATGCAAGACGGCCAACGCTATTGGTCAGCAGTTGGCCGTCGAAAACGCCAAGACCTCTTCCAGACGTGCTTTGCCCAGCGCCAGCTGAATCAAACGATCCAGCCCTAGCGCTACGCCGGAAGAGGCGGGCAGCCCCTGCTCTAGCGCTGCCAGCAAATGAGCATCGACCTCCACTTCCGTCAGCCCTAACCGGCGGCGCTCGGCATTATCCGCATCGAAACGCTGGCGCTGCTCTTCAGCATCGGTCAGCTCATCGTAGCCGTTGGCCAGCTCGATGCCGTTCATGTATAGCTCGAAGCGCGACGCCACCCACTCACCGTCGGCATCCTGGTGGCGTCGCGCCAGCGCCGCTTGGCTCGCCGGGTAGTCGACGACCACGCTCAGTTCCTGCTGCCCAAGCGTGGGCTCGATGACCATGCCCATCAATAGATCCAGACACGTATCGCGCCCCTCTTCGGCTAGCGCTTGGGCCGACATATTGCCCCGCTGCGCCGCTAGCGTTCGCAGCGTTTCCAGCGACGTGGTGAACGGGTCGACTTCCAAGTGACGATGGAAAAGTTCACGATAACGGTAGTGCACCACCGGGCCCGGTGAATGCGGCAGTGCGTGCGCCACCAACGCCGTCGTTTCCTCGATCAGCTGTGCGAGTGTGAATCCAGGGCGATACCACTCCAGCATGGTGAATTCGATATTGTGTCGTGCCCCCACTTCACCATCACGAAAGCTTTTGGCCAGTTGAAAGATGGGGCCGCTGTCGGCTGCCAGCAGCCGCTTCATATGAAACTCGGGCGAGGTTTGCAGCCATAGTTTGCGCTGACCTTTATCCGTGCGGGCAAGCGTCGCTAGCGACACCAAATGCACATCGGTACTCCCCCCCTGGCCGAGCACTGGCGTCTCCACTTCCCATATGTCCCGCGCGGCAAAAAAGGCGCGCACCGTAGCGATCAAGCGAGCGCGCTCGCGCAAGGTGTCCACCGTTGCCGTTGGCTGCCAGTTCAGTGTCATTCCCTTCTCCCTAACAGCATAAAGCCACGCAATAGTATCGCGTGGCTTTATCAATGAAATGCTCGAGCGACTACGTCTGCCGCTTTGGTTATCGCGCGATCAAGCGCGCGATACGTACTCACCAGAACGGGTGTCGATTTTCAGGACTTCCCCCTGGTTAATGAACAGCGGAACGCGAACCACGGCACCTGACGATAGTGTGGCTGGCTTCGAGCCGCCCTGGGCCGTATCGCCCTTCAAGCCGGGATCGGTTTCGACCACTTCCAGCTCGATAAAGTTGGGCGGCGTGACCGAGATCGCCTTGTCGTTCCAAAGGGTCAGCGTATACGGCACCTGCTCTTTGAGCCATTTCTCGGTGTCGCCGAGCGCTTTTTTCTCGACGGCATACTGCTCGAAAGAGCCGTCGGTCTTCATGAAGTGCCACATATCACCGTCGGTGTAGAGGTACTCCATTTCCAGGTCCATGACGTCGGCACCTTCCAGCGAGTCGCCAGACTTGAACGTACGCTCACCGACACGACCCGTCATCAAGTTGCGCAGCTTGACGCGGTTGAACGCTTGGCCTTTACCCGGCTTGACCAGCTCGTTCTCGACGATCGAGCAAGGGTCGCCGTCGAGCATTACTTTCAGACCGGCCTTGAATTCGTTGGTAGAATAGTTCGCCATAATGTTTCTCAATCATCCATTTCAGTTATTGGCTTCGACAGGTGATGCGCGATGCCATACGTTGCCTATGGCGTCGCTCAATAAGTGCGCGCATGATAACCCGAAGGAGGGCTTTTTTGCAGGAGAACATCATTATTGCCGCGTCTGAAGCGCAAAGCCATCGTGACGCACGGGTGCCTTCCACTTGGCAGCAGCAGCTTACTCACGCCATTCGCGACCCACAAATACTGTGTGAACGGCTGGGTTTGAGCCGTGACTGGCTAGCGGGCGCTCGAATAGGGCATGACCTTTTCGACGTGTGCGTGCCGGAAGCGTACCTCACACGAATCGCCCATGCCGACATCAACGACCCCTTGTTGCGCCAAGTGATGCCGCTAAGCGAAGAGGCACAGACGCCTCACGGCTACGTCGTCGATCCTCTGGAAGAGGCCGACCATCGGCCAGCGAAAGGGTTGATCCATAAGTATGCGGGCCGGGTGCTGCTGATCGCCAGCCCTAACTGTGCGATCAACTGTCGTTACTGCTTTCGCCGCCATTTTCCCTACAGCGATAACTCCCCCTCAAGAGCGCAGTGGCAGGAAGCACTCGACTACCTACGTAGCGACACGACCCTACACGAGGCAATTTTGTCGGGTGGTGACCCGTTGGCGGCCAATGACCGCCAACTGGCCTGGCTGGTCGAGCAGTTAGAAAGCATTGCTCACCTCAAGCGACTGCGCATTCATACCCGTCTACCGGTGGTGATTCCTGACCGAGTAGATGACGCTTTACTCGGCTGGCTCACGTCGACACGCCTGCAAACGGTCGTGGTATTGCATATCAACCACGCCAACGAGATCGATCAGGCGGTCGTCGATGCCTGCGCGCGACTCAAACGAGCGGGCGCAACGCTCCTCAACCAGAGCGTGCTGCTGCGCGGCATCAACGATGACGTCGCCACCTTGGCAGCGCTGTCGGAGCGGCTGTTCGAGGCAGCCATTCTGCCCTACTACCTGCATGTACTCGATCCTGTACAGGGCGCTGCCCATTTCGATGTGCCCGACGACGAAGCCCGCGACTTGGTGGCTGCGCTGCGCGATCATTTGCCCGGTTTTTTGATGCCGCGCCTGGTGCGGGAGATCCCCGGAAAAGGGAGTAAAACACCGCTATGAGGCTAACTAAGCGATGCATATGAGTGCATTCACTGCCTTTTTGCACCGTCAAGAGGCATGAAACAAACGAGGCGCGCCGCCTCTTTTGGCAACGAAAGCGCTTTAACACCATGAAATATAAAGAGTTAACGATGATCGGCAGCGATCTTGCTCAGTTTCTAAGCGTAACAAGCGGGGTATCGGCGGCTAGCGCTGCCCAACAATCGAGTTTCCAATAGATCGCTAGGGTTCCGACGCCATCAATGATAGGCCCCTGATGGACGTGGCTGGTCCGAGAGCAATCGACCTAATGCCTTGACGTTAGGTTACACGGCGGGACAAAAGCCCGGGAGGATAAGGTGCAGTGATGCGCCGATGCCCCCGAGTTTTCTCTTAGCCGCTGGAGGCTGACATGACCCGTGCCATCCGTATCTCCACCAAACGTTTCTCGCTCGCTCCCCTCTCTGCCGCACTGCTAGCGTCGACCCTAGCGATCACCCCTGCCCAGGCCCAAGAACGCGACGATTTCAGCGTCTGCTGGTCGATTTACGCGGGCTGGATGCCCTGGGCCTACGCCGATGTCGAAGGCATCGTCGATAAGTGGGCCGACGAGTACGGCATCAGCATCGACGTGGTGCAGGTCAACGACTACGTCGAGTCCATCAACCAGTTCACCTCCGGCAACGTCGACGGCTGCGCCATGACCAACATGGATGCCCTGACGATTCCTGCCGCCAGCGGCGTCGACTCTACCGCACTGATCATCAACGACTACTCCAACGGTAACGACGGCATCGTGCTCAAAGGCAGCGATGATCTTGCCGACATTGCAGGCCGTCGCGTTAATCTCGTTCAGTTTAGTGTCTCCCACTACTTCCTGGCACGCGCCCTCGAGAGCGTTGGCTTGACCGAACGTGACATCGAAACCGTCAACACCTCCGATGCAGACATCGTCGGTCTCTTCTCCAGCGACACCACCGAAGCAGTGGTCGCCTGGAACCCCCAGCTAGGCGCCATCACGGACATGCCCGACAGCAACGTGGTGTATACCTCCGCGGAGATCCCCGGCGAAATTCTCGACATGATGGTGGTCAATACCCAAACCCTGGCGGACAACCCTGCGCTCGGCCACGCCTTGGTCGGCGCTTGGTATGAAGTCATGGATCTGGTCGCCGCCGACGACGAGCAGGCGCTGACGATCATGGCCGATGCTGCGGGCACCGACCTGGAGGGCTACAAGCGTCAGTTGGACGCCACCTATCTCTATACCGACCCAGCAGAAGCCATCGCCTTGATGGAGAGCCCCGAGTTGCTCGACACCATGGGGCGGGTCGCCGAGTTCAGCTTCCAGCACGGACTGCTGGGCGACATGGCGCCTAATGCCGACGTCGTCGGTATCGAAACGCCCAGCGGCGTGTTCGGCGACGAGAGCAACGTGCAGCTGCGTTTCGACCCTAGCTTTACCCAAGCGTACCTCGACGCCCAGTAACTCGCGCCATGGGAGTGGCCATGGGCCGCTCCCTCTGCTTCTCCTCTCGATGGACACTCGCCATGAAGCGACTCATTAATCTAGCCCCTTCGCGGGGGAGCCGATGGCTGCTCGGTCTGCTGCCCTTCGTCGTGTTGGCCATGCTCTACCTGAGCCTCTCCAATGCCCGGCTGGCCGAGAACCCCAACGACCGGCTGCTGCCGACACCGGCTACCATGGCAAGCTCGTTTTACCATTTGGCCACCGCCGAGAACGTGCGGACGGGGCAAATCGTGCTCTGGACCGATACCTTCGCCAGCCTAGAGCGCATTCTCATCGGCGTGGCGATCAGCGCCTTCATCGGTCTGGTCGTGGGCATTTTGAACGGCGGCCTTCCCCTCCTCCGCGCCAAGCTCTCACCGCTGGTCACCGTGGCGTCGCTCATTCCGCCCATGGCGATACTGCCCATCCTGTTCATCGCCTTTGGCACCGGCGAGGCCGCCAAGATCGCGCTGATCGTCATCGGGGTCACGCCGTTTCTGATTCGCGACCTCCAGGGCCACGCCTTGCGGCTGCCCGACGAGCAGTTGATCAAAGCGCAAACCCTGGGGGCCAGCTCCTGGCAGGTGCTGCTCCGGGTGCTGCTGCCCCAGCTTACCCCACGCCTGCTCAATGCCACGCGCCTGGCGCTGGGCAGCGCCTGGCTGTTTTTGATCGCCGCCGAGGCGATTGCCGCCCAAGAGGGGCTTGGCTATCGCATCTTCCTGGTGCGCCGCTACCTGTCGATGGACGTCATTCTGCCCTACGTGGCGTGGATCACGCTGCTGGCGTTTCTGCTCGACCAACTGCTCGCCTGGACGTCGCGCCTCGCCTTTCCCTGGTACCACGCTGGCGAAGGAGACAAGTCATGAGCCTGCTGTCCGCCAAACGCTTGGAAAAGCACTACGGCCACCACATCGTGCTGGAGAATCTGAACTTCAGCGTCGAGCAAGGGGAGTTCGTCACGCTGGTGGGCGCCTCAGGCTGCGGTAAAACGACGTTTTTGAAAATGTTGCTGGGCACCGAAGCCATTTCCAAAGGCACCCTGCTGCTGGATGGCCAGCCCATTCCCAACGAGCCCGGCCCCGACCGCGGCGTGGTCTTTCAAAAGTATTCGGTCTTCCCCCACCTGACGGTGCTGGGCAACGTGATGATGGCCGATGAGCTGCACAGCGCCAAACTGCTCGGCAAGACCTTTGGCGCTACCCGGCGTCGCGCCATCGAGAACGCCAACGCGCGCATCGACGAAGTGGGCCTGGGCCATGCGCTGCACAAGTACCCCCATGAGCTTTCCGGTGGCATGCAGCAACGCCTCGCCATCGCCCAAGCGCTGATGATGCGCCCGCGCATCCTGCTGCTGGACGAACCCTTTGGCGCCCTCGACCCAGGGATTCGTCAGGACATGCACGCCTTGATCACGCGCCTTTGGCAGGAGCAGCAGCTCACCATCTTCATGATTACCCACGACCTAAAAGAGGCCTTCGCGCTGGGCACGCGGCTCTGGGTGTTCGATAAAACCCGCCACGACCCGCAAGCCCCCAACGCCTATGGCGCCACCATTACCTACGACCTGCCCCTGGGCCAGCACACCGACGACGCGCTGAGTGCCCAAGCGTTCAGCCAGCAGCTTGCCGAACGGGGCGGCGCGACACATACCCAGGAAACGCTGCTGTAAGGAGACGTTTTGATGACCCACGATGCACACTACACCACCCACCTGCCCGGCGGGCACCACTGGTCGCTGCGCCTGCGCCGTGGCACGACGCTGACGCTGACCGCCAAACAGGCCGATAGCAACGTAGGGCTTTTGTGCTACAACCCCGAAAACCTGCTGGAACGCTTGAACCTGCCGGACACCTTGAAGGCCCAGCACACCTTCAAGCTCGCCCAGGGTCACTGCCTCTACTCAGACATGGGGCGCATCTTCGCCTCGATCACCCACGATGACCTTGGCTGGCACGACAGCGTGGGCGGCAACCTGATGCCCCACCATCTGCTGGCCAAAGGCTGGCAACCGGTGAGCTATCAGCAGGCGCACAACGACTGGACGCGCACCGGCTTCGACGCCTTTCTGGTCGAACTGGCCAAGTATGGCTTAGGGCGACGCGACATGGCGGCCAACCTCAACCTGTTCTCCCGGGTCGAGTGCGATGACGCAGGCAAGCTGCGCTACGTCAGCGACCACTGCCAGCCAGGCAACCGCGTCACGCTGCGCTTCGAGATGGATACCCTGGTGCTGCTGCACACCTGCCCCCACCCGCTGGATCCCGCCGCCGACTATCCACGGCGAGGCGTCGATATCGCCCTGGGCATCGCCGAGGCGCCCAACGAAGACGACCCCTGCTACCGCTCGCGGCCCGAAAACGCCCGCGGTTTTGCCAACAACCGCCTTTACCACCTCGGCCTATAAGGGAGAACCGCATGATCATCGAAAGCACCCTACGCCCTGAAAATGCCATCAGCCGAACCACGGTGAACGCGGGCGACCACTACATCGGCGTCGTCGAGCGTGGCCAAACCCTGCGTATTCTCGATTTAGAGGGCAACCAGGCCGCCGACACCCTGTTCTTCAGCGCCGCGGATACCGCCGAGCGCTACAGCGCCATGGATACCGTTCGCGAGCAGGGAGCCGTCTACCTGACGGCGGGCTCCAAGCTGATCTCCAGCGAAGGCCGCACGATGTTGACGCTCACCGCCGATACCTGCGGCCGCCACGACACCTTGGGCGGTGCCTGCGCCAGCGAAAGCAACACCGTGCGTTACGACCTGGAGAAGCGCCATATGCACTCCTGCCGTGACAACTGGATGCAGGCCATTGCCAACCATCCAGAGTACGACCTGACCAAGCGCGACATCACCCACAACATCAACTTCTTCATGAACGTGCCGGTCACCGCCGACGGCGGGCTGACCTTCGAGGATGGCATCTCCGCGCCGGGCAAATACGTGGAGATGGTCGCCGAGATGGACGTGATCGTGCTGGTCTCCAACTGCCCCCAGCTCAACAACCCCTGTAACGGCTACGATCCCACGCCCATCGAGCTGTTGGTTTGGGAATGACCCGTTCGCCCTAGGGACGACCCTAGAAGGCAAAGCAACCTGCGGGACGACCCGCCTTTGTTTGCAGGCAGAGCCATGTCCACCCAGAAAACGTTTAGCAAAGTTCTGATTGCCAACCGCGGCGCCATTGCCGCGCGCATTTTACGCACGCTCAATGCGCTAGGCGTGGGCAGTGTCGTGGTGTATGCCGATGCCGACCGCGATGCCCCCTACGTGCATCAAGCCGATGAGGCGTATGCCCTTGGCGAGGGCGGCGCCAGCAACACCTATCTCGATATCGACAAGCTGATCGCGATCGCACAGCAGAGTGGCGCCCAGGCGATCCACCCCGGCTACGGATTTCTCTCGGAGAATACCCGCTTCATCACCGCCTGCGATGCCGCTGGGCTGACGTTTCTCGGCCCCACCGCCGAACAGATACGCCAGTTCGGCCTCAAGCATGAAGCCCGCGCGCTCGCCGAACGGGCGGGCGTACCGCTGGTACCCGGCTCGGCGCTGCTCGACAGCCTCGACGACGCCAGGCAGGCCGCCGAGCGGATCGGCTATCCGGTGATGCTCAAATCCACGGCGGGCGGCGGCGGCATCGGCATGCAGGTGTGCCGCACCCCGGCAGAACTCGAGCGCGCCTTCGAATCGGTGAAAGGCCTGGGCGAGCGCAATTTCGGCGATGGCGGCGTCTTTCTGGAAGCCTATATCGCCCGCGCCCGCCACCTGGAAGTGCAGCTATTTGGCGACGGCCAGGGCAGCGTCATCGCCCTCGGTGAGCGCGACTGTTCCACCCAGCGCCGCCACCAAAAAGTGCTGGAGGAGTGCCCGGCGCCGAATCTCCCCGACGCCGTTCGCCAAGCGCTGCACGCCACGGCGGTGCAGCTAGGCAAAGCGGTCAACTACCGCAGCGCGGGCACCGTCGAGTTCATCTACGATGCCGAGCGCGAAGCCTTCTACTTCCTGGAGGTCAATACCCGCCTTCAAGTGGAGCACGGCGTTACCGAGCTGGTCTACGGCGTGGACATCGTCGAGTGGATGATCCGACTCGGCGCCGGTGCGCTGCCCGACCTGGAAGGCCTGGCCCAAGGCCTCGCCCCCCACGGCCACGCCGTGCAGGCGCGCCTCTACGCCGAAGACCCCGCCCACGACTTTCGCCCCAGCTCCGGTCTGCTGACGGACGTTCGCTTTCCCGAGGCCAGCGGCCTGCGCATCGACCACGCCATCGAGGCGGGCCTGGAGGTCTCACCGCTGTTCGACCCCATGCTGGCCAAGGTGATGGTGCATGCCGCCAGCCGCGGGCAGGCCACCGCCGAGCTGGCAGATGCCCTGGACAGCGCCAGCGTCTACGGCATTACCACCAACTGCCGCTGGCTGGCTCACGTGCTGCGCGCCGAGCGCTTTCAGCAGGCGGATATCGACACCCACTGGCTCACGACACTGGATTGGGCACCGCCCGCCATCGAAGTGCTCGCACCAGGCACGCTGACCACGATTCAAGACTTCCCCGGCCGCCAGGGCCACTGGGACGTGGGCGTGCCGCCTTCCGGCCCGTTCGACGACTGGTCGTTTCGGCTGGGCAACCGCCTGCTCGACAACCCACCAGAGGCCGCGGGCCTGGAGATCACTCTCCAAGGCCCCACGCTGCGCTTTCATCGGGCCACCCAGATCGTGCTCGCCGGGGCTGAACTCTCCGCCTCGCTGGAGAGTCGCGCCATCGACCGCTGGGCCGTCATCGATGTGCCCGCCGGTGCCACGCTGACGCTGGGCAAGGCCACCGCAGGCGCCCGCGCCTATCTGCTGGTGCGTCACGGTATCGAGTGCCCGCGCTACCTGGGCTCTCGCAGTACCTTTACGCTCGGCCAATTCGGCGGCCATGGCGGCCGCGCCCTACGCAGCGGCGACATGCTCACCCTGCCTGCGCTGAACCCGGCTGCCCAGTGCACCCTCGATAGCGCGCTGGTGCCCGCCATCGGTAGCGCGGCGGCCGACGTCACCGAGATTGCCGTGCTGTATGGCCCCCACGGCGCGCCGGATTTCTTTACCGACGGCGATATCGACCGCTTTTTCGACCACGAGTGGTCGGTGCACTACAACTCCAGCCGCACCGGCGTGCGCCTGATCGGCCCACGGCCGGAGTGGGCCCGGGCCGACGGCGGCGAGGCGGGGCTACACCCCTCGAACATCCACGATAACGCCTACGCCTTCGGCACCATCGACTTTACCGGCGACATGCCGGTCATTCTGGGCCCGGACGGCCCGTCATTGGGCGGGTTCGTCTGCCCCGCCACCGTGGTGCGCGCCGAACGCTGGAAGCTTGGCCAGCTCACCGCCGGTGACAAAGTGCGCTTCGTGCCGGTCACCTTGGCCACCGCTCGGGCGCTGGAGGAGCGCCAGCTCGCCCAATTGGCGTCGCTGACACCGGCACCCGACGTGACGCTCGACTGGGAGCAGAGCACCCCGGTGCTGCGCGACGTTCCTGCCGAAGAGGCGGGTGAGCGCATCGTTTACCGCCGGGCTGGGGACGACTTCCTACTGATCGAATTCGGCTCCATGGAGTTGGACATCGCCCTACGCTTTCGCGTCCACGCCTGGATGCTGTGGCTGCAAGAACACTCCATTGCGGGCCTGCGAGAGCTCACCCCCGGCATCCGCTCGCTACAGGTGCATTTCGAACCGCGGGAGCTGACCCTTGACGCGCTGCTTGACCACCTGCGCGAAGCCGAACAGGCGCTGGTGGACGTCGAGTCGCTGGAAGTGGCGTCTCGGGTCGTGCATCTGCCCCTCTCCTGGGACGACCCCGCCTGCCAGGAAGCCATCGACAAGTATCAGCGCAGCGTGCGTCCCGACGCCCCCTGGTGCCCCAGCAACCTGGATTTCATTCGCCGCATCAACGCCCTCGAAAGCGAACGGCAAGTGCGCGACATCGTCTTCAACGCCCGCTACCTGGTGATGGGGCTGGGCGATGTCTACTTGGGGGCGCCGGTCGCCACCCCCCTCGATCCGCGCCAGCGCCTGGTCACCACCAAATACAACCCGGCGCGTACCTGGACGGCAGAAAACTCGGTGGGGATTGGCGGCGCGTATCTCTGCGTCTATGGCATGGAGGGTCCCGGCGGCTACCAGTTCGTGGGCCGCACGCTGCAGATGTGGAACCGCTACCGCACGACTCGGCACTTCGACAACCCGTGGCTGCTGCGCTTTTTCGATCAGCTGCGCTTTTATGCAGTGAGCCACGACGAGCTGCAGCGCATCCGCCGCGACTTCCCCCACGGGCGCTTCGATCTCTCCATCGAGACGACCCGTTTCACACTGGCCGACTACCAAGCCGAGATCGACGCTAACGCCGAGGCCATCGAGGCGTTTCGCACCCGGCGTGAGCAGGCCTTTCAAGCGGAAATGGCCGCTTGGCGTGCCAATGGCCAGTTCACCTTCGAAGACCAAGCCCCGGCAAGCGCCGACGTCGACGCGCTCGACGAAGACGAGTTGGGGATCGAAAGCCCAGTCACCGGCAGCCTATGGAAACTGCTGGTCAAGGAGGGCGAGCAGGTCAGCGCAGGTCAACCCGTGGCGCTGGTGGAGTCGATGAAGATGGAGGTCGAGGTCACCGCCCACTGCGCCGGACGGGTCGTCCGGCTGCCGCTCGCCGAAGGCTCGGCCCTCGGCCCCGGCCAGCCGCTGGTGGTACTTATCCAGGAAGAGGAGGCCAACGCATGAGCACACCCACTGGCAACCAGCGCTTGGCGGGCTTTCAGGCGATTCCGGTCATCGACATTCACCCCCTGCTACATGGGGACGATCAGGCAAAGCGTGAGGTGGCCGCAGAACTGGGGCGCGCCGCCCGTGACGTGGGTTTCTTCCAAATGATGGGCCACGGCATCGATGACTCGCTGCGCGACGGGCTGATTCATCAGGCCAAACGCTTCTTTGCCCAGCCCGAAGCGACCAAAATGGAGCGCTACATCGGCCTCTATCACCACCATCGCGGCTATGTGCCGCCCGGCGAAGAGTCGCCAGACCCGGCCAAGCCCGATATGAAAGAGGCCTTCGACCTCGCGTTCGAGCTACCCAGCGATGACCCTGCAGTGCTAGCCGGAACGCCGCTGCTCGGTCCCAACCCCTGGCCCGACCTAGAGGGCTTCAAGGAACCCGTAGCCACTTACTATGACGCGGCCTACCACGTCGGGCGCGCACTGATGGGCGGCTTTGCCATGGCATTGGGGCTTGCGCCCGAGCAGCTGCTCCAGTACGTAAACAAGCCGCCCAGCCAGCTACGCCTGATCCACTACCCCTACAACCCCGATGCCGAGGACGCCCAAGGTATCGGCGCCCACACGGACTACGAATGCTTTACCCTGTTGCTGCCCACCGCCCCCGGGCTCGAGGTGATGAATGGCAACGGCGAGTGGGTCGACGTGCCGTTCAAAGAGGGCGCCTTGGTCGTCAATATTGGCGATATGCTGGAGATCTGGAGCAACGGCGAATTCGTCGCCACCTCTCACCGGGTTCGCAAAGTGAAGGAGGAGCGCTACTCGTTTCCGCTCTTTTTCGCCTGCGATTACCCCACCAGGGTCGCCCCGCTCCCCGAGCTCGTCGCGCGTCACGGACAGGCGCACTACGGCGCTCTGATAGCAGGCGACCACCTCTATGCCCAAACCATCCAAACCTTTCGCTACCTACGCGAGCGCTTGGCAGCGGGCGAGATTACGCTCCCAGAGGACGCCAGAGAAGTTGGTAGCCTGGGCCAGCACGGCAAGCAGAAAGCGCCGGGCAGCACGGGAGCGACGTCATGACGATGCCACTTCCCAGCGTGCATCCAGCGTACCAAGGGGCGTGGCAGCGCACGCTCTATGCCGAGCCCTACACACCGCCGTACCGGGCAACCGATACCACCACCCGGGTGGTGTGGCTACAGGGCCAGCAGTGGCATGCCGACTTGCGCATCCCCCTCGAATCACCTGACTTCAGCCACGTTCAAAGCCTCGCAGCGTGCAACCGAGCGCAGCTCGAGTGGTTGGCCAGCCTGACGGCCTTTGCAGGGCTGACCCAAATAGATGGCGGTGTATGCACTTGGCATCGCCTGCAGGATCTCTGCCCCAGCCTAGAGAAAGACGTGGGCCTGCTGCGCTGGCAGGCGGACACGCTGGAAGAGCGGCACCCGGCAGGACACTACGTCGAGCATTGGCAGCGGCTCACGACACCCAGCGCGGCGGAGACGGTGCGCGTCGATGAGCAGGGCCGGCTGCGCTGGCTGGCGCTCGGCGATCACGCCATGGCCATCACCCCCCGCCCACCCATCGCCGATCAATCCGACCCCTTCGCGCTACCCCGCCACGCCAGCCTCGACGATCTGCGCTGGCGAGCCAGCCTGTGCATCGACTACTGCCAACGCGGCCCAAACGGGTGGCACATCGAGCTCTCCACACAGCCCTGGCGTCGGGGGAGCTGTATCGAATAGACCGAATAGAGAGCGGCGTTCCAAAACAGCGCGAAGTGTATGCACTTTGCGCTTTTATATGGCAATTCTCTTGGGAAACACGCGCCCCAACTTGCTAAATATCGCGACAAGCCTCTGTTTTAAATGAAAAATAGAGGTGTCACTGGCGTGCTGGCACCCTAAGTGCATACACATTGGAAACTCACAGCGTTCTTGATCGAGGATCTCCCATGAACCGTCGCGACTTTCTAAAAAGCACCTCCGCCCTAACCCTGGGCGCTGCCGCGCTCCCCTTTCTCAAAGTTCTGCCCGCCATGGCCAGCGGCAATGAAACGCTCGTGGTGGTCATGGGCAGCACGATCAACAGCCTGGATATCCACCGTAGCGGTACCAATCGCCCTAGCTATCAGGTTGCGGTCAATTGCTACGACCGGCTCATGACGTTTGGGACTAAAACCCTGGAAGATGGCTCCTTGAGCTATGACTACGACAACCTAAAAGGCGAGCTGGCAGAGCGCTGGGAGGTCTCTGACGATGGTCGCACCATCACCCTCTATTTACGTGACGCCACTTTCTGGGATGGCCGCCCCGTCACCGCGCAAGACGTCAAATGGTCATTCGACCGCTCGGTCACCCTCGGCGGTTTCCCGACCACCCAGATGGCCGCAGGCTCGATGACTACGCCTGACCAGTTCGAAGCCGTCGACGAGCGCACCTTCCGTATTCATTTACCCCACGCCTCCAAGCTGACCCTGCCCAACCTCACGACGCCGATCGCCATCGTGATCAATTCCGAGTTGGCGCTCGAGCATGCCACCGACGATGACCCCTGGGCGACCGAGTACCTTCACCGCACGCCAGCAGGCTCGGGCGCCTTCCAAGTCGAGCGCTGGGAGCCAGGTCAGCAGCTTGTCTATCGTCGCTACGATGATTGGGCCAGCGGCGAGCAGCCAGGCGCAGCACGGGTCATTTTGCGGGAAGTGCCCTCAACCTCGACTCGTCGCGCCCTACTCGAACGCGGCGACGTTCATTTATCCCAAGACGTTCCGCCCCGGGATGCCATGGAGCTGGATGCTCAATCCCGTGTGAAAGTCGTTAGCACACCGATTGAAAACTGCCTGCATGTACTGTGCCCCAACTTGAATTTCGAGCCCTTCCAGGACGTGCGCGTGCGTCAAGCCATTGCCTGGGCCATCCCCTATGAGGCCATCATGCAAAACGCCGCTTATGGGCGTGGCGTGCCGATGTGGGGTGGCGACAGTGAGCAACCCACCGATACTGCCTGGCCGCAGCCGTTTCCCTATCGCAACGACCTGGAGCGCGCCAGAGCATTGATGGCTGAATCGGATTTCGCCGACGGCTTCGACGTGCCACTCTCCTTTGACTTGGGCCAGGCCGACTGGGCCGAGCCCACCGCGCTGCTGATTCAAGAAGCGCTTGGAGAAATTGGCATTACCGTGACGCTGGATCGCATCCCCGGTGCCAACTGGCGCACTCGCGCCCTGGTCGATAAACAGCTCCCCTTACATCTCGAAAACTTTGGTGGCTGGCTGAACACCCCCTGCTACTACTTTTTCTGGGCCTATATCGAAGGCAACCTGTTCAACTCGTCCAATTACCACAACGACGAACTTGCCCAACTGGTCGACGAAACGCTCTTCATGCCCATGGATGATCCCGCCTATGCGCCCAAAGTCCGCCGCATGATCGAGATCGCGTTCACTGACGTGCCGCGTATTCCCCTCTACCAGCCGACGCTCAACGTGGCCATGCAACCCACTATCTCGGGCTACGAATATTGGTATCACCGCCAGCTCGACAACCGCCCGCTGCGTATCAACTAAGGAGCTAGCATGGCCACCCTGTCACGCAAACGCCTGGTTGCCGGGCGCATCGTTCAAGCTGTACCAGTGTTGATCGGTATCGTCATCGTTTCGTTTCTACTAACCCGGGCGCTGCCCGGGGATCCCGCCGCCTACTTTGCCGGGCCCGCGGCCAACGCAGAGTCCATCCAGCAAGTGCGCGTCAGCATGGGGCTGGATCGCCCCTTACCCCTCCAGTTCGTCAGCTATGTCCAGGATCTGTTCAGCGGCGACTTGGGGATTGCCATCTCCACTGGCCAGCCGGTGCTGCATGAGCTCACCACTCGGCTGCCTGCCTCGCTGGAGCTCACCGGTTTTGCGCTGCTTTTTTCGATGGCCATCGCCCTGCCGCTGGGCATTCTAGCCGCTACCCGCCCCAATACCTGGGTGGATCATATGTGCCGTGCCGTGGTCACCGCCGGGGTGTCACTGCCCACCTTCTTCACCGGCCTGGCGCTGATTTATATCTTTTACTATTTGCTTGGCTGGGCACCTTCGCCCATGGGGCGGCTGGACTTTTTATACCTTTCGCCCCCTAAAGTGACCGGCTTCTACGTCATCGACGCGCTCATTGCTTGCGACATGGAAACCGCCTGGGCGGCGCTCTCCCAGCTACTGCTCCCCGCCATTACGCTAGGGCTCTTCACCCTTGCGCCGATCGCACGCATGACCCGGGCGGCGATGCTACAAACCCTGCAGAGCGAGTTCATTCGTACCGCCCGTGCCGCTGGCCTACCGCGCCGCAAAGTCCTTTTCACCTACGCCTTGCGTAACGCCATTCTGCCGGTGATTACCACGCTAGGCATGGTGTTCTCCTTTGCACTAGGGGCCAACGTACTGGTGGAGCAGGTCTTCTCGTGGCCGGGCATTGGCTCCTACGCCATCGAAGCCTTGGTGGTCTCGGACTACGCCTCGGTGCAGGGGTTCGTACTCACCATGGCACTGCTCTTCGTCACCCTTAACTTACTGATCGACGTGATCTACACCCTGGTGGATCCGCGTCTCAATACGGAGACGTAGCGCCATGAATACAATGACCTCCACGAGTAGCGCTCACGAGGGTTCACTACGCCGCTTTGCACGACACCTGCTCTATGTGATGACCGACAACCCCGTCACGGCGGTCGCGTTTGGGCTGTTCCTACTGATCGTCATCGCTGCGCTACTCGGCCCCTGGCTGGTGCCCTACAACCCGCTGGCCACCGACGCCAGCAGCACCCTCCAAGCGCCCTCCTGGCAGCACTGGTTCGGCACCGACCACCTGGGCCGTGATGTGTTTTCGCGGGTGGTGGTGGCTACCCGTCTCGATTTGATGATCGCAGTCACCGCGGTGGCGATCGCCTTTGTCGTGGGCTCGACACTCGGTGCTATCGCCGGGTTTTATGGCGGCTGGGTTGATCGCATTTCCGGTCGATTGATGGACACCATCATGGCCTTTCCGCTGTTCGTCCTGGCGATGGGCATCGTCGCTGCGGCGGGCAATACCATTGAAAACATCGTCTACGCCACGGCCATCATCAATCTGCCTTTTTATGCCCGTATGGCGCGTACCGAAGTCGCGATGCGCCGCCAAGCGGGCTATGTACAAGCCGCCCGGCTATCCGGCAATCGCGACTGGCGCATTTTAGCGTTTCAGATCTTTCCCAACTCGCTCCCCCCCATGATGGTGCAAATTTCACTCAACATGGGCTGGGCAATCCTCAACGCGGCGGGGCTTTCGTTCATCGGCTTAGGCGTCAGCCCGCCCACTCCCGAGTGGGGCATCATGGTGGCCGAAGGCGCCAACTACATCGTCTCGGGCCAGTGGTGGCTTGCGGTGTTCCCAGGGCTGGCCCTGATGCTTGCCGTCTTCACATTCAACTTGCTGGGCGACGGACTGCGCGATCTAGTCGACCCGCTGCGGCGTACCTGAGGGGCATACTATGGCTATTCCACTGCTCGACATTCGTGACTTAACGGTTGAGTTCGCTACCCGCCACGGCACCGTCACGGCGGTCAAAAAAGTCGATATCACGATCAACAAAGGCGAGACGCTGGGCATCGTCGGCGAGTCGGGCTCAGGGAAATCGGTGACGTCCTACGCCCTACTACGCATTCTGGATCGTGCCGGACAGATTGCCGATGGCAGCATCGTGTTTGGCGGGGTCGACGTTGGTGGCGCAGATGAACGCACCATGAGCGAGCTGCGCGGTCGCGAAATGTCGATGATCTTTCAGAACCCCCGTGCAGCGCTCAACCCCATCCGCCCGGTTGGCCGACAGATCGAGGACGTCATGATCGAGCACGGCCTCGCGACCAGGAGCAACGCGCGTGGCAAAGCGATCAAGATGCTCGAAGCCGTTCGCATACGCGACCCGGAGGAGCGCTACCACGCCTTCCCTTTTGAACTCTCAGGAGGCATGTGCCAACGCATTGTGATTGCCATTGCACTGGCCTGTCGCCCGCAACTGCTCATCGCGGACGAGCCCACGACCGGGCTCGATGTGACGACCCAAAAAGCGGTGATGGATTTGATCGTCGAACTCGCGGCCGAGCGGCAGATGGCCACCCTGCTGATCACCCATGATCTAGGGTTGGCCGCCAGCTACTGCGACAAAATCGTGGTCATGGAGAAGGGGGAAATCGTCGAGGCGGCGACGGTAGCGGAGCTGTTTGCCAACCCGAGACACCCCTACACCCAGCGCTTGATGCGCGCCACCCCCAGGCTCGACTCACAGGTAGCCGACCTGCTACCTGAAGGGGACGAACGGCGTGCCAGCATCGAGCGCCAGTCCATCGGTCCACCACTGCTCGAAGTCGACGCGCTGGTGAAAGCCTTTGGTAAGGCCGACCACCCGGTGCGAGCGGTGGACAACCTCAGTTTTACCCTACACGAGGGCGAAAGCCTCGGCTTGGTGGGGGAAAGCGGCTGCGGTAAATCGACCACGTCGGCCATGATCATGCGCCTACTGGATCCCACCAGCGGAACGCTTCGCTTCGCCGGCAGCGACATTGCCGCAATCGGCGCCAAGCAGTTTGCCCATCATCCGCTGCGCAGCAAACTGCAAATGGTGTTCCAAGACCCCACGGATAGCCTCAATCCCCGCTGGAGTGCGCGCCGCTCCATCGAAGACCCACTGCGTAGGCTTGGGCATGTAAACGGCCAGGCGCTCAATGCCCGAGTCTCACTGCTGGCCGAACGGGTGGGGTTACCCAGCCACCTGCTGGATCGCTTTCCCCACCAGCTTTCCGGGGGACAAAAATCGCGGGTGGGCATCGCGCGTGCGATCGCCCTTGAGCCCAAACTGCTGATTCTCGATGAGCCCACCGCCGCGCTGGACGTCTCCGTTCAGGCGGTGGTGCTGAACCTATTGGCGAGCCTGCGTGAGCAGCTCAATATGAGCTACCTATTCATCAGTCACGACCTCAATGTCGTTCGCTTGCTGTGTGACCGCGTGATGGTCATGCAGGCGGGTAGTATCGTCGAACAGGGGCCGACGGAGAAGCTGTTGAGCGAGCCTAGCCACGACTATACACGTGCGCTACTTGCGGCCATTCCTCATCCACCGGCTCGATCATCCGCCGACCATGCCCAGGTAGCCCCAGTATGAACAACCATGAGCCCGTAAGCCCCGCCAAGTTACGTGAGGGCACAACCGTGGATGACATGCTCAGCATCCTCGCCGATGAGATCATTCGCGGTGAGATTGCGCCAGGCACCAAGCTGGATGCCCGGGTCATCGCCGAGCGCTTCGCCGTCTCCCGAACCCCGGTGCGCGAGATGTTTGGTCACCTTGCGGCCATGGGACTGGTCGAAAAACGACCCAACCGTGGCGTCACGGTCGCCAACATCACCGATGACTCGTTGATGGCGATGTACGAAGCGATGTCCGAATTAGAGGCTGCCTGCGCCCGTCTCTGCGCCCTTCGGATGACCCTCGAAGAGCGCCAAGCCCTTCAGCGCCTGCACAAAGAGGCCCTGCGCGTGGTGCGCGACGGCACCACCAGCGACTACGAAGCCTTCAACCATGAGTTCCATACTCATCTCTACAAAGGCAGCCATAGCCCGTACCTGCGCGATTTGGCGCTGGCGACGCGGAGCCGGTTACAACCTTTCCGCAAAGCCCAGTTTCGTATGCCGCAACGCCCCAGCCTCTCCTGGCAGGAGCACGATGCGATCGTGGCCGCCATCATGGAGGGCGATGGCGACGCCGCCGCTCGCGCCACCCGCTCCCATGTCATGCAGGTCAGCATTAGTACGCAGCACTATGTCGACGAGCACAGAACCGACGCCAATAGACGCTCGACAATTTAGACACCAGGCAAATTAAGCACTAGGCCAAACAGACACTCTATAAGGAAGGCACGATGCGCTACGCACTGACCATCGAATCACTGCACACTGCTTACCAACAAGGCGACCTGACCCCCACTCAGCTCATCGACGAGCTGCTGGCTCAAGCTGAACGCCACGGCGCCGAGCCGGCTTGGATAACGCGTTTGGATCGCGCGCAGTTGGCTCCTTATCTGCAGCGTCTGGAGGGAGAGTCGCCGGAAACGCTGCCGCTCTACGGTATTCCCTTTGCCATCAAAGACAACATCGATCTGGCGGGGGTGCCGACCACTGCGGGCAGCCCGGCCTACGCTTACACGCCCCAAGAGAGCGCCTTCGTGGTGCAACGGCTGATCGATGCGGGCGCGATTCCTATGGGGAAAACCAATCTCGATCAGTTTGCCACTGGGCTGGTGGGTGAACGCGCGCTGGACGTGTACGGCACGCCGGCCAACGCTTTCGACCCAGAGCGGGTGCCGGGGGGCTCCAGTAGCGGCTCCGCGGTCGTCACAGCCGCAGGCATGGTGAGCTTCGCGCTAGGCACCGATACCGCCGGTTCCGGCCGCGTGCCCGCCTGCTTCAACAATTTATACGGCGTCAAACCTAGCCTTGGCCTGCTCAGCACCCGCGGCGTCGTGCCCGCCTGCGCCACGCTGGACACCATTAGCCTCTTTACCCTCACCGCCGACGATGCCGCCAAGGTGCTCGGTGTGACGGCGGTCTATGACGATCAGTGCGCCTGGTCGCGAAAGCATGACTTTGCCGTGTACGGTCAACGCTATGGACAGGCGCCTGCGACCTTCCGGTTTGGGGTGCCGCTGGCGTCTCAATGGCACACCGATGCGGCCTATACCCAGGGGATGCAACAGGCGATTGCCGAGCTGGAGGCTCTTGGCGGGGAAAAAGTCGAGCTGGACTGTTCGCCGCTACTGGCCGCCGCACGCTTGCTCTACGAAGGGCCCTGGGTGGCCGAACGTTACCATGTCATCCGCGAGTTGATGCAGCGTGAGCCGCAAGCGGTGCACCCCGTCACCTTCGGTATCACGCAAGGCGGCGCCACGCCGCTGGCGGTGGATGCCTTCGATGCACGCTACAAGCTCGCCGAATTCAAACGCCAGGCCGATACCCTCATTGGCCAAGTGGATGTGATGCTCTCGCCCACCACGGTGACCCACCCTACCAAAGCAGACGTGGCCGCCGACCCGATTGGCGTAAACTCGCGCCTGGGTACCTGGACCAACTTCATGAACCTGCTCGATTACAGCGCGCTGGCAGTGCCCATCGGATTTACGGACGACAATCTGCCGGTAGGCGTCACGCTGTTTGGGCCCGTGTTCGATGACTTGTCACTGCTCTCTCTGGGCCGAGCCCTCGAAGCACGCTCGATGCTGCCGTTAGGCGCCACGGGTGTCGCCCGCTCGGCGTTGACTGCCCATGCCACCACTGCTCAAGACGGCACGCTAGAGCTGGTGGTATGCGGCGCGCACCTGCAAGGCCTGCCGCTCAATCACCAGTTGACCGAACGGGGCGGCCAACTGATCAGCACGACCCATAGCGCGCCCCGCTACAAGCTCTTCGCACTAGCGGGTGGGCCGCCCAAACGCCCGGCCATGCTGCGCGACGAGCATGGCCAAGCCATCGAAGTGGAAGTATGGCGCTTACCCATCGCCACCATTGGCAGCTTGTTGGCCGGTATTCCTGCCCCCCTCGGTTTGGGTCAAGTGGAACTTGCCGACGGAAGCTGGAAATGTGGCTTCATCTGCACCGCCGGTGCGCTCAATGAAGGGGGTAAGGCAGAGGACATCACCGCATTTGGCGGTTGGCGCGGATGGCTAGCGAGTCATTCATAGCTCCCACCTATAAGGCTCATCTCGTGGATGAGCCTTTTAAACCAAACACACGGATACCAGCATGTTTGCGGTGCCTCCTACTTTATGCGAACCAAGTCATTGAGCCCTTTATTTGAGATAGGTCATTTAGCTTTGCCCCATCTCTGCTTACGAAAACGGGATAGGCGTCTTTGGAGCTTTTGCATGTTTCCAGATCGTAAGGATGTCGTTTTCTGCTAGGTTTATAAGTCTAACTCTGCTTGATGCGGCGTTAGATTTCAGATCAGGAACCACCCACGGCAGGAGGCCAACTCGTCATGTCGTCATCCTTTCCCTCACGATCGGGCGCGATCGTCCTGCTAATCGCGTCGCTTACGGGGCTTGCCATCGCGCTGTATGCCTATTTCACTCCACTGACCGGCGTCACTGGAACACTCGGTGCATTGGTAGCCATCTTGGCCTGTCTCGCGCTTGCCATATTGGCCTTGCTACTGGCGTCTACTCAAGGTCCCGGCTCTGCCATTTTCCTCCGGATACTCATTCTGCTGGGTCTCGGCGGCACGGGATTCGCCGCTGTGCTACTTCATCAATGGTGGATAGGCGTAGCCATGGTAGTAGGCCTGATAGGCCTGATACTCGACCTGATGCGCCCAGCGCACCTTGCCCATTCTTAAGGAGTTGCTCATGACGACCCGTTTATCCTTCTCCAGCGCTCCACTGATGTCCTTTAAGCCTGGTTTAAGCGCGATGACCGCTTTGACCCTCGGCCTAACCCCGTTGCCGCTCATGGCTCAGGAGGTCTCAGTCGAGAACGAACCATCAACAGCGCAAGACAATGCTTCATTGGAAACAGCTTCTAGCGCCGCGCCCATCCCATTGGTACCTGGAGAGCCTACCTGGGACAGCTTCCACGGCCAGCTCAACGCCCAGAAGTACAGCCCGCTCGATCAGATCACTGCAGATAACGTCGCCGATTTGGAAAAAGTCTGGGAGTTGCATACGGGCGATGTGGCCGATGGCTCAGGCGATCTGCCCGCGACGGTTTGGTCAGCCACGCCGGTGTTTGCCAATGATACGCTGTACATCGGCACGCCGTTTTACCGGATCCTGGCACTTGACCCTGCAAGTGGTGAAGAGAAATGGAGTTTCGATACACAATCCTCCTTGGAAGCTCTCACCCAGCCCGCCTTGAAGAATCGCGGTGTCGCCTATTGGGAGGCGAATGATTCAGTAGCAGGCGAGCCCTGCCAAAAAATAATCTACATGGGCACCATGGATGCCCAGCTGTTTGCAGTCGACGCCGATACCGGCGAACAGTGCGCAGACTTTGCCGAGAACGGCGTGCTCGACGTCAATCAATGGAACGACACCCACGATAAATGGCCCTTGTCATTACTGCAGCCTCCCACCGTTGTGGGCGACCACTTGATTCTTGGCTGGGCAGGCAATGATTGGGCCTACGAGCAGGCGCCCCCTGGCACGGTCTTCTCCATCAATGCGCGCACCGGCGAGCGCGAATGGACATTCCAGGCGCTCTCTGATGAGGTGCGAGAGCAGAGCGGAACGGCTAACGTGTGGACACATATGTCCGCTGATGAAGAGCTAGGGTTGGTATATTTACCCGTGTCTTCGCCATCCCCCAACTACTGGGGCGGCAATCGCACCGAGGAAGTGCCCTTAGGAACATCCACCACCGCCGTGGATATCGAGACAGGCGAGGTGGTGTGGTCACGCCAATGGGTTCACCACGATATCTGGGATTACGATACCGTTGCGGCCCCGACGTTGATGGACATTACCGTCGATGGCGAAGAGATCCCGGCACTGCTTCAGGCGACCAAAATGGGCTTTCTCTTCGTGGTGAATCGCGAAACCGGCGAGGACGTGTGGCCTATCGAAGAGCGGCCAGTGCCGAGCGGCGACGGTAGCGTCGAAGGTGAGGTTTACGCGCCCACCCAGCCATTCCCGACCAAACCGGTACCGCTGTTGGATCAATCCGAGAAACCCAACGTTTGGGCGCTTGCCGACGCAGTCAGCTTTGGCGAATGCTCGGCGCTCTGGGATGAACTCCGCTACGAAGGCATGTACACCCCACCGACGACTCAAGGTGAAGGCACGCTGGGCTATCCCATTAGCGCCGGCGGCGTGCAGTGGGGTGGAGTGGCCTTCGAGCCTGACAGCCAGACCGCTATTGTCAATACCTCGCACATCGTGCAGTACATCAAGCTATATGAGCGCGAGGCCTATGAAAAAGCAGATAGCGGATCAGGCAACGAAAGCGGCTTCGCCCCTCAGGAAGGAGCGCCCTACGGTATGCGTTTGGAAGTCGCGCTCAATCGCTGGGGCATGCCTTGCTGGGAGCCGCCCTTCGGCGAACTCGTTGCCATCGATATGACCACGGGAGACATCAAATGGCGCCGACCAATGGGCGTTTCTCAACAGTATGGCTTCTTCATGCCCGAACGTTGGGGCTCGCCTACCATTGGCGGTCCAGCCGTCACCGCAGGTAACGTCATTTTCATCGGCGCCTCGATGGATGCCAAGGTACGTGCCTACTCGCTGGAAACCGGTGAGGAGCTATGGTCGGACCAAACCGAAGCCCCTTCCGTCTCCAACCCCGCGGTCTATGAGTACGAGGGCCGGCAATACGTCGCCTTCGTCTCTGGTGGCAATACCATTCTGAAAAATCAGGTAGGTGATCAGATCGCCGTTTACGCCCTGCCAGAATAGCGTCGGCGGTTGAGGCATCCATTAACGGAGCGGCCTATAGGGGGCAGCTCCGTTTTGATTAACGCCCACTGTCAGTGCGTTGATATCCTTTTTGGAGGAATCGTCTGAGCACTTATCCCAATGTCGCTGCCGTCACGTTTGCCGCTGCGGGCTGAGTGGAGTAGTGGCGATTAATGGCGCTCAGCACTCCCTTCATGGAGGCGCTGGTGATGCTCTCATCGGTGCCTACGCCGAACACCGCTTTGCCATCGATACGCACCTCGACGTAGGCGATGGCCTCGGCATCGGCTCCCTGGCCACGGGAGTGCTCGTGGTAGTCGATGATTTCCACCTCTTGCCCGCTTGCCACCAGCGCTTTGATGAACGCGGCCAGCGGGCCGTTGCCTTCGCCGGTCAGAGTTTGCCGCTGACCACCATTCTCGACCGTCGCTTCCAGCGCCACTTTAGGGCTATCTGGCTCGGACGAGAGGCGATGGTTGACCAGTGCCAGGGGTGAACGCTGTTCCAAGTATTCGTCGGCGAAGGCTTGGTAGATCATCTGCGAGGTGATCTCTTTACCCGTGCGGTCGGCGACTTCCTGGACCACTTGGCTGAACTCGATAGAGAGTCTGCGCGGCAGTTCGATCCCGTACTCCTGCTCTAATAAGTAGGAGATACCGCCCTTGCCCGACTGGCTATTCACGCGAATGACCGCTTCGTAGCTACGGCCAACGTCTAGGGGGTCGATGGGCAAGTAGGGGACATCCCACGGCGCTTCAGGGTGAACGCGACGGTCGGCCATGCCCTTTTTGATGGCATCCTGGTGAGAGCCCGAGAATGCGGTGAAGACCAGATCGCCCACATAGGGATGACGTGGGTGAACGGGCAACTGGTTACAATACTCGGCCTCACGCATGATGGGAGTGATGTTGGAGAAGTCGAGCTGCGGGTGAACGCCTTGGGTATACATGTTCATCGCCAGCGTGACGATATCCACGTTACCCGTACGCTCGCCGTTGCCAAACAGCGTGCCCTCGACGCGATCCGCTCCCGCCATCAGCGTTAGCTCGGCGGCCGCCACGCCAGTACCACGGTCGTTGTGCGGGTGAACGCTGACGATCAGGGTATCGCGCTTTTTCACATGGCGGCAGAACCACTCGATCTGGTCGGCGTAGTTGTTCGGCGTGGCGACTTCCACCGTGGCCGGCAGGTTGACGATCATTTTATTGTCGACGCTAGGGCCAAAGGTATCCATCACCGCCTCGACGATCTCGACGGCGAAGTCCATCTCGGTGGTGGTGAATAGCTCGGGGGAGTACTGAAAAGTCCAGTTCGTCTCCGGGTTGGCCGCCATCAAGTCACGAATCTGTGCTGTCGCATCGACGGCAATCTGCACGCACTCGGTTTTATCCACGTTGAACACCACCCGACGAAACATCGGGTCGGTGGCATTGTAGACGTGAACGATGGCGTTCTTGACGCCCTTCAACGCCTCGAAGGTGCGCTCGATCAGGTGTGGACGCGCTTGGGTCAGCACCTGAATGGTCACGTCCTCAGGAATTTTGTCTTGCTCGATCAGCGAACGTACGAAGTCGAAGTCGGTTTGCGACGCGGAAGGGAAACCCACTTCGATCTCTTTGAAACCGATTTTCAAGAGCATGTCGAACAGGCGCTGTTTACGCTCTTGATCCATCGGATCGATCAGCGACTGGTTGCCATCGCGCAGATCCACGCTGCACCAGATGGGCGGAGTGTCGATACGCTGGCTTGGCCACTGGCGGTCAGGCAAGTCCACGGCCACGAAGGGGCGATACTTTTTAGAGGGGTCGGACAGCATCATAGTGGCGCTCCTGTCGTTAATCGGTTGTCGCAGAGTCTGAAGGGCGATGTGGAGGCGTCGTAGCTGCATGACGCTCTGCCATGGCGGCTTCCATACGATCGAGCTGCATTTTCAGCGAGTGGACGTCATCACGCAGCGCCTGCAGCTGTGCCGGATCGCCTTCCTCATAGTCGGTATCGAGTTGCGCGCTCTCTTTTTGCATCACGTCCAGCACGATACCTATCATCATATTAAGAAAAATAAACGCCGTAAGAAAAATGAACGTCAAGTAGTAAATCCAGCTCCAAACGTACACTTCCTGAGTGGCGTACATCACGTCCGTCCAGTCCTCGAACGTCGCAATGCGAAACAGCGTCAACATGGCAATGGAGATGTTGCCCCATAAAAACTCATCCACGTCGTGAAAAAGAAAGCTTCCCAGCGCCGCATAGATATAAAAGATGATGAACATGAGCAGTACGACGTAGCCCATGCGGGGAATCGACTTGACCAGCGCCGCGAGCAGCATCTGTAGCTCGGGAATCATCGATACCAAGCGCAGTACACGGAAGATCCGTAGCAGTCTCGCCAGCAGCACCATCTCCGAATCGTCCATGGGAATCAGGCTGGCGGTGACGATCAAAAAATCAAAAACGTTCCAGCCCTTCTTAAAAAAGCTGACTAAGTTGCGCTCGGCTGCCATTCTGATCAGAATCTCGACCAGGAAGAACACCGTGACGGCGACATCCAGATAGAGCAACCACTGCTCTATTCGGGACGTTTCTTCGTAGGTTTTCGCGCCAATCACCAGCGCAGAGATCACGATAATGGAAATGACCAACCCTTCAAAAAACTTGTTGCTACGCAGCTTTTCAAAGCGGGCTTGCCAGGTATTAAAGGGTTCACTCATGGAGCAAGGAGTCTCTTAACGATTAACGTCGACACTTTATACTAAAATCACGCACCTTCCATACAAGTGATATCCTGTTGTTTCACTTGATGTATCTTCGCCTCCTGGGCAACGCTCGTTGCTTGGGTGACTTTTTGATTTTTTGCGCTGGATGACCTCATGACACTGCTGTGGATCGCCTTACTGCCGTTACTGGGCGTACTGGTGCTGGCACTGACTGCCCAACGCGGCCGCACTTGGTGCTCGCTTGCCACGGGCATACTGCCAGCAACGGCGCTACTACTCACGCTGCTGCAAATTCCGGCCCTGCTGGAGGGCGAAGCGCTGCGTTTTGCAGCCGACTGGATGCCCGCCCTTGGCCTGGAGCTGGCGTTTCGCCTTGATGGCCTGTCGCTGCTTTTCAACCTGCTCATACTGGGCATAGGACTGTTAATTCTATTGTATGCCCACTTTTATTTGGCAAGCGATGAGCCTTTTGGACGTTTTTACGCCTTCTTGATGCTGTTCATGGCATCGATGGTCGGCATTTCCATGTCCGACAATTTGATCCTACTTTGGCTGTTCTGGGAGCTGACCAGCCTATCGTCGTTTCTGCTGATTGGTTTTTGGTCCTACCGAAGCGATGCTCGTAAAGGGGCACGCATGGCACTGACCGTGACCGGTGCAGGCGGACTGGCTCTGCTGGCGGGCCTGCTACTGCTGGGTGATATGGCAGGCAGCTACCGCATGGATGACGTACTGACTAGCGGCGCTGCCATCGTCGAGGATGCGCGCTACCCGCTGATGCTGGTCCTAGTATTATTGGGGGCGTTCACCAAGTCCGCACAGTTTCCTTTTCAGTTCTGGCTTCCCCACGCCATGGCGGCTCCTACGCCGGTATCGGCTTACCTGCACTCGGCCACCATGGTGAAAGCGGGCATTTTTCTTATGGCGCGTTTGCATCCGGCCATTGCCGATAGCGCGCTGTGGAGCGTGATCGTGCCACTGGTGGGTACCATCACGCTGCTCTATGGCGCGTGGTTTGCGCTGTTCAAAACCGACTTGAAAGGCATTTTGGCGTTTTCGACCGTCAGCCACTTGGGCTTGATCACCGTACTGCTGGGGATTGGCAGCCCCATGGCCGTGCTGGCGGCGCTGTTCCATATCCTGAACCACGCCACCTTCAAAGCAGCGCTGTTCATGAGCGCGGGTATCATCGACCATGAAACCGGCACCCGGGAGCTGAAGCAGCTTGGCGGGCTAAAAAAAGCGATGCCGGTCACCGCCCTGCTCACCACCTTGGCCGCCGCCGCCATGGCGGGGGTACCGCTGTTCAACGGCTTTTTATCGAAAGAGATGTTTTTTACCGAGACACTCGCCACTCCCGTGCTGGGCGGCTTGAGCTGGGTACTGCCCGCGTTGGCGGCGCTGGGCGGCATTCTCTCGGTGGCATACTCAATGCGACTGGTCCATGCGGTCTTCTACAAGCCCGCCCGCGAGAAGACGCCCAAAGCCCCTCACGAGCCGCCTCACCTCATGCGTTTGCCCGTGGAGCTTTTGGTCGCGCTATGTGTCTTGGTGGGCCTATTCCCTGCTTTTTTTGCGACCGGTATTTTGGAGCTAGCCACCCACGCCGTGTTGGGTGAGCCGTTATCGTTCTATCTCGCCATCTGGCACGGCGTGAATTTGCCATTGATGATGAGCTTGCTCGCCTTTGCAGCGGGCATTGCCATGTACTGGCGCCATGCCGATCTGCGTCGTTTCATGCAGCCCTTCGACAGCGTCGATGCCCGTCGCGTTTTCGAGCGTTTGATCCTTACCACCGGCTATCGCGCCGAACAGGTCATGACCAAGCTGGAAGGCAATTCGCTACAGCGCTACATGGGCTGGTTACTGGGGGCCGCTCTACTCATGGGGGTGATCGGTCTTGCCAGCATCCAAGAACTGACGGGGAGCCAAGGCAATCAGCCCATCGATGGCGTCGTACTGCTCGGCGCAGGCATGCTGATGTTTGGAGGTGTCGCTACTGCGGCCACCCACCGCTACCGTTTGATATCACTATTGATGCTGTCGGTAGTGGGCCTGTTCGTCGCCCTGACCTTTGCCCGCTTCTCCGCACCGGATCTCGCGTTGACCCAGCTGTCGGTCGAGGTCGTGACGATGATTTTGCTAATGCTGGCACTCTTCTTTCTGCCGCAAAAAACACCAACCGAATCGAGTCCGATGCGCAACGTACGCGACATCCTGCTAGCCGGTGCGCTGGGCCTCGTGGTGGCCAGTTTGAACTACGCGGTGATGACTCGCGAGACGCTTTCGATTTCCAACTTCTTCGTGGAGAACAGCAAGCCTGGCGGCGGCGGCTACAACGTGGTCAACGTCATCCTGGTCGACTTCAGGGGCTTCGATACGCTGGGCGAAATTACCGTATTGGCGATTGCCGGCCTGGCCATTTTCAAGCTGCTCAACCGCCTGCGCCTGTTCATGCCACACAGCGATGGCGAAGGGCGCGTCTGGTCACCGGATCGCTACCCGGCCATTTTGACCTCGATCTCCATGGCACTGCTGCCGTTGGCACTGCTGGTCTCGGCCTTCATCTTCTTACGCGGCCATAACCAGCCCGGCGGCGGCTTCATTGCCGGTTTGATCACCGCGGTTGCGTTGATCCTGCTGTACATGGCGCGGGGCGTCGAGTGGGCACAGGAGCGCCTGAACTTTCCCTTCCAGCCCGTCGCCGTGGTCGGTGTGGCCATTGCCACCCTCACCGGGCTGGGTAGTTGGCTGCTGGGTTACCCCTTCCTAACCTCGTCGTTTGGCTATTTCAGTCTACCGCTGATTGGCACGTTCGAGCTTGCCACGGCGCTGCTGTTCGACTTGGGTGTGTATCTTGCGGTGGTGGGCGCCACACTGATGATTTTGGCCAATTTGGGCAAGGTGACGACACCGCACCGACCGGTGACCGATCCGAAGATGTCCGACCACCACGACACGCCGAACGAAAAGGAGTCCCACTAATGGAAATGCTCTACGCCATTACCACGGGCGTTTTGACCGCCTGCGGGCTGTATCTGACGCTGCGTGGAAGGACGTTCCCGGTCGTGGTGGGCCTTACGCTGCTCTCTTATGCAGTCAATCTGTTCTTGTTCTCCATGGGCGGGCTGACCACGGATGGCGCCGCGTTAGTCAATGAGGGCTCTCAGTTCGCCGACCCGCTTCCTCAAGCACTGGTCCTCACCGCCATCGTCATCGGCTTTGCCATGACGGCGTTCGTCGTCATTCTCGCCATGCGGGCGCGTAGCGAAGTCGGTAACGACCATGTGGATGGTAAAAAGGAAGACCGCGAATGATTCAGCATCTGATTGTATTGCCCGTGGTACTGCCGCTGGTCGCAGGTATTTTGTTGCTTTACCAACGCCAGGGGCTCGTGCATTACAAGCGCGCCGTCAGTGTCGTTGCCACGTTTCTATTGCTGCTAGCTTCGATTGCCCTGCTGCACCAAGCCGCCAGCGGCGATATCACCTACTACGCGTTGGGCGACTGGCAACCCCCGTTTGGCGTCGTACTGGTGCTCGACCGCCTCTCCGCGCTGATGGTGCTCCTGACGTCTCTGTTAGCCGTGGGCGCTGTGGTGTTTGCCTGCGGTGGCGACGACGAGAAAGGCAGTAATTTCCACGGCTTGTTCCAGTGGCAGTTGCTGGGTATCAACGGCGCGTTCTTGACCGGCGATCTGTTCAACTTATTCGTTTTCTTCGAAGTGCTGCTGTTGGCTTCCTACGCACTGCTGCTACACGGCGGCGGCAAAGCGCGCATTCAGGCCAGCGTTCACTATGTGGTGCTCAACCTGGCAGGCTCGTCGCTGTTCTTGATTGCGGTTGGCATTCTGTACGGGGCCACCGGCACGCTCAATATGGCGGATATGGGCTATAAAATCGCCAGCCTGCCCGCCGAGCGTGAAGGGCTTGTAACGGCCGGTGCGTTAATGCTGCTGGTGGTATTTGGCCTGAAAGCGGCCATTTTGCCGCTCTATTTCTGGCTCCCCCGCGCCTACGCAGCGGCACCTGCCCCGGTGGCAGCCCTGTTTGCCATCATGACCAAGGTGGGTATCTACGCCATTCTTCGGGTCTATTCGCTGATGTTTGGCGAGCAGGCAGGCGGGCTCGTCGCGCTGGAACAGCCGTGGGTATGGTGGCTAGCCCTTGCCACCTTGGCAGCGGCTGGCGTAGGCGTGATGGCCGCCCGTGACCTACGCCTGTTGGTGGCTTACTTGGTGTTGATTTCGGTTGGCACGCTGCTGGCGGGTGTAGGCATGCGCTCCGCCGAGGCCACGTCTGCCCTGCTCTACTACCTCATCCACACGACCCTGGTGACCGGTGGCCTGTTCCTACTGGCGGAAATGATTGGCTTACAGCGCGGCAAGGCCGGCACGCGGATCGTCAAAGGGCGTCCACTGGTACAAGGCAATGCGCTGGCGATCGCCTTTTTCATCGGTGCGATTGCCGTGGTGGGAATGCCACCGCTGTCGGGTGCTTTGGGGAAAGCGATGGTCCTGGTAGCGGCCGAGGGCACTCAGCGCGTGTGGCTATGGCCGCTGCTGCTGCTGGCCAGTCTCGCCTCGCTCATCGCCCTCTCCCGGGCGGGCTCAACGCTGTTTTGGCGCAGCCACCGGGGCAGCCCTAGCGGCAGTCCGCTATCCCGCTATCAGTGGATGGGCATGCTGTGGCTACTCAGCGCTGCGCCGCTGCTGGTGGCCTTTGCCGGGCCGGTAAGCAGCTACACCCAAGCCACGGGTGAGCAGCTTGCCAACCCTCAGCGATTGATCGAAACGCTGCTGCCCGACGCAGGAGAAACACCATGATTATCCCACGCAAATGGCTACCCACACCGGTGCTATCGTTACTGCTGCTTCTGGTATGGCTGCTCCTGGTACGCAGCTACGCTTTTGGTCAGCTGGTATTGGGGGGCGCGCTGGCCATCGTGATTCCTTTGTTGACCCATCGCTTTTGGGATGCCCGGCCACGTATCAACAAACCCATGCTGCTACTGCGCTTTGGATTGCGAGTATTAGGCGATATCGTGACCGCCAATTTCGAGGTGGCGTACCTGATCGCGAACCCGTGGCGCAAACTCAAACCCCACTTCATCGAGTACCCCCTGATGCTGGAGGAGCGTTTTACCATCACGCTGCTCGCCAGCACGATCAGCCTGACGCCGGGAACCGTATCGGCCAACCTGCGTATGGATGGCAAATCCCTGCTGATCCATGCGTTGAATGTGGACGATGAAGAGGCGCTCATCGAGCAAATTCGCGAACGCTACGAACGGCCGCTCAAGGAGATTTACGAATGCTGAGTATTGCGCTCTATATCACCTTAGCGCTGGTGGTGATGGCTCTACTAATGAACCTTTACCGACTGACGGTGGGCCCCGACCTCCCTGATCGGGTGCTGGCGCTGGACACCATGTACGTCAACTCCATCGCCTTGATCGTGCTACTCGGGTTATGGCTCAACAGTAAGACCTATTTCGAGTCGGCCCTGCTGATCGCCATGCTCGGCTTTATTAGCACCGTGGCCGTGTGCAAATACATTCTGCGCGGAGATATTATCGAATGAACCTGATCGATGGGGTGCAGTGATGCCATTTTTCGTTGAAGCGATCATTTCTTTGCTGCTGTTAGCGGGCGGTGTATTCGTATTCATCGGCTCGTTAGGTATGGCACACCTGCGCGATTTCTACATGCGCTTACATGGCCCTACCAAAGCCACCACGCTCGGCATCGGCTGCATGCTGATTGCCTCCATGGGCTACTTCTGGAGCGTCGATGGTAAACCGGATATCCAGGAGCTGCTGATCACGCTCTTCCTCTTCATCACCGCACCGGTCAGCGCCCATCTGCTGGCCAAAACCGGCCTTCATATGCAGTTGAAGCATACTCAAAAGACCCAGGGCAAGCCGATTGAGTTACGTTCAGAAGAAGTCGGTGAAAAGCCGGTACCCCACCCGGACAAAGGGCACGGCTAGACATCGCCTCTCTCTGCGAGCGCTGGCATCTCGCCAGCGCTTTTTTTGTCGGCTGCTAAACCGCTGACCAAGCAGCAAAAGACTTGGCGATCAGCCTGAGAAGTGCTCGACAGAAAGTAGTGGCGAATGCCACTTTCCGGTAAGCTCTTGCCGATCGATTTTATGAGGTAACGTAACTATGTGGTGCCTACTCAGGCTATCTGCACTTTCTTTGTCTGCCCTGATGCTTGCGGGCTGCGCCGACCCCAAGGTGGATACGAGCTCCATGCCTGCCGCGGTGGTATCGATCGAAAAAGTGCGCGAGTCGCTGCCCACTTATAAGCGCGACGAGTTCGATACCGCGGTCAAAATCATTGCCATGTCATCGTTTAGCGGTATCGATCCCTTCAATCCCCAGCGCATGAACGCGGCTGAAATTGCCGAATCGGCCAATGCGTACATGCATGGGCTGACAGGAGATGAAATCATCGAGCGCGCCGACAGCATGCTACGCGAACGACGCGCGCGTGAACGCGAGCAAGCGTTGCGCACGCTCAATCGTCTCGAAGCCAAACAGGCTAACGCTCAGCGTGACCAGGAGCGCTTGGCACAAATCCACATCGATAACGCTCGCTACTACCTTGCCACTAGCCCCTTTGGCGCGCTAGAGCCAGTGATCGAATTGGCCGTAACGAATGGCACGGATCACGCTATCTCAGAGCTCATGCTGCGTGGGTTACTGGAAAGCCCCGAGCGGGATATCGCCTGGGTGGATCAAACCTTCTACTACGTGATTTCAGGGGGGCTAGCGCCCGGCGAAAGCGCCACCTGGAGCCTAGCGCCCAACCGTTTCGGGCCCTGGGGCAACGATCAAATTCCCCGCAATGCCGAACTATCGCTGACCCTCTTGGGCGTCAACGATGCCAACGGCGAGCCGCTATGGAACGCGCCACCGCTCACCGACAGCGAAACGGAACGACTCACATCGCTGCGCGAGGAGTATGAAGGAATACGCCCTCAAACCGCAGATAGCGGCGCTAGCGATGATTAACAGATAGCCACTCATAAAACGGCGGCGCTGAGCAGATCAGCACCGCCGTTTTCACCGATCTGTCGCCGACTTAGAGAAGCTCAGCGTCGCTATAGCCCAGCAGATACAGCACGCCATCCAGCCCCGCCACGGAAATGGCTTGTCGCGCTTCTGCCCGCACTAGCGGTTTGGCGCGAAAGGCCACCCCCATGCCTGCCGTCGCGAGCATTTTTAAATCGTTTGCGCCATCGCCCACGGCAACGGTCTGCGCCAACGGCACCCCTTCCCGCTTGGCGATCTGCGTCAGCAGCGCCGCTTTACGCTCCGCATCGACGATGGGCTCTTGCACCGCGCCGGTCACTTTGCCTTGCTCGATGACCAACTCGTTGGCATGAATTTCGTCGAAACCCAGCCGCTCCTGCAAATAGCGAGCGAAATAGGTAAAGCCCCCGGAAAGAATCACGGTTCGGAAGCCCAAGCGTTTCAAATTGACCAGTAGGCGCTCGACGCCCTCCATGAGCGGCAGCTCTGCGGCAATGTTCGCCAGTACCGACTCTTCGAGACCTTCCAGCTTGCTCATGCGCTCGCGGAAACTGGCTTTGAAATCCAGCTCGCCGCGCATGGCTCGCTCGGTCACTTCGGCTACTTCTTCACCGACGCCATGGCGCCGGGCCAGCTCGTCGATCACTTCCGCCTCGATCAGCGTCGAGTCCATGTCGAAGCAGGCCAAACGCGGCGCCTCGCCGGAGCGGAGTGGCTGTACGACGAGATCCACACCATGGGTATCTCCTAGCGCCAGCGCCGCCTGGCGCAGCGCCGTGAGAGATTCGGGCGCGCCGCTGACGTGAAGCTCCAAACAATCCATGACGCTGCCACGTGCCGTGTCAGCCAACCTCTGGCGACGCTCCTCCTGTAGGCCAAACTGCTCCATGAGCGACGCCACTGCCAGCTCCACCGTTGCCGTCAGGCGCGGCGCTATCAGCGTGACCACCACATTCCCGCGTGCCATCCGTTACTCCCCTGCTTCTAAACGATCGACTTTTTGGAAACCACGCGGCAGCTTACTGCCCCGCCGGCCGCGCTCACCGCGATAATACGCGAGATCGTCCGCTTTGAGCGTCAATTTACGTTTGCCAGCATGAATGATGAGCTCACTTCCTTCCGTCACGATGGCGATGTCGCGCACGAACTCTTCCCGGCGCGACGCGCGGGGGCCGGGGATATCGAGCATTTTGTTGCCCTTGCCCTTGGCCATTTCCGGCAACTGATCCAGAGGAAACAGCAGCAAGCGCCCCTCATTGGAGACCGAGGCGACCCAAAGTCCCTCGCCCTCCGGCACCTCGATGGGAGGCATGACGCTACACCCCTTGGGCACGCTGAGCACGGCTTTACCCGCCTTGTTTTTGCCCGTGAGCGCTTCGAGCTGAGCCACGAACCCGTAACCGCCGTCGCTGGACAGCAGAAAGCGCGTGGTAGGCTGCGCAAGCATCAACCCCGCCATTTGTGCCCCGGCGGCGACATTCACGCGGCCCGTCACCGGCTCGCCCTGCCCTCGGGCACTGGGTAAGTTATGTGCCGCCAAGGTATACGCGCGGCCCGTATCGTCCAACAGCACCAATGGCTGGTTGGTCTTGCCACGCGCAGCGAGACGAAAGCCATCGCCCGCTTTATAAGAGAGCCCTTCCGGGTCGATATCGTGGCCTTTGGCCGCACGAATCCACCCCTTATCCGACAGCACGACGGTAATCGGGTCGGCGCCCAGCAGCTCCACTTCTGACAGCGCCTTGGCTTCGCTGCGCTCGACCAGCGGCGAGCGGCGGTCGTCGCCATGTTCTTTACCCGCAGCGCGAATCTCTTTTTCGATCAGCGTGGTGAGCTTGGCGTCGCTCGCCAACAGCCCTTGCAGGGTCTTACGCTCTTTCTCCAGCTCGTCCTGCTCACCGCGAATCTTCATCTCTTCCAGCTTGGCGAGATGGCGAAGACGCAGCTCGAGAATCGCTTCTGCCTGACGCTCGGTCAGGCCAAAGGCACTCATCAGCGCAGGTTTGGGCTCATCCTCTTCACGGATGATACGAATCACCTCGTCGATGTTCAGATACGCCGTGAGCAGGCCTTCCAGAATATGTAGCCGATCTTCCACCTTGCCAAGGCGGTGCTCCAAGCGGCGGCGCACGGTGGCACGGCGGAAACGCAGCCACTCCCCCAGCATGTCGGTCAGCGGCATCACCCGAGGGCGGCCATCCAGGCCAATCACGTTCATGTTGACCCGCACGTTCTTTTCGAGATCCGTGGTGGCAAACAGGTGCGCCATCAGCGATTCGACATCCACACGGCTCGAGCGCGGCTCGATCACCAGGCGGGTTGGCTCTTCGTGGGTCGACTCGTCGCGCAGATCGGCGACCATGGGCAGCTTCTTCGCCTGCATTTGCGCGGCGATCTGCTCCAACACCTTGGCACCGCTAACCTGATAAGGCACGGCGGTAATGACGATATTGGCCTCTTCGCGCACGTAGCGGGCGCGCAGCTTGACCGAGCCACGGCCGGTCTCGTAGAGCTTACGCAGATCCGCTTTCGGCGTGATGATCTCTGCATCCGTCGGGAAATCCGGGGCAGGGACGAACGCCATCAAGTCCGCCGTGGTGGCCTCGGGGTGACGCAGCAGATGGCAAGTGGCCTCCATCACCTCGGAGACGTTATGGGGCGGAATATCGGTGGCCATGCCCACGGCAATCCCGGTGCCCCCGTTGAGCAGCACGTGGGGCAGCCTCGCGGGCAATACCACCGGCTCCTGCATGGTGCCATCGAAGTTGGGCGCCCACTCCACGGTGCCCTGGCCCAATTCACTCAGCAACACCTCGGCAAATTTGGAAAGCTTGGCCTCGGTGTAGCGCATGGCCGCAAACGATTTGGGGTCATCAGGGCTCCCCCAGTTGCCTTGGCCATCCACCAGCGGGTAGCGGTAGCTGAACGACTGCGCCATCAGCACCATGGCTTCGTAGCAGGCGCTATCCCCGTGGGGGTGGAACTTACCCAGCACGTCACCCACGGTACGCGCCGACTTCTTGTACTTGGCATTGGCGTGCAGCGCCAGCTCGCGCATAGCGTAAATGATGCGCCGCTGTACGGGCTTCATGCCATCGCCAATGTTGGGCAACGCGCGGTCTAGAATGACGTACATCGAGTAGTCGAGGTACGCTTTTTCGGTGTAATCGCGCAGGGACAGACGCTCGACGTCGCCCTCCGCTACCTGAATATCCATGGTCATCGGGGGGTCATACCTCAATGTCTGCCAAGTTACCGTAATCTTCCAACCACTTCTTGCGGTCGCTGGCGCGCTTTTTGGCGAGCAGCATGTCCATCATTTCCAGGGTGCCGTCGCCCTCGTCCAGCGTGAGCTGTACGAGACGGCGGGTTTCCACGGCCATGGTGGTTTCGCGTAGCTGCAGCGGGCTCATCTCCCCCAGCCCTTTGAAGCGCTGGACGTTGGGGGTGCCGCGTTTTTTCGCCAGCTGCTTCAAAATGGCGGCTTTCTCGCTCTCATCCAGGGCGTAATGCACCTCTTTACCCAGGTCGATCCGGTAGAGCGGCGGCATGGCCACGAAGACATGCCCGGCATCGACCAGAGCGGGGAAGTGTTTGACGAACAGCGCGCAGAGCAGCGTGGCGATGTGCAGCCCGTCGGAGTCGGCATCCGCCAGGATGCAGATCTTGTGATAGCGCAGCTTTTCGAGGTCGGCGCTGCCGGGGTCGGCGCCAATCGCCACGGCAATATCGTGCACTTCCTGGGAGCCGTAAATATCGTGGGAGTCGACTTCCCAGGTGTTGAGGATCTTGCCACGCAGCGGCAGGATGGCCTGAGTATCGCGGTTACGCGCCTGCTTGGCGCTGCCACCGGCCGAGTCCCCCTCGACTAAAAACAGCTCGCTCTGCGCCGGGTCCTGACCGGAGCAGTCCGCCAACTTGCCGGGCAGCGCTGGGCCTGACGTGACCTTCTTCCGCGCAACCTTCTTCGACTTCTTTTGACGCTGCTGGGCGGCGCTGATCACTAGCTCGGCTAGCTGTTCGGCCTGCTCGACGTGATGGTTCAGCCACAGCGAAAAGGCGTCTTTGACGACCCCGGACACGAACCCCGCAATGGTGCGCGACGAGAGGCGCTCCTTGGTCTGTCCCGCAAACTGCGGGTCGAGCATTTTCACCGAAAGCACGAAGGAGGCGCGCTCCCACAAATCCTCGGCGGTCAGCTTGATGCCGCGGGGCAGCAGGCTGCGGTATTCGCAGAACTCCCGGAGGGCGTCCAGCAGGCCGGACCGAAAGCCGTTGACGTGGGTACCGCCCTGGGGCGTGGGAATCAGGTTGACGTAACTTTCGAGCAGCGCCTCGCCGCCCTCCGGCAGCCACTGGATGGCCCAGTCCACGCCGTGCTCGTCGTCGCTGAAGTGGCCGACGAACGGCTCCTTGGGCAGCACCTCGTAACCATCGGTGGCTTCGGCCAAGTAGTCGCGCAGGCCATCGGCGTAGGCCCACTCGGTTTTGGTGCCGTCCGGCTCTATGAGGGTGACCGCCAGCCCTGGGCAAAGCACCGCTTTGGCACGCAGCAGGTGTTTGAGTTTGGAGAGCGCGAGCTTCGGGCTGTCGAAGTAGCTTTCGTCCGGCCAGAAGCGCACCAGGGTGCCGGTGGCACGTTTGGCGGCCTTACCGACTTCGTGCAGCTCTTCGACCTTTTCGCCGTGCTCGAAGGCAATGGCGTGGCGGGCGCCGTCGCGGGTGACTTCGACTTCCAAGCGTCGCGACAGCGCATTGACCACCGAGACGCCCACGCCGTGAAGGCCGCCCGAAAAGCGGTAGCTCGACGAAGAGAACTTACCGCCCGCGTGCAGCTTGGTGAGAATGAGCTCGACCCCCGATACGCCGTGCTCCGGGTGCAGGTCGATGGGCATGCCCCGACCGTTATCCTGCACCTCGATGGCGCCGTCACTCTGCAGCACCACGCTAATGCTCGACGCATGCCCGGCCAGCGCCTCGTCGACACTGTTGTCGATGACTTCTTGCGCGAGGTGATTGGGACGCGAGGTATCGGTATACATACCGGGACGCTTGCGCACCGGCTCGAGCCCTGAAAGGACCTCGATCGAACTCGCGCCGTACTGGGAGGCATCAAACTGGGTCATGTAACGTCGGTTCCTGAAAAAACGGACTGAACAAAAGCGCAGAAGCGGTCTGGCTGAGTGGCGTGCAAAGACGCCACCTCGAACACTTATCACAGAGGCTCAACACGATAGACCGCGCCTAAACGCACACAGGATAGCGGAAAAGCAAAAAGCTGTATATCCAGCCATATAGATCGAACGGCCTACACCTGCTCTGCTGCCCACAATGCCTCGATGAGACCGCGGCTAGACGCATCCATACGAGCGATATCGCCCTGGCCATCGATGATGGCCTGGGTATCGGTGGCAATCTGCTTACCCAGCTCGACGCCCCACTGATCGAAGGGGTTGATGTCCCAAATGACGGCCTGAACGAAGACCTTGTGCTCGTAAAGTGCAATCAGCGCGCCCAACGTGGCGGGCGTCAACTGATCCAGCAGCACCGTGGTCGAGGGCTGATTGCCCCGGTATCGCTTGTGCTCGGGCCGTGGGCCCTCTTCGTCGAGGGCGTCGTCCCCCAGCATCAGCACGCGGGATTGTGCAAAGCAGTTGGCCAACGCCAGGCGATGCTGAGCCTTCAAGTGGCGGCGGGTATCCGGCTCCTCGACCTCGTCGTAACGCTTCAGGGGAGCAATGAAATCGCAGACCACCGGTTGGGTGCCCTGGTGCAGCAACTGATAAAAGGCGTGCTGGGCGTTCGGGCCGAGCTGCCCCCAGAGTACCGGGCAGGTGGAGTAGTTGACTGCTTGGCCCTGTCGGGTGACCGACTTACCGTTGGACTCCATCTCGAGCTGCTCTAGGTAAGCGGCAAAGTACTCCAACCGTCCGTCGTAGGGCAGAATCGAGTGGGCGCGAATATCCAGAAAGTTGACGTTCCAGATGCCCGCCAAGCCCAATAGCACCGGCAGGTTGTCGGCCAGCGGCGCATCGCGGAAGTGGCTATCCATAGCGTGGGCACCCGCCAACAGTTCTCGAAAATGCGCCATGCCTACCACCAGCGCGATCGGCAGCCCAATGGTACCCCACAGCGAGTAGCGCCCGCCGACCCACTCCCAAAACATCAGCTGATGGTCAGAGGCAATCCCCCACTCACTCATCTTTTCAGGGCTGGCCGATACACCGATAAAGTGCTGGCGCACGATCAGCGCCTCGCTGATCGGTTTGGCATGAGGGCTCGCGTCCGGCAGGTCGGCGTGCTGGGTGAGTCGCCCGATCAACCAGTCGCGGGCCGTGTTCGCATTGGAGAGCGTATCGATGGTGGTGAACGACTTGGACGACAGCACGAACAGCGTGGTCTCCGGGTTGAAACGGCTGAGGTAATCCGCCAACTGAGAGCCGTCCATGGTCGAGGCAAAATGCACCTCGACCGGATGAATATCCCGGGGCCGATAGTCCGATAGCGCATGGGTCACCATGAGCGGACCCAAATCCGAGCCGCCCACACCTAAGTTCACCACGTGACGAATCGGCTTGCCGGTGGCCCCACGCCACTGGCCAGCGTGCAGGCGCTGCACCAGACGCTCCATCTGCGCCAAGCTGTCATGCACGGCCTCGACGATATCCTCGCCTTCCACGTCCAGGCTCGCATCCGCAGGTAAGCGCAAGGCAGTATGCAGCGCCGGGCGGTTCTCACTGACGTTCACCCGTTTGCCGCTCAACAGCGCCTCGATAGCGCCTGGAACACCCGCTTCGCGCGCCAGCGCCAGCAGATGCTCCAGCGTATCGTCGTCCCAACGCTGCTTGGAAAGATCGAGGGTCAGCCCCGCTACCTGACGCGTAAAGTGCTGCCAGCGTCCAGGGTCGTCCCCAAACAGGTTTTTCAAGTGAACGTGTTTAAGCGCTTGCGCATGCTGCTGTAACGTTTGCCAAGCGGGAAGCGTATCGGGAGTTGCTGTTGCGAAAGCCATGTGCCCTCTCCTGTGGCGTCGTTCCGTGAGGCAGGAATCTGAATGGATCAGGCCTGTTCTGCGATAACAAGGGCGCGTAAACTACGCAACCTCATTAACCATCCTGGCTTGCCCATGAGTGATGCATCTTACCGCGACGCTATCTTTTCAACACCCCTAGACAAGGTGGCTAGGTTCTCCTTTGATGAGCAGGTCGTCGCATGCTTCCCTGATATGATCCGCCGCTCGGTGCCCGGCTATGGCCAAATCCTGGGTATGCTGAGCCTGATTGCCAAACGCCATCTGCGCCACGGTGCCCACGTGTACGATCTGGGCTGCTCGCTGGGCGCCTCCGGCCTTGCCCTAGCAGGCGCCCTGCCCGCTGATGCGTTCCTCTATACCGGTATCGACCTTTCCCCGGCCATGGCCGCCCGCGCCAAGCAGACCTTTCTCGAGGAGTGCCCCGACCATGCGTTGCAGGTCGAAGAAGCCGATATTCGTACCTACGAGTATGCGCCGTCGGGGATGATCATTCTCAACTTTACGCTGCAATTCTTGCCCCCGGCCGACCGGGATGCGCTGCTCAAGCGCCTTTATGATGCACTGGAGCCCGGCGGCGTGCTGATTTTGTCGGAAAAGACCGTCGATGCCGACGAGCGCGACAATGCCTGGCGGGTCGAGCGCTACCACGACTTCAAGCGTGCCAACGGCTATAGCGATATGGAGATCAGCCAAAAGCGCACCGCGCTCGAGAACGTGCTGATTCCCGATACGCTCGATGCGCTGCACGAGCGCTTGTCGCTGGCGGGTTTCCCCCGCTCCATGACCTGGTTCCAGTACCTGAACTTCACCTCGCTGATCGCCTTCAAGGAGGGTTAAGGTGGCGCTACTCCCCGACGATCATCGCGTGCTGTATCAAGCGTTTCTGGACCAAGCGGCCCAGGATGCCTCGCTGACGCCTTGGCTGGCCAAACTCCCCGAGCAGCTCGCCAGCGGACTGGACCGCCAGCGCCACGGCGACCTCTCTGCCTGGGAAAAAGCCGTGGCCAAACTGCCGCCGCTGCCGGACGAGCGCCGTGTGGATTTGAACAGCGATACGCTGACAGTCGAACTCGAGCTCACCGACAGCCAGCAGCGCCAGTGCTTCAACCTACTGCGCAAGCTGGCCCCATGGCGCAAAGGCCCGTTTAGCCTGGGGGGTATCGAGATCGACACCGAGTGGCGCTCGGATTGGAAATGGCAAAGGGTTTCCCCGCATCTGGCACCGCTTAAGTATCGCAAAGTGTTGGATGTCGGCGGCGGCAGCGGCTATCACGCTTGGCGGATGGCGGGTGCAGGTGCCGCTTTCGTGTTAGTGATCGACCCATCGCCGCGCTTTTACTGGCAGTTCCAGGCAGTGCGCCATTTCGTTGGCAACGCCGACGACGGCCGCACGCAGTTTCTGCCGGTGGGTATCGAAGACGTACCGGAGAACCTGGGTTTCTTCGATACGGTGTTCTCCATGGGCGTGCTTTACCACCGTCCCTCGCCGCTCGAACACCTGCAGCAGCTAAAAGACGCTTTGGCCCCCGGCGGCGAGCTGGTACTGGAAACCCTGGTGGTGGAAGGCGACGAGCAGACCGTGTTCGTCCCCGGCGAGCGTTACGCCGCCATGCCTAACGTCTACTTTCTGCCCTCCTCCAAAGCGCTGTGCCACTGGCTTTCGCGCTGCGGCTATACCAATGTGCGGGTCGTTGACGAAGCAGTGACGACACTCGACGAGCAGCGCTCCACCGAGTGGATGACCTACCAGTCGCTGGCGGACTTTCTCGACCCCCATGATCGCAGCCGCACTATCGAGGGCTATCCGGCGCCGCGCCGGGCGGTGATTCTGGCAAACAAGCCGACGTAGGCAATCTCAGCGTCGCCTAACGCCGGAGAATCACCAGCCAGCGGCCTAGGTTCATCACGCTGGCCAGTGACGCGGCCACGTAGGTAAAGGCGCAGGCGGTGAGAACGTGGCGGGCACCGGCCATATCGGCGGGAGGGACGTACTCTTTGAGCAGAGGCAGCGCACGATTGAAGCTGGCATCGAACTCCACCGGCAGCGTGACGAGATGCACCAGCGCCGCCGTGCCGAAGCTGATCACCGCCATGGCAATGACCATGGCCAGCCCACCGGGTAACCGCGTGAGTAGGAAGAGAAAAGGCGCGGCCATCATCAAAATGGCGCCCAGCTTTTCGGCTTTTTGCGCCAACGTGACCAAGCGGCTGCGAGCCAGCAGCGGCGCGTAGCCTTCATGGTGCTGAATGGCATGACCCACTTCATGGGCAGCAACGGTCACCGCCGTGAGCGAGCGGCCATCGTAATGGTCGGGGGTCAAGCGCACGCAGCGCGATTCGGGGTCGTAATGGTCCCCCTGCTCGGTACGCTCGACTCGCACGCCCTCGACGCCCAAGCGGCGCAGCAGATGCTCGGCCAACTCCGCGCCGGTGCCCGGGTAGTCGTCACGCCCACGGGTATGGCGCTTCAACACCCACTTCGCCCACAGATTGGGCAAGACGAAAATGGCCAGTGCCAATACGACAAGAAGAATCAGCATCGCAACACCGCAGACCTGCCAGTTAGGAATACGTCAGCATCACCCTATCGATGGGTAATGAGAGGACCGTTCGAGTAGCGTTTCGTTATTCGAATAGGGTTTTCGATAATAGTTTTCGAGAATCGCTCTTCGAGATTAGTTTTTATCACGAATGGCGGGGAAACACAGCTTAGGCAGGCTCGTTGCGATGCGCTTCCACATCACGCTGAACGGCCTGCAAGCCACGCGCCGAAATATCGCCTTGGGCGTGGGCGTGTTCGGCAATCAAAATGCTATCTGCCGCCAGAACGAGCTCACACTCGGTATGGGCTAACTCATCGCGCAAGCGCTGAATGGCGGCCTCCCGCTGTGGATTGTTATCGACACGACGTATGTATATCGATTTGATCCGATCCGGGTAGGCTTTGACGACCTCCGTATAGACTTCGGGGTCATGTTGACCGCTGTCACCAATCAAGATGCAGGGCATGTCGTCGTATAACGCCAGCATACGATCGATGAGTTCTCGTTTGTGCGCTTCCGCTCGGCGGGGCCATGGTTTGCGCCAGGAGATGCCCCACTCGCGCAAAAACAGTATTGGCCCAATCGGAATCCGGTTCATTTGGAAAAAGGCTTCCAGCATCTCATAAATAGCCCAAGGACCCCGGGAGACGTATAGGATCGGGCGTTCACCCTTTTCGGTTCGGCCACGGTAAAGCGCTTGGTAGAGCGACGCCACACCGGGAAATGCCGTTCGGCGGTGCGGCTTACGCACGAACAACCGATAGAGCATTTTGAGCTTTTCCGCGACACCCGTGAACATCACCGTATCATCGATATCGCTAATCACTAGCAGATCCGCTTCAGGAGGCGGAACATAGACCTCGACACTGGTACGAACGGGTGGGTGTCCCTTGGCGCGCACCAAAATATCGGCGCGGTGCCAGGAAACGTCGACCGGCAAGGGCGTCTTGATAGGCAAGTGAGCATCAAAGTAGCCGTCGCGGTCGGTGGTCAAGCAGAGCTGGTTGTCGCCAATTCGTAGATCGACCTGGGCATTGGCGAGGCCACGACGAAAGACACGACGCGCCACATCGGCGGTATCGCGCAGCACGCCGCGCCTAGGAATGGCGCGACCGAGTGCCGCTTGGCGGAACACTCGGCCCATAACGAAAACTTCCTGCTGGGAGCCATAGCCACGATAGGGATGTACCATCACCCCACTGCGGCCGCTGTCCCGCTTCATCGGTTTTGCAATGACGTGGGCAAGCCTTTTGGCGAAGCTTGCCCACTGGTGGTACCACGCCATTAAGCGTGCTGACCTGAATGCCGCCCTTCCTGCAGCTCCTCCAGCAGTTTGGCGTTGAAGGCGTCCAGATCTTTAGGAGTACGGCTGGTCACGAGACCGCTATCGACCACTACCGGCTCGTCGACCCAGTTGACACCCGCATTGCGCAGGTCTTGGGCGACGCTGGGCACGGAGGTCATCTTGCGCCCGTCAACAACGCCTGCATTAATGAGAATCCAAGGCGCGTGACAAATGGCAGCAACGGGCTTGCCCGCTTGAAAGAACGCTTTGACGAAGCTCAGCGCGTCTTCATTCAAACGCAGCTCGTCAGGGTTGAACAGGCCGCCTGGGAGGACCAGCGCGTGATAGTCCGACTCGTGGGCATCGGCTAGCGCCTTATCGGCATCGTAAGTATCGCCCCAATCGGTTTCGGCCCAGGCGCGAATGCCCTTGCCTTCCGGGGACACGACATGCACCTCGACACCTTCTTTTTGAAGCGCTGCGCGAGGCACGCTCAGCTCGGACTCTTCGAAACCGTCGGTGGCGAGAATGGCCACGCGTTTACCGTTCAGTGCTTGATTCATCATGCTCTCCTTTTCGTGATGAGTGTGCGTTTACAACGCTTCTCCCAGTGTGGCGCATCTTATACAATCGTCAAGCGCAGATACCGAAATCGTCCAGCCGCTAGGCGCTTAAGCGTTGTACAACACGCGACCCAGCAGGCGCACATCGTAACCGCTCAGCGTACTGGCCCGCTGGGCAAAACGGGCCGTACGGGCAAACGCAAAGAGCGCCTGTACGGCAGGCTCGAAATAGCTGCGTCGATGCATCACTACATCGAACGACTCCTCTACGAGCGGGATGAACGCCAACTGCTGGCGCTGTGCCGCGGCCTGCATACCAAGGCCGACATCGGCATCGCCCTGAGCGATGGTCAGCGCCAAGTCGTCTTCGCTGAGCGCAGGGTGCGCCGCCCATCTCAAGGCTTCCGGCGGGATGCCCGCCTGCTCTAGCAAGCAGCTCAAGAGTTGCGCGGCCCCGGCACCCGGCTGGCGATGGGCCAGCACGGCTTTGCGCTTGGCAATGTCGTCCACCGATTGAATGCCCAGCGGATTACCCGGAGCTAACAGCAGGCCCTGGCGTCGTGTGGCCCAGTGCAATACGATCAAATCGCGCACGCCCCCAAGGCCCAACGCGGCCGGTTCGTTATAGCGCCCGGTAGCTGCGTCCAGCAAATGAATTCCCGCCAGCATCGCCTTGCCCTCCAGCAAGCGGCGCACGCCGTCGCCACTGCCCTGACACAACGAGGCCAGATCGCTGCCACTTTCGCGCACGGCCCACTCCAACAGCGGGTCCTGGCTGCCCACCAACACGGGCGGCGGCGGCTGCCGCTGCGCTTGGTCGCCCTCCAAGTGGCTAAGCACCCACATATCGATGTGCTGCCGAGGAAACAGCAGCTTTCCCGTAGCACGGCTGCAGGGAATATGACCTTGTCGGACGAGGTCGTACACCTTGCGCTCTTTCAAACGCAAATAGTCTGCCACTTCAGCGGTGGTCAAATAGTCGTTCGGCATGGTTCATCCTGCATCCAACTGCGTATGACTGCATATATTTCAGCAACCAATGCATTACATCAAGTAAACGTACACTATGCAGCTTGACGAACATGCTGAATTTTTCTCTTTATTCCGCGGCAATCGCACTGGCGTGTGCGCAACCCGGTGCTATTGAATCAGGTCCTTATGGCAGCTAGTGATAATCCTTTCTACACGGCGCTCACGCTGATTCTGAGCATGGACTCGAACTTGATCGACATCGTGGCGCTTTCGCTGCAGGTGTCGCTGAGCGCCGTGCTGATCGCCAGCGCTTTGGCGCTGCCGGTGGGTGCCGCGCTGGCGTTGTGGCGCTTCCCTGGTCGCAACGGCATGATCGTGGTGCTCAACGCGCTGATGGGGTTACCGCCGGTCGTGGCGGGTCTATGCGTCTATTTGATGCTCTCCAGAGCGGGGCCGCTGGGATCGCTTGGCCTGCTGTTCACACCCAGCGCCATGGTGGTTGCCCAAGTCATCCTGGTCTTTCCCATTATCGCTGCGCTGACACGCCAACAAGTGGAAGCCTTGCACCACGAGTATGACGAACAGCTTCGCTCACTCGGGCTAACGCCGCTACGCATGATGCCAACCCTGCTGTGGGATGCACGCTTTGGCCTGCTGACGGTCGTTTTGGCTGGCTTCGGCCGTGCCAGTGCCGAAGTGGGTGCGGTGATGATCGTCGGTGGCAATATCGATGGGGTGACGCGCGTGATGACCACCAGCATCGTGCTGGAAACCAGCAAGGGCGATCTGCCGTTGGCACTCGGCCTGGGCATCATCCTGCTGGCGCTGGTCACGTTGATCAATGCGCTGGCCCATGCGGTCAGTGAAGCGGCCAAGAGGCGATTAGGATGAACGCACCGCTCACTTCCTCCTCTCTCACCCCACTGGCCGATGTGCCAGCCCTACACTTTCAGCAGGCGAGCTTTACCCACCGCGGCCACGCATTGTTGGTGCCGACCACGCTCACGCTGTCTGGCTGTCAGCGCACGCTCATCATGGGGCCCAACGGAGCGGGTAAAAGCCTATTCATGCGCTTGGCCCACGGGCTGCTCAGCCCAAGTAGCGGCCAAGTCCGTTGGGAGGGCAAGCCGCCGGTGCAGGCCATGGTGTTCCAGCGGCCGGTTCTGCTACGCCGCTCGGTGATCGATAACTTGCGCTATGCGCTGGCCGTCAAAGACGTGCCACGCCCAAAACGCCAAGCGCTCGCCCTACAAGCGTTGGAAAAATTTGGCCTTGCCGCACTGGCCAAGCGCCCTGCCCGGGTGCTGTCGGGCGGCGAACAGCAGCGTCTAACCCTGGCCCGCGCTTGGCTGCTGAACCCCGCCGTGCTGTTTTTGGATGAACCGACCTCGGCCCTCGACCCTGCCGCCATCAAAGCCGTCGAGGACGCGGTCAACGAATTTCACCAGAGCGGCACGCGCATCGTGATGACGACCCACGACTTGCACCAGGCGAAGCGGCTCGCCGATGACGTGCTGTTCATGTATGGCGGACAGGTATTGGAACACACCCCCGCCGAGCGTTTTTTCGACGCCCCGACCTCTTCCCAGGCCAGGGCGTTCATCCGGGGCGAGCTGGTTTGGTAAGCCCCACCCAGCGTTGAACAAGACCCAAAGGAGCAGACCGTGAACAAAACCACCACGCTAATCACCGCCAGCGTATGCACGACCGCCTTGGCCTGGAGCGCTTCGCTACTCGCGGATGACGATTTCATTACGCTCGCCTCTACGACCTCGACCGAAAACTCAGGACTGTTCGACGCCATCATTCCCACCTTCACCGAGGCCACCGGCATCGATGTGCGCGTGGTGGCCGTCGGCACCGGACAGGCGTTCGAAATCGGCCGCCGTGGTGATGCCGACAGCCTTCTGGTACATGATACGGCAGGCGAGGAGCAGTTCGTGGCGGAGGGTTACGCTACGGAGCGTTTGGACGTGATGTACAACGACTTCGTGATCGTAGGACCCAGTGACGACCCGGCGGGCATCAGTGACAGCGAGAGCGTCGCCGACGCCTTTGCACGTATCGCCGAGAGCGAATCACCGTTTGCCTCACGCGGCGATGATAGCGGTACGAACCGCGCCGAGCTGCGTTTGTGGGAAGATGCGGGCGTGACGCCCCAAGGCGAGTGGTACCGGGAGCTGGGCAGCGGTATGGGCCCGACATTGAATACCGCTGCGGGTATGGACGCTTACACCTTTACCGACCGTGCCACCTGGGTCGCGTTCGATAATCCGCAAAACCTCACGCTGCTGTTCGAAGGCGACGAGGCGCTGTTCAATCAGTATGGCAGTCTACTGCTCTCGGAGGAGCGTCATCCGCACTTGAAGCACGATTTAGCTGCCCAGTGGCACCAGTGGCTGGTCTCTGAGGAAGGCCAGCAGGCGATTGCCGACTTTAAAGTAGACGGCCAACAGCTGTTTTTCCCCAACGCTGAGTAAGCCTATCGACAAAGCGCCAGCCCGCATTGAACGGGCTGGCGCAGGAATCACCCTCGGTTCAACTGGCGATCCACATCTTTTCGACCGAGCGAGTCGCTACCTCTCCCGGCACGTCGACATACCCCCGCACGTTGGCGCGATTGGCCGAAATCGAATCCATATACAGCGGTGCCACGGTGCTACCCTCCTGCTGATAGAGCACCTGAATGTCATGGTACATCTGACGCCGCGTGGCCTCGTCCTGTTCGCCGCGCGCCGCGATGATCAATTGATCGAGCTGCTCATTGGCCCAGCGCGCTTCGTTCCACGGCGCGTTGGATAAATTGACCATGGAGAGATAGGCATCCGCCGTAGGGCGGCTCGACCAACCGGACGCGCAGAATTCGTGCTGACGCCACACTTCCGACCAATAGCCATCGGCGGGTACGCGATTGACCTCCAGCGGGATGCCTGCGCGCTGGGCCGACTGCTGATACAGCTCCGCTGCCGACACCGCCCCTTCGAAGGTAGCGCCATCCGCAGTGCTCAGCCGAATGGGCCTGTCCATACCCGATTGACGCCAATGGTGAAGCGCTTTGTCAGGATCGAAGGCGTGGCTGGGCAGGTCGGTGGTGAAATAACGATTGCTGGGGAACAGCGGCGTATCGTTACCTACTTGGCCATAGCCTTGCACCAGCAGATTCAACAGCTGCTCTCGGTCGAGGGCGTATTTCATGGCCAAACGAACGTCTTTGTTATCGAAGGGCGCACGATCAGCCAAGCCAGGAAACGTCACTTGGAAGCTGCCCGAATTACGGTTGATGGTGAGCGATGACGCGCCCTCCAAACGGCTGACGATGCTCGGCGTCACGCGGTTGACGAAGTGCACCGACCCACTCATCAGCGCCGCCACCCGGGCGGTGGCATCGTTGAAGGCGCGGGTTTCGACGCTATCGACGAAGGCACGATCCGACTTCCAGTAGTTGTCGTTGCGCTTGACCAGGGTACGCACACCCGGCTCGAAGCTTTCCAGCACGAACGGCCCGGTGCCGATACCCTCATCGAAATTGGCACCTGCCGGCGTGATGGCAAAGTTTACCTCTCCCAGCAAATACGGCAGGTCCATATTGGGGGCAGAGAGCGTCATGACCACGTCGTGGCTGCCACGGGCGGCCAGCTCGGTGATCTGCTCCATGTAGCCCTTCACCGCCGAGGGCGAGTCCTCGGCTCGGTGATGGTTCAGCGAGTACACCACGTCCTCGGCAGTGAGGGTCTTGCCGTTGTGGAACGTCACCCCTTGCCGCAGGGTAAACACCCAGTGCGTCGCATCGTTCGTTTCCCAAGACTCGGCCAAACCGGGCGCCAGCGACCCGTCATCGTGAAGTTCAGTCAGGGTGTTAAACAGCTGGCGCCCCACGTGGTACATGTACTGCTCGAAGTAGTAGGCCGGGTCCAGGCGGTCGCTGGTGGAGGCATTGTCGATCGCCAAAATGAGATGCCCGCCGCGTTGCGGAGTGGCCTCCGTTTGCGCGCTCGCCCAGCGCGGCAGCAGTAGCCCGCCCAAAGCGCTGGCAGACACCGACAGCGCGGCGGAGCGCTGCAGAAACTGGCGCCGGGTCACGCCTGCCAAGTGCCCCTCGGCGGGCACGTTCGTTCCTTTCTTCATGGGGGAGTCGTCCTATGCAATCAATTACGACCAGCGGTCAGTCACGCACCGCCTCGGCCAACTTGGCAATATGCTCGGGGCCAATGCCACAGCAGCCGCCGATCATGCTGGCCCCCGCCGCCTGCCAGCGCTTGGCGAAGTCGGCGTAGGCGTCTGGCCCCAGGTCATCGCGCATATCGCTCACACCGGCGTTGGCGGCGATGCGGTTGCTCTGCGGCACGAAGCTATTGGCGTACACCCCCAAACGCAGCGTGGCCCCTTTGGCGTCCATGGCCGCCTGCGCCTGGCGTAGCGCCTCTTCCATTACCTCGGCTTGGCTACAGTTGAACAGCAGCGCCTCGCCACCCGCCTCGATCACCGCATTCACTGCTGCCTCCACCCCCTCGCCGGAGCGCAACGCGCAGGGCAGTTCGCCGTTTTCGTCGGCGTCTTGCAAGGTGAATGAGAACCAACGCGGACGAGGATCGTTCCCCAGCGCGGTGGCCACCGCTCGAGCCTCCTGCGTGGCGCTCAGCGTCTCTGCCAGCCACACGTCCACGTAAGGAGCCTGCCCCTCGATCAGCGTCGCCAACAGCTCGGGCGCGCGCTGGGCATCGAAGAGCGCTGGCTGGTAGGAGCCGAACAGCGGCGGCAGCGATCCGGCGACGGTCACCGCCTCCCCCGCCACGCTATCACGCGCCAACGTTCCCGCCAGCGTCGCCAGTGCCAGGCCGCGCTCGGCAAAACACGCCTCGCCAATATGAAACGGCACGACGGCATAGGCATTGGTGGTAATCACCTCGGCGCCCGCTTGGATGAAAGCGCGATGCGCTTGGGTCACACACTCGGGGGCTTCCATGAGCGCCAGCGCCGACCACTCCGGCTGGCGAAACGGCGCTCCCAGCCGCTTTAACTCACGCCCTAAACCACCGTCCAATAGGGTTAACATCGACTCTGGCTCCTTGGTGTCTCGATTCAGCTTTACCTAAAAGTTGACGCCGCAGAGCGGCGTCAACAAGGGTTCAATGGGGGCAGTGTTAGCGTCCCAGCAGCGCCCCAATATCTTTGGCTTCCCAATGCGGGAAATGTTTACGCACCAGGGCGTTCAGATCGCGCTCGAAGGCAGCCCAGTCGGTGGTCACCGCCTGCTCGCGAGCGTTCACCACGCCGCGAATCATACCCGCGCCCACGGTCACGTTGGTCAGCCGGTCGATCACGATGAAGCTGCCGGTGCCTGGGCTGGTGCGATAGTCGTCGACGGGGATAGCGGCGGTCAACTCCACCTCACAGCGGGCAATGGCGTTGAGGCTCAACGCATCGGTGGCATGCTTCTCCAGCGTGTTGACGTCTATCTGGTACTCGATGGCGCTGACCTGTCCCGCCAAATCCCGGGTGGCCAGCTTGATGTCGTAGAGCTTGCCGGGCGTGAGGGCATCTTCGTGCATCCACACGATATCGGCGCTGAAGACGTTCGACAGCGGAATCTCGGCATCGGCGCTGACGATCCAATCGCCGCGGGAAATGTCGATCTCGTCTTCCAGGGTGACGGTCACCGCCTGGCCGGGATAGGCCGCATCCAAGTCGCCGTCGAAGGTCACCACGCGCGCCACACGGGACGTTTTACCGGACGGCAGCGCCTTGACCGCCTGGCCTGGGCGCAACACTCCTGCCGAGAGCGTGCCGCAGTAACCCCGAAAGTCCAGGTTCGGGCGATTGACGTACTGAACAGGCAGACGCAAGTCGGTGAGGTTCTGGTCGCGGGTGATCTCGACGTTTTCCAGCAGTTCGATCAGCGTTTTGCCCTCGTAGCGCTGGCCATCCTCGAAGTACCAGGGCGTTTGCTCGCTGCGGTTGACGACGTTGTCGCCATTGAGCGCCGACATTGGCACGAAGCGGATGTCCGGCGCCTGCAGGTTGGTGGCGAATTCGCGGTACTCGTCGACGATCTCGTTGAAGCGCGCTTCCGAGAAGCCCACTAAGTCCATCTTATTGACCGCAATGACCAAGTGCTGAATACCCAGCAGGTCGGCAATGAAGCTGTGGCGACGTGTCTGGGTCTGCACACCGTAACGTGCGTCGATCAAAATGATCGCCAAACTGGCCGTCGAGGCGCCCGTGGCCATGTTGCGGGTGTACTGCTCATGTCCTGGCGTGTCGGCAATGATGAACTTGCGCTTGTCCGTCGAGAAGAAACGATAGGCCACATCGATGGTGATGCCCTGCTCGCGCTCGGACTGCAAGCCATCCACAAGCAGTGCCAGATCCACCGTATCGCCGGTGGTGCCGCTGGTTTTAGAGGCCTGGGTGATGGCTGCCAATTGATCCTCGAAGATCATCTTGGAGTCATGGAGCATCCGGCCGATGAGGGTAGATTTACCGTCATCGACGCTGCCGCAGGTAATGAAGCGCAGCAGGTCTTTGTTTTCGTGCTCGTGCAGATATTGCTCGATGTTATCGGCAATTAACGTCGATTGGTGTGCCATTAGAAGTACCCCTCACGCTTTTTCTTCTCCATGGAACCGGCCTGGTCGTGGTCGATGGCACGGCCGCTGCGCTCGCTGGTTTTGGTCAACAGCATCTCCTGGATGATTTCCGGCAGCGTGGCGGCCTTGGACTCCACCGCGCCGGTGAGCGGGTAGCAGCCCAGGGTTCGGAAACGCACCCACTTCTCTTCGGGCACTTCGCTAGGCGCTAACGGCAGACGGTCATCGTCCACCATGATCTGCATGCCGTCGCGCTCGACCACCGGGCGTTTGGCGGCGTAATACAGCGGCACGATCGGAATCGACTCGAGGTAGATGTACTGCCAGATATCCAGCTCGGTCCAGTTGGAGAGCGGAAAGACACGAATCGACTCGCCTTTATTGACCTTGGCGTTGTAGACGTTCCACAGTTCGGGGCGCTGGCTCTTCGGGTCCCAGCGATGGTACTTGTCCCGGAAGGAGTAAACGCGCTCTTTAGCCCGCGATGCTTCCTCGTCGCGGCGCGCACCGCCAAACGCGGCATCGAAACCATGTTGGGTCAAGGCCTGCTTGAGCGCCTGGGTTTTCATGATGTCGGTGTACTTGGCACTACCGTGATCGAAGGGGTTGATATTGGCCGCCCGCCCCTCCTCGTTGGTGTGCACGATCAGCTCCATGCCCGCTTCTTCCGCCATACGGTTGCGGAACGCGATCATTTCGCGGAATTTCCAGGTGGTGTCGATGTGCATTAGCGGGAACGGCGGCGTGCCGGGATAGAAGGCTTTGCGCGCCAGGTGCAGCATCACCGAGGAGTCTTTACCGATGGAGTACATCATCACCGGATTGCTGAACTCCGCCGCCACTTCTCGAATGATATGGATCGACTCGGCTTCGAGCTGCTTCAAGTGGGTCAGTCGGGCAGCATCTGGTGCGCTTGGCACCTGTTGCGACGCCGCCGACGGCGCAGAAAACTGGTTCATTACCTACTCCCTCACAAAACGGTGCTTGCGTTTATTAGACGGCTTTTCAAGGAAGCCTTTGCAAACAGGTACGACTGCCCAATGCGCACGAAACGCAAAGCGGGCATTTGTGGGTAGGGTAACGCCAGGTCAATAATAACCCAAAAGAATTAATAACTATCTTTTTAGAACCATAATGCCTAACAGACGCTAGACGGCGACGCGCTCCACCCAGGTCTGCCACTCATGGCCGTGAATATCGACGATACGATAGCCAGGGCGCGACGCTTCATCGATGGCAAACGCCTCTGCGCCCGGCAGAAACTGGTCTGACATGGCCGGGCAGCCGTAGACCCCGATATCACTGCCTGCCACTGGATGAAACTGCGCATAGGCTTGATGGGCATGGCCAAACAGAATCATCTTGACCTGCGGGTAAGCACTCAACAGCTGCCAAAACGCCTCGCGGTCTTGCAGGCCGATGGCATCCATCCAGGCAGCCCCCACATCCACCGGCGGGTGGTGCATGGCAATCATTGTCGGGCGATCGTCTTGCTCGAGCCGCCCTGCCAGCGCGCTCAGGGTATCGCTCCCTAACTCGCCGTGGGGCTTGCCGACGACCTGGGTATCGAGCAACAGCAAGCGCCACTGATCCAAATCCACTTCGTCGAGCAGCGGCTGCTCGGCACTCATCAGCTCTAGCTGATCATGGTTACCCGGTATCCAAAACCACGGACAGGGCAGCGCACTCAGCGCTTCTCGGGCGTGGGCATAGGACGCGGCAGTTTCGTCTTGGCTGACATCCCCTGTGAACACGACGACGTCGGGTCGCTCGGCAGCAACGGCTTCCAGTACGCGCTGGAACTGCTGCCACGGAATACCCGCGCGGGAGCGCGCCCGTTTATCTGCATGTAAGTGTGAATCGGTGATTTGGATAAGCCGCATTCACCTGGCTCCCTTGACCTGAATCGTATACGACGTGAATTAACGTAGTTCGGGTATGTCCACAGCATGCCCATGGGCAAGGCCGTGGGCCAACCATTCGCCTAGGAAGCAATTGAGCTGAAGCTTCTCGTCCGGCTGGTGCATACGGGCGTTGGGATAGCGGTAGCGGCCGCTGAAGTGGCGTTCGCGCTGAAAATCGATGACCTCCGCCATACGCACATCATGATAGAGATGTACCCGCATGCGCGGCCCTTCGATGACGCTATCCAGTGGCCCGCTCTGGGTCACTTCCACCAGCGTGGTATAGGGCGCTTGCTGAAGAATGGTGAGATGCAGATCGCCAAAGTGCTGGTGGTCGCCACGCAGGGCGATATCACGGCGCTGACCGCTCTCCATATCCCCCACCAGACGCAACAGGCGCAAATAGTTCGCGCTGCATTCGCCCTGCAGGGTTTTTAAATCGGTAACGTAGGCGGCTCTTGCCATGATGACTCCTTACTGGGTTCGCTTGGCGTCCGTCGTCGAGAGGGCGGCGCGTTGCGAGGCGGCACGCAGCGATGCCCGCTGCCCCGCCAGCCAATGCAGCCCAATCAACGACATGGCGTTGTCGAGTCTTCCCTGCTCTAGGAGTTCCCAAGCACGAGTAAACGTGACGATATGCACGCGGATGTCTTCGTGCTCATCGTCCACGCCATACACACCGCCTAGCCCTTGGGTATCCACTAGGCCGCAAAACAGCGTCACACGCTCGTTGCAGGCGCCGGGGCTAGGGTAGTAGGTGTGCAATTTGGTCAGTTGCCCTACTTGGCAGCCGGCCTCTTCCACCGCTTCGCGTCGAGCAACGTCCTCCAGGGATTCCTCTTTATCCACGAGACCCGCGACGAATTCTAATTTCCACGGAGAGGCGGGGTCATCGATCGCCCCGGCGCGAAACTGCTCGACTAGCACCAGCGCGTCACGGTGTGGATCGTACAAAAGCACACCGACCGCATCGTGGCGGTGATGCACTTCGCGGCGCATGGCTTTGCTCCAGCCACCCTCGAACAAGCGATGGCGCAGCTCCAGCGTTTCCAGGCGAAAGAAACCTTGATAGAGGGTATCGCGTTGGATGAGCTCGACATCCTCACGACCAAGCGTAGGGCCCATACGGCACTCCCGGTGTTCACAATCGTCCTATTATCAATGCTGCTCACCGGGAATGCCAATGCGGTGATTAACCGCGCGTAGGGTTCAGGGGAAAAGGTACATCATTTCATAGCTGACCAAGCAACGCCTCGGCCTCACGGCGCAGCGCCTCATCGGACACCTGGCGATTCTCTCGGGCCGTGCCGTTCACCGCGCGCTGGGCATGCTCGCGCGCCGCTGGGGTGTTGCCCTCTTCTTTTAAAAACGCCGCGTAGTAGTAGTTGACATCGATGCCGTCCGGGCGCAGCTCCAGCGCGCGCTGGAACATGCGCTCGGCAGTATCGCTGTTACCAAATCCCAGCGGGCGGCCTGGGGCTCGGTCATATAAAGCACCCAGCGTGACATAGGCCGAGCCGTTGCCTCCCGTGGGGTCGATCTCGATGGCGCGCTCCAACACGTCGCGGGCGTCACCGGCCGTCCCCAGCGCGCCCAATCCACCGCGTTCACGCGCGTAGGAGGCCAGCACAATACCCTGCCAAATCAGCACCTCGGCCTCATTGGGATACTGGTTGGCGAGCTGCTCGGCTTCGCTGGCGAGCGCTTTCAGCGTGTCTTCCCGCTGATTCGCGGGCATTTGCGTCACCGTGTGCTCCCAACGGTTCTTGAGTGAAAAGACCTCCCCCTCGAACGCCGATGCACTCAAGGGGGCCAGCGCCAGCGTGCTGCCCAGGGCGGCGGCGATCAACAAGCGGGAAAAGGGAATAGCGCGCATGGAAACCTCCAGGTTTGTTGTTGTAGCGGCTTTTTCATCGGGGCCTTAAAGCCCAACGATAGCTTACCTAGACAATGTAACGAACGTTTGAATGATTCGCCAGACATTCACGACGTTGTTATAAAACACCCCCTCGACGTAAGCTTATGGCTACCCGCAGAAGCGCCCGTTTGGGCGTACAAGGAGACGATGGACGTATGAAAGGTCGCAACATGACCCGCTGGCGGGATCCGGCAAAAGACCCACGCCAAGCGCCCAAAAGCAATTTGATCACCGCCGAAGGGGCCGCCCGACTGCGCGGCATTCTCGATCACCTTTCACGGGTAAAGCGCCCGGCGCTATCCGCCAAAGTGGGCGAAGCCGCCGCGCTGGGTGACCGCAGCGAAAATGCGGATTACACCTATAACAAGAAGGAACTCAACCGGGTCATTGCGCGCATCCGCTATCTCACCAAGCGGCTCGACGAGTTGCAGGTAGTGGACCGACTGCCCGCCAAAACCGACAAGGTCTTTTTTGGGGCCTACGTGAGTCTGGAGGACGACGAGGGAGAAACACTTCAGATTCGCATCGTCGGCCACGACGAGCTCGATACGCAAAAGCGCTGGATCAGCATCGACGCGCCCATGGCAAAGGCACTGTTGGGCAAAGAGGTCGATGACGACGTCACGGTGCTGACTCCCAACGGCGAAACGTTCTATACCGTGACGGCCATTCACTACGATACGCCAAGCGGCCCATGAGCTCGACGCCAAAGACGACTAGTTGACGGCGCGATACACCCGGAAACGCCGGTTGTCCGACAGCGTCTCGAACTCGCCCAGCGCGCGCTGTAATCGCTCCGGATAGGGCAGAAACGCATTGGCCACCAGCCACAACTGCCCTTTTGCCTGGAGGTACTCTACCGCTTGATCGATCAAGCGCGAGCTGGGGCCATAGCTGATGTCTCGCTCCTGATGAAACGGCGGGTTACTCACGATGACATCGAATCGCTCGCCGTCCAACGCCGAGTAAACGTCGCTCTCCAGCACCCTGCCCTCCAGCGCGTTCTCACGCAGCGTTCGTCGGCAGGCTTCGGCGGCGAAGGCGCTGACGTCGACAGCCGTGACCGCATGCCCGCGTTTGGCGAGCCACGCGCTGATGATGCCGTCGCCACAGCCCATATCAAGCACTTTTAGCGGTTTTTTCGGCAGCGCTGTCTCCAGGGCCTGCAGCAGAAGCTGCGTTCCCTCGTCGACTTTGCCGTGACCAAACACGCCTGGGTGGCTGACCAAACGCATATCCAGGGCGTCAAAGGTTTGCCAGGCGCTCTCAGGCGCTGCCATGTTCACCGTGCGGGTGGCAAAGAGCGTGCAGCGGCGGGCGTTATCGAGCTTGTCGCACGCCATGCCCAGCTCATCCAGTATCTTAGGCACGCGTTTGATGCCCCCTTGATGCTCGCCCACGATATCGACCGGCGTATCGTCAGGCAGCACGTGGCAGAGCCACGCCAGCCACCATTTGCCTAGCTGATGGGCTTTGGGCCAAAACAGCACCACCTGACCGTCGGGTAGGCAGTCGAACGGCGCGAAAGGACTCATGGCTTGACGCGCACTGGTCTGCCACTGCTCCCGCAGGGCAACATTGTCACTCACCATCGCGGCGGAGTGGTTTAACAGCCACGTATCGTCTGGAGGCGCGACAGGCCATAGCCGAGCGGCCTGCCCGTAGTAACGTTCCAGCAGCTGGCAAGTAGGCAGTTGAGCACTCATACATCAGCCTCGGGTTTGGTAACGGTATAAAGCAAATAGCGGCCTAAACGCCAATGGGGGTCTTGCTGGCAATACTGCTTTTCAAGCGCCAGCAACGCTGCTTGATCGCTTGCCTTCTCAGGCGCCTGACGAACGTAATCCTGAAAAATACGGATACCCGCGACGCTCTCGATACGTAAGCCGTTCTGACTCACCCACTGGCCAATCTCGTCATGGGTAACGGGGGTAATCGGCGTTAAGCGCTGGCGCTTGCCTTTACCTTCCAACTGATCGCTCAAGGCTTTTTGATAGTTGCCCTTCACCACGTTGGAAAAGCGCAGCGCGTCGCGGTTGAACACCATCAGACTCAGTTGACCACCGGGAGCAAGCAGCGTTGCGAGGGTGTTCAGCGCTTGCTCGGGATTGCCTAACCACTCCAGCACCGCGTGACAGGCGATCAGCGGCCAAGGACCAAGTGCTTGGCTGGGCAGCGCCTGTAGAGGAGCCTCCACATAGCGAAGCTGCCCCGGTGGCCACGCCACAGCGGCCTCTTGCTCAGCGTGCCACGCCTTGGCGTGGGACAGCATATCGTGGGAAGGCTCCGCCATGGTGACCGTGTGACCACGTGCGGCAAACCAGCCGGAGAGCTGCCCCAACCCACCGCCAACATCCAGCACGGGCTGGGCCGTCAAGCGCAGCATTCGCGGCAGCAGATAGTCCAACATCGCGAGGCGCAGCTCGCCCCGGGGTGCTTGGTAGAGCGAGCGAGAGAACTTATCTGCCAAGCCATCAAAGTAGCGGTCGCCAGCGTCGGTTAATTCGTAGGTCGGGTGCATGCATGTAGGCCTGAATGATCACAACGAGCGCAATATCAAAGCCGCGTAGTTTACCCTGCTTGTATCGTTAACGCTCGCCAAGCCATACCCATCAGGCAGCGAGCTGGCGGATCCTTCACTCGGTCTATTGCCTTTCTTGCCAGGAGTGATTAGTGTAAAAATCAAAATGGGAACGTTACCATTGTAAAAAGAGCCATCAAATCATCTATGCCGCCTACTTCTCGCGCTACGCTAATCGAAGTCGCTAATGTAGCGAACACCTCAAAAACGAGTGTTTCCCGCTATTTTGGGCCGGAACGCCACAAACTCTCGCCTGCCCTTCAAACGCGCATCAAGCAGGCCGCTGATGCTCTCCACTATCAGCCCAATTTAATCGCACGTGGGCTAAAAGGCGGCGGCTCCAGGCTTTTAGGCATGCTGGTAGCCGATATACGTAACCCCTTTTCCGTGGCCATCGTCCACGGTGTCGAAGTGGCGGCACGTAAACACGGCTATGCACTGATTGTCTGCAATACGGATAACGACCCCGCCCTAGAGCAACGCCATTTGGCTTCTCTGGCGGCCTACCAGGTAGAGGGGCTGGTTGTAAACGCAGCGGGACAACCTCAACAACTACTGCAGACCATTATGCACAGTGGCTTACCGCTGGTATTGATCGACCGTGAAGTAGGCAAAATCAACGCCCCGGTGATTGGCCTTGATAATGCGCTTGCCATTGATATGGCACTTAACCACCTATCCCATCAGGGCTATCGCTGCGTGCTTTACGTTAGTGAGGCCCCAGAGCAAGCCAGCGCCCGTCAAGAGCGCCTGCAACGCTACCAACAGCAAAGTGCCTCGTTAGGGCTGGATAGCGCCATATTAACCAGCCTTGACGAGCAAGAGACGACCCCGGCACTGCGCGACTTAATCCAAAAAAACCGGGGGGTCTCCTGTGCCGTGCTGTGTGCCAATGGCAATGCCACGCTTGCCATGACGCGCTGCTTTCAACATTTAGAGATCGCCATGGGAGAGGTAGGGTTGATAGGTATAGATGAGCTCGACTGGTGCGAACTGGTACCCCCAGGCATCACTACTCTCGCCCAGCCAACCGATGCAATCGGCAGCGCGGCAGTCACTTACCTACTCAATCAAACCCTCCCTTCCAAGGCCGCGAAGGAAGTGCAGCACCATCACCCGCCAGTACTTATTCCACGGGGCAGCACTCAGTTGATAGGCCCCTCTGCTCACTTGTCCCCCTAATAACGACACCGCCACTATCAAACAAGTTTTGAGGCTACTAATGACACACTCTGTTTCTTCACCCAGCGTACTTACTTTTGGCGAAGCCATGGCAATGTTTGTGGCAGACACCACAGGAACCCTGGCGGATATTGAGCATTTTCAGCGCCGTTTGGCGGGTGCGGATAATAACGTCGCGATTGGCCTTGCTCGGTTGGGCTTCCATGTCAGTTGGTTAAGCCGGGTAGGCAATGACGGTTTTGGTCAGTTTATTCGCCAAGCACTTGAAGCCGAAGGTATCGATGGCCGACATATCCATACCGACTCCCAGCACCCTACCGGCCTGCTATTCAAAGAGCGCGCCAGCGGAGGAGCCGACCCCAAAGTTACCTATTTCAGACGCGGCAGCGCCGCCAGCCATCTTTCTTCTAACGATGTCGACGGCGTAGATTTTGATGCACTCCAGCATGTCCATGCCACCGGCATCACACCCGCCCTTTCAGACAGCGCCTGCCAGCTAACCCGTCATATCATGGAGCAGGCGCACCTTCGGGGGGCCACGATCTCCTTTGATCCGAACCTTCGCCCTTCCCTATGGCCCAGTGAAACGAAGATGCGCGACACGCTTAATGAACTTGTCTCACTAGCTGACTGGGTGCTTCCCGGGTTATCGGAAGGCCAACTCCTTACTGGTCAGAAAACGCCCTACGACATAGCAGGTTACTATCTGGATCAAGGCGCTTCAGCGGTCATCATCAAGCTGGGGCCAGAAGGCAGCTACTACCGCGGCACCCTAGCCGGCTACGAGGAAAGCTTTACCGTTGAAGGCTGCCATGTCGCGGAAGTGGTCGACACCGTAGGCGCAGGCGATGGCTTCGCGGTGGGTGTCATCAGCGCGCTGCTCGACGGTTGCTCGGCCCGCCAAGCCGCCCAACGTGGCAATCTCATTGGAGCGCAAGCCATTCAAGTCATTGGTGATATGGAAGGCCTACCCCACCGCTCACGACTTCAAGCGTTAGAAGCAGAACAAAAATTTTAATACCAACGACTTACACTATCCAAGGAGATAACAATGAAAAAACGCCTGATCGTGCATGGCCAACTCAGTGCCGTTCAGTTAGCCACCCTTGAGCATCTATTTGAAGTCACCCAGCTATCTAAAGCGATGCCGCTGGACACTCCGACAAATCGCCATCACCTAGCAGAAGTCCATGGCATTATCGGTTCTGGCCTTGCGATTACCCCCGAATTACTGGATGCAGCGCCCAAGCTTGAAGTCATCTCGACTATATCGGTGGGTTACGACAACATTCCTGTCGATGAACTGACCCGTCGCGGCATCATGCTGTGCAATACACCCGATGTACTCACCGAAACCACCGCTGATACTGGCTTTACCCTGATCATGGCCACCGCAAGGCGGGTCGTTGAGTTAGCAGAGTGGGTCAAAGCCGGTCAGTGGGAGGCCAGTATTGGCCCTTCGCTCTATGGCAGCGACGTGCACGGCAAAACGCTGGGCATGGTGGGTTTTGGCCGCATAGGGCAAGCCGTTGCTAGACGCGCTGCTCTGGGTTTTGATATGAAGGTCCTCTACTCCAACGCTTCACCCAAGCCCGACGTCGAACGAGAGCTAAGTGCTGAACGCCGTGAACTGGACGCATTACTGGCCGAAGCTGATTTTGTCTGCGTGACCGTTCCATTGACCGCCGACACTGAACGACTGATCGGTGCCCAACAGTTCGCGCTGATGAAGCGTACCGCTATTTTTATCAATATTTCGCGTGGCAAGGTGGTCGATGAAAGCGCCTTGATCAATGCCCTAGAAAACGGGGTGATCAAAGCCGCAGGCCTGGATGTCTTTGAGCAGGAGCCACTCTCCACTTCATCGCCACTGCCTCACATGGCTAATGTGGTCGCCCTCCCTCACATCGGCTCTGCCACCCATGAAACCCGTGACGCCATGGCCCAGCGTGCGGTCGATAATATCCGTTTAGCACTGCAGGGTGAGCCGCCGATCAGCCTTGTGAACGAAGAGGTAAATCAATGAGTTCAGGCCACAGCACACCCTCGCACTTCTGCCTTCTATTCGACTGCGACGGCACCCTAGTGGATAGCGAAATACTTCTTGCTGACGTAATGGGTGAGATCTTTCCTGAGTTTGGCCTTTCCTTCTCGTCACAGCAGTATATGGAGGAGTTTCGTGGCGTGCGCTTCCATACCATCGTTCACATTTTGGAGCATCGCTTCCACAAGTTAACAGAGGAAGCGCTTAACCAGCTTGAGGCAGGAATGCGGACTCGTATGGAAGCACGCATGCGCGCCGAATTGATGGCCATCCCAGGCATACCGGATGCGCTCGCGCAGTTAAAGAGCTACCCCAAAGCAGTGGTGTCTAACGGCCCTGAGCGAAAAATCCGCTGCGCGCTAGAAAGCACACAGCTGGAAAACCACTTTCAAGGCCAGTTATTCAGCGCTTACACCCTCAATGTCTGGAAGCCAGACCCAGAGTTGTACCGTAAAGCAGCAGCTGCCATGGGGTTTGTTCCACAGCACTGCATTGTGATTGATGATGCGGCGGTGGGCGTAGAAGCAGGCTTGGCGGCAGGTATGCAGGTTATCCACCTCAACCACTTTCCCAACGAGGAGAGCACGCCCGAGGGCGCGGTGGGTATCCACCACGCCAACGAGCTGCCAGCGGTCATTGGGGAGCTAATGACAACTATCAACACCTAGCGCATACATGGCGACCCGAATCGCGTTTAAAAGCAGGTCGCCAAGCGTTCTTTCACATTCAAAGCATCATCAACTAATAATAGTTGCCGCCATTTATCGAACGTCAGACAGGGGTGGGAGGCACCAAACGCCACGATGTCTCCCACCTCAACGTCCTGAGCATCGTTAGGCAGACGTACGAATGTGTGCTGATCCATGATTTTCGTCACCTCCCAGCCAGTGACCGATAGCAGTTGCGCGGGGGTACCAGCCTCCCGATATCGACGCAGGGCAATCGGCATCTGATCATGGCCAATATCGCGCTTGCCTAGCGCAATAATGGCAAGACCAGGCTCGGGAAGCGACTGCACCTGGGCAAAGACTTCAAGGGCGGGCTCGAGCCCCTGCTGCAAATCGGGCCGACGACTAAATACGGCGGACTGCGCCTCGCGATACAATCCATGGTCATGCACCACATAGCACCCCGGCCGCAATACAGGCGTAAAATGCTCATGTAGCGGCGCACCGTCAAAGGCTTCGGCAATGATGTCATACCAAGCGGATCCTGAAGCAGTGACAATCGGGGCAGGTGCTGCAAAGCGTTGAGCAGCTTCAAGCGCTACCGCCACTTCCACAAGATAGTTAGCGTAAGCGCGGATGCCCTCCTCAGGATTATCCCCGTGCACGACACCTTCATAGCCCTCCAGCCCAGCCAACACCAGCGCTGGCTCATTAGTAATCGTCTCGGCAAGCGAAAGAATCTGCTCCTGAGTACGGCACCCACACCGCCCGCCAGCCACGCCTACTTCAATCAGCACTGGCAACGTCAAACCACGCTCGGCAAAAAAACGACCTAACTGGCGCACGTTCTCTTGGCTATCGACCACACAGTAAAAAGTCGCCCCTTGCTCGATTAGGCTGGCAATGATGGCCATGTTGGCCTGACCAACCAACTGGTTAGCCATCAGCAGTCGAGTAATGCCATTGCTGAACGCGGCACGACACTGGGCAGCAGTTGCCAGAGTGATTCCCCACGCTCCGGCCTGAAGCTGGCGGTGGAAAAGCGCTGGGGTCATGGTGGTTTTACCGTGGGGGGCCAACTGAGCTCCATGGGATTCAGCAAATCGCTGCATCCACGCCAGGTTATGTGTAAGGGGAGTCTCATGCACCACCGCTGCAGGCAGGCTAACACCAGCCAACAGATTGGAACTGATCTCCACCCCACCCTTATCTATCGTTAACGCTTCTTGCTGCATGACCCCATTTCCTCATTCACTGCGCGTAATGAAACATCCGGCTCACGGGCCGAAATGTTAGATACTTTCACACTTATTGACTTCAAGATAGAAACTAACATACTTTTTAGGCAAGGCAACCTTCAGGAGTCCACGGTGAGCCAAGAAATAGATATTTTGTCCCGTATTACCACTGACTTTGCAGCTCTTCGCGATGCAGAAAAAAAAGTCGCCGAATTGATCTTCGCCGACATCGACTTTGTTACCGAGGCGAGTATCGGCGAGATTGCCCAACGTGCCGGAGTCAGCGATGCCAGCGTGACGCGTTTTGCACGTGCCATCGGTTGCGCCAATGTGCGTGATTTGAAAACGCGCCTGACCCGGGCGCTGGCAGCCGGAAGGCGTTTCATCCAGGAAGCAACACCTGAAGACAGTTCCAGCGTGGTTTACGACATCGCCACACAGACCCTTGCACTCAACCGTGACCTGCTGGCTCAGGCTGATGTAGCGGGGGCAGTTGAACAGCTGGATAACGCACGCCAGATACTAGTTTTCGGCTCTGGAGGTGGTTCAAGCACACTCTCTCAAGAGCTACAGTTTCGCCTTGTCCGCCTGGGCTATGCGATCAGCGCCTATCCTCAAGCGCTGTTGCCCCGCATGGTGGCTTCTACCCTTGATCCAGATGATGTCGTCGTTGTGCTCTCAGTCACCGGCTACACCCCAGAGATGGTGGAGTCGGCGCAGATTGCCAAGCAGTACGGTGCCAAAGTGATTGCCATCACAGCATTGAACTCACCACTCGCCAACACTTCCGACATCGTGCTGCCCATCACCTCCCGCGAAACTGACTTCATCTACCATCCCTCTGCATCACGCTACGCCATGCTCGCCGTCATTGATGTGCTAGCCCTGGAGCTTGCCATGCGCCATCGCGAACGTTCGCGGACTAAGCTGCGTCGGCTCAAGCTCAGCCTGGACGACCATCGTGGTGGTGATAACCGCCAGCCCTTAGGAGATTAATATGGTTTACGATCTGCTGATCCGTAACGCCAACGTGCTTGATGGCTCCGGTGCCCCACCTTTCCTGGCCGATGTCGCTATCCAAGGTGAGCGTATCTGCGCTATTGGCAAGATGCCTTATGCCACCGCTACGACCACCATTGAGGCTGACGAGCGCTATCTGGCACCCGGTTTTATCGATGTCCACACCCATGACGATACCAACGTCATTCGCACTCCAGAAATGCTGCCAAAGCTGACCCAAGGCGTCACCACCGTGGTCGTCGGTAATTGCGGAATAAGCGTCAGCCCGGTCACTCTCACTGCTGACGTCCCCGATCCGATGAACTTACTGGGTAGCGCCGAAGACTTCCGCTATCCAAGCTTCGCTGACTACGCCTCGGCCGTCGATATCGCACGGCCCAGTATCAATGTTGCTGCCCTAGTTGGGCATACCAGCCTGCGCAGCCAAGTCATGGATAGCTTTGACCGCCCTGCCAGTAACGATGAAATCGCTGCCATGGAAGTGCTGCTTCGTCAGGCACTTGATGAAGGTGCTTTAGGCCTGAGCTCCGGGCTTGCCTATCGTAACGCGATACACGCGCCAACTTCGGAGATGGCCCCTTTGGTGGCTGCCGTTGGGTATTCGGGTGGCGTCTATACCACCCATCTTCGCGATGAATTTGCAGGCTTGCTGGACGCGATGGACGAAGCATTTGCCACTGCTCGCGCAGGCCAGGTACCACTCGTGATCTCGCATTTGAAATGTGCAGGCGCAGGTAACTGGGGAGGAGCAGGAAAGGCACTGAGCAAGTTGGAAATGGCCGCCCAGCACCAGCATGCTCACTGTGATTGTTACCCTTATACGGCTGGCTCTTCAACCCTGGACCTCGGGCAAGTGACGGATGAGATAGAGATCACCATTACTTGGTCGAAACCGCACCCGGAGCAGGCACGGCGTCCTTTAAAAGAGATCGCCGCTGAGTGGGAAGTATCGCTGCTGGAAGCAGCCAGACGGTTACAGCCAGCAGGGGCGGTTTACCACAACATGAGCGAAGCGGATATGCAGCAGGTGTTGGCGCATCCGCTTTCCATGGTGGGATCGGATGGCCTACCGAACGACCCGCACCCCCACCCTAGGCTCTGGGGAGCCTTCCCTCGGGTGCTTGCCCATTACAGCCGCGATTTAAATTTGATACCGCTGGCAGAAGCGGTACGCAAGATGACCAGCCTTTCAGCCGCCAATTTTGGACTGACGGATCGAGGTATCGTCCAGGTCGGTGCCTATGCCGACCTTACCCTCTTCGACCTTGCAGTCCTGGAAGATACAGCGAACTACGAAACCCCGATTGCGGCTGCAAAAGGCATCGAGTTGGTCGTGGTAAACGGCCAGCTCGCCTATTACCAGGGGTCTATCACCGATCAGCGTTCAGGGCGAATGCTGCGCCGCACTGAGCGTATTTCCCAAGTAATACCATCCAATCAGGAGTCAATATCATGAGCATCACACGTTATGGAACTGAAGGCGGTGTAGGTACTGGCGGTCAAAAACTGCCGTTTGCCCGCGCTGTCGAGGCCGGTGGTTGGCTATACGTATCAGGACAAACCCCTATGACCGATGGTGAAGTCGTGGAGGGCGGCATTGTTGAGCAGACCCGCCTCGCCTTCGATAACTGCTTGGCCATCATGCAAGAGGCAGGATATGGCGTCGAAGACGTTGTGCATGTCACTACGGTGTTGACCGATGCCCGCTATTTCACGTCTTTCAACAAGGTCTTCAAAGAAATATTCGGCGACAACCCACCGGCTCGTATTTGCAGCGTTCAAGACTTAGTCGTGGATTGCAAAGTAGAAGTCGATGTGAAGTGTTACCGAGCTGATCGCGTCTAGGCACCGCAACAGCAGCACCTCAAAAAAGCGCCGCACCCCGGCAAGGGTGCGGCGCCAGATTGCCGCTTGATCACGATAAAAGTCCCGCGGCAATCGCTTCCATTGCCTACCTATCGGCCGCGGCAACGGCCGGATAAACAACGATAAGAGGTTACCATGAACAGTCAAATATTCCTTGCCGCCTTTGTGCTCTATATTATCGCCATGATCGTCTTTGGATGGTGGGTGTCACGACATAAACGTGGCAGCGGTGACGACTTTTTGCTTGGCGGGCGAAGTGTTCCCCTATTTCTCACCGTGGGCACCACGGTCGCCACAATGGTGGGTACCGGTTCCAGCATGGGGGCCGTTGGCTTTGGTTATGCAAATGGCTGGGCGGGGGCGCTCTACGGTATCGGTGGTGCCATTGGGGTGCTTCTACTCGCCGTCTGCTTTGCCCCTGTGCGTAAACTTCGCTTCATGACGATGAGTGAAGAGCTGGCCTATTACGTTGGCGCGAATCGGTTAGTGCGTAACATTGTTGCGCTTCTCATCTATATCGCCTGCATTGGCTGGCTCGGTGCCCATATTCTTGGCGGTGGCCTGTACCTCTCCTGGATGGCGGGTATCGACCTGACCACGGCACGTATTCTGGTGGCACTGGGCTTTGGCATTTACTGCGTGGTGGGCGGCTACTTTGCGGTCATCTGGACCGACACCATTCAAGCCATCGTGCTCTTTGCAGGCTTTATTTTGATGGCCGCGCTGGCACTGGTGGAAGTGGGCGGTTTCTCAGGGCTTACTGCAGGTATGGACGCAGGTGCCATCAGTTTTCTAGGCATTGGTCAGATTGGTGCACTGCCGGCATTGTCTCTAGCCGCTGTCATTGCGATTGGCGTGCTGGCCACGCCTTCGTTTCGGCAGCGGATCTATTCCGGCGAATCCGTCGGTTCGGTACGTCGTTCGTTCTTGATCACGGGTGTTCTTTATCTCGGGTTCTCAATCATTCCTGCCATTATCGGTATGGCCACCCACGCTCTCAATCCAGGGCTTGAGAATAGCAACTACGCCTTTCCCTTCCTGGCGACGGAAATCATGCCATTAGGATTGGGGCTACTGCTGTTGGTAGCAGGCCTCTCTGCGACCATGTCGAGCGCAAGCTCCGACGCCATCGCCGGTGTGTCCACGCTGATCCGAGACCTCTATGTACTCGCCACGGGCCGCACCCCGTCAGCCCGCAATGTGGTGCGCTTCTCACGGATCGCCCTGGTAGCCACCATTGGTTTAGCACTGCTGTTCGCGCTTGCCTCGGACAACGTAATTACCTACATCACCCGCATGATCTCGACGATTCTGTCAGGACTGTTTATGAGCGCCATGCTGGGGCGCTTCTGGCCACGCTACAACTGGCAGGGTGCCATTGCCACACTGCTATGTGCCTCCGCCACTTCCTTGATCATTATCGCCAACAGCGATTGGACAGCTTTCTGGGGCAATCCCAGCATCCCTGCCGTTCTCGCTGCGCTGGTGGCCGGGGTCGTTGTGAGCCTACTGACACCGGCCTCGCAGGTCTCCCCTGATCAGGCACTGGCAATTCTTGACCAAGAACGCCAGCGCATGGAGCAAGTGCCAGAGCCAACGCTCACCGGCGCTGAAGCGACCTCAACGACTCGCTAACCGCCAAAAAGCTGAAAAAAAGCCCCACGATTGTGAACTGACACCTCAACCGTGGGGCTTTGATTGGTACTAAAGAACTTATAGCGCCGCTAAAGCCTCGCTAAAGCTCTTCTGGATCAGAGCTTGATAGGCCGCCGTCACCGCCAGCGCGAACTCATCGTTTTTAGCCAGTTCGCTGGGCACGACATCGTCCATGGCTAAGAAGGCGGCTACCAGCGCCTCTGCGTCTGAGCGGCTGCTGGAATCATGCCTCTGATGCAATTGCGCAAAGCGTTTGGCCAACGGGTCATCGACCGTATAGCGATTACCCTGGAGATCTTCACCTGCGGTATAACGGATCCAGGCCGCCATGCCGAGTGCCACACAAGGTGAGGGTTGGCCAGTACCAGCACGCTCCAGCGTACCCGACAACCATCGCTGCGGAAGCTTCTGGCTTCCATCCATGGCAATTTGCTGCAGGCGGTGACGCAAACTGTCATTGGCGAAGCGCGCCAATAGCGAGTCGGCATAAGCCACTAAGTCGATACCCTCGGGCATATCGAGTGTCGGTGCGGCTTCCTCAAGCATGTAGCGACGCAACAGTGTGCGCAGTTCAGCTTGATGAATACCGTCAACAACCGTCTCAATGCCTGCCAGTGCACCAAGATAGGCAAGCAGTGAATGACTGCCGTTCAACATGCGCAGCTTCATGGTTTCAAAAGGGGCCACATCGGCCACCATTTCCACCCCTTCTGCTTCCCAGCTTGGCCGCCCCTGGGGAAAGTGGTCTTCAACCACCCACTGGGAGAAGGCTTCACACACCACGGCATTGGCATCGGCTATTCCCAGCGCCGCCAAACGCTCAAAGTCTGTATCCGTCATGGCTGGCACAATGCGATCTACCATACTGCAGGGAAAGGCAACCTCATCGGCAATCCAGCGGGCCAGCGTCGGATCGCGGTACTCGGCCAATTGCACTACCGCCTGCCGTGTACGCGTTCCGTTGTCGGGCATGTTGTCGCAAGAGAGCACTGTAAAGGGAGGAATCACCGCCTCACGCCGCCGCGCTAACGCTTCCACCAACAATCCAGGCGCGGTTCGGGGCTGTTGCGGAGAGGCGATATCTTCGATGATCATAGAATCATCACTTCTTAACTCACCGCTCGCCGGGTTGAGAAAGTAGCCCTTTTCGGTGACCGTCAAAGTAACGATACGAGTGTCTGCAGAGGCCAATCGTGCCAGTAACGCTTCCCTATCCCGGCCCCAGTCGCCAGCGTGATCACGGCCAGAAAAGAGGGTCTCTTCGATCACCCCGATTTCACGCAGCGTAAGGTGTTGGCTGTTGGCGTACTCCGCGACATGATAACGATATCCTGCCTCAGCAAGATCATCGACCAGCCCAATACTGGAACGCAAATTAGCGCTACACACGCCCCACCCAACATCACCGCTGCGCTGACGGTAACGCTCTAGGTACACCGCCTGATGAGCACGATGAAATGCACCAAGTCCGAGATGAGCAATGGCCAGCTGGCTCGATGGCGGAGCTGCAGATATAGACTCAACGTTTGGCATCGTTAGCTCCTACCAGTGCCACAACGTACCATCTTCCAGGCGATTCACCGGAAGGCTGGCACGTTTATAGGGGTATTGTTTGGCCAGCGTTTCATCAATATCCACCCCGTGCCCCGGTGTTTCACCGACAATGAAGTGCCCATCGACAAACTGGTAATCATGCGAGAAAACGGTATCTACCACTGCCTCGTGGGGCATATGTTCCTGAATACCGAAATTAGGCACCCACGTATCGAAATGAATAGCGGCACCCAGGCATACCGGTGATAGATCCGTGGCCCCATGAAAGCCCGTACGGACATGGTAAAGCGACGCAAGATCAGCGATTCTGCGCATGTGGGTAATGCCACCGCCATGACTCAGCGGCGTACGAATATAGTCAATCAGCTGTGCTTCCAACAACTCGCGATAGTCATGAATTGAATTGAACACCTCCCCCACTGCTAACGGCGTGGTTGAGTGCTGGCGAATGAGCCGAAAGCTTTCTTGATTCTCTGCTGGCACACAATCTTCCAGCCAAAACAGATGGTAGGGTTCTACTTCCTTCGCTAGACGCGCGGCTTCAATGGGCGTCAAACGGTGGTGAACGTCGTGCAGGACATGGATGTCGGCACCGAACTGCTCCCGCACGGCCTCGAATAGCTTGGGCACGTGGTTCAAATACTTTTCGGTACTCCAGACATTCTCACTGGGCAATTCTGCATCGGCGGGCTCATAGCGCTCTCCGTCCTTCTTGGTCACGCCATACGTGGTAGGAATACCCGGGACACCTGCTTGCACTCTGACCGCGCGATAGCCCAGCTTCACATGTTTCTCTACCTCACTGAGACAAGCATCAATATCCTTGCCAGTACAGTGAGCATAGGTCATCACTCGCTCACGGCTTTTCCCACCCAGTAACTGATAGAGCGGCAACCCTGCCACCTTGGCCTTGATATCCCAAAGAGCCAAGTCCACCGCCGCGATGGCCGACATAGTGACAGGCCCACGCCGCCAGTAAGCACCGCGATAAAGAAAGTGCCATATATCTTCAATTCGGCTTGCATCACGGCCAATCAGCGCCGGTAGAACATGCTCTTCCAGGTAAGCCACCACTGCCAGCTCACGCCCATTCAGCGTCGCGTCACCAATACCGTAAACACCGGATTCAGTAATAATTTTGAGTGTTACAAAGTTACGTCCTGGTGACGTAACAATTAAATAAGCGTCACTTATAATCATCATTATTCCATTACGAAGAGTAAAAGGTAATCAACGCTCAAAGAGGTAGCGCTGCACATTGTCATAACAAACGGCGCGCACCATTTCCCCGACTCGATCCACGTCGCTAGGTAGCTCACCACGCATCATCTGAGCCCCCAGCATCTGGCAAAAAATACGCCGGAAATAGTCATGCCTGGAAAAGGACAAAAGACTGCGTGAGTCTGTCAGCATGCCAACGAAGTGACGCAACAAACCAAACTGCATCTGGGTCGTTAACTGCCGCTCCATGCCATCACGCTGGTCGTTAAACCACCAGGCAGCGCCAAATTGAACCTTGCCGGGAATGCCATCCCCCTGAAAAGAACCGGCAAGACCCGCCAACATCTCGTTGTCCCGTGGGTTGAGGTTATAAAGTACGGTACGTGGAAGCTGATGTTCCTGATCGAGCGCGTCCAACAGCGCCGCCAAGGGTTCGGCATAGGTAGTATCACCAATGGCATCGAAGCCGCTGTTCGCTCCTATCTCACGTCGCCCCCGCTGGCTTAAGTCACGCAAGGCACCAATGTGGAGCTGCATGACCCAGCCCCGTCGGGCATACTCCTTGCCCAGCCATAACAGAACAGCCGTGGTAAAACCGTGGGCGTCATCACTGCTCAGCGCCTCCCCGCCCTTTCTTCGCTCCAGAATACGATCAAGCGCATGGGCGGCAGGTGGTACGACAAACACTGGCTTTTCTAAGCTGTGATCGGAAAGGCAGCACCCTGCCCCCTCGAAATGTTCCAATCGTTGGTAAAGAGCTGCCAATAAATCATCGAAGCGCTGAATGGTCAGGCCGCTGGCCGCTTCGAGCTTTGCCAGATAATCGATAAAACCCGGTTGCTCAACCTTGAGTACCAAGTCGGCACGGAAAGTAGGCAGCATGGTTGGGCCAGCGCCACTGGTTGCATGCCGTTGGTGGTCGGCCAAGCTGTCGGTGGGGTCATCCGTGGTACAAATGGTACGTACGTTGAAGCGCTTTAAGATCCCTTGAGCACTGAGCTGAGGCGTTGCCAACCGCTGCTGCGAGGTCTGCCACACTTCCTCCGCCGTTTCTGCCGAAAGAAGCACATCGTTGATCCCCAGTGGCTCGCGCAATTCAAGGTGGGTCCAATGATAGAGAGGATTGCCCAAGCAATCCGGCACGGTTTCTGCCCATGCTTGAAAGCGCTCCCGATCACTGACGTTCCCGGTAATAAGCTGCTCTGCGACACCCGCGCACCGCATGGCTCGCCATTTATAGTGATCGCCCTTGAGCCAAAGTTGGGTCAAGTTATCAAATTGAACGTCGTTAACTATTTCAAGTGGGTCCAAGTGCGAGTGATAGTCGCAAATCGGCATGACAGCAGCATGTTCATGATAGAGCCGTCGGGCAGCTTCATTTTCCAATAAAAAATCTGCACCTATGAACTCAATTTGGTCGTTAAACTTCATCGTTACTCCTGGGTCATTGAGACATTCATAGGAACTTCTACCCAAGTAACAAGTTGGGCAAAAACAGAACAATATCCGGGAAGAAAAGAATACCCAGAACCACTACGAAGACCGCAAAAGCGAAAGGCAGTAGTTCACGGCTATACTCATAAAACGAGCAGCGTAAAATGCCGCATACGGTATACATCGAAATACCGACCGGGGGTGTCATGCCGCCGAAAGTGACCAGTGTCATCATAAGCAGCCCGAAATGAACAGGATCAATACCAGCCGCTTTAATAACCGGTACTAAAATGGGGGTCAGCAACATCACCACAACAGTAGCCTCAAGCAGCATGCCTAAAAAGACCAGCAGCAACGACACGGTAAGCAGTAAGGTGATATGGCTGGAGAACACGCCAAGGGTTAATTCAGCGATTGTTTGCGGGACTCTTTCAAAAGAAACGACATAACCGATAATGCCCGAGAACATAATAATGAGCATAATCATGCCAATATCTCGCACGCTGGCACGCATGGCATTCAGGATTTCGTTCACCCCCATCACCTGATGGATAACACACCCTACTAACAGCGCATAAGCAACGGCAAACGCACCTGCTTCGGAAGGTGTAAACAATCCATAACGGATACCTACCAACAGCCACACGGGGAAGAGTATGGCCCAGATACTACTACGCAGTGCCTTCAAGACTTCTGAGCCAGTAGGCAAGTGCTCTCTAACGGGCTGATAGCCGCGTCGTTTGGCCATAATGTAAGTAGTCACCATTAACGCAACCATCAATAAAAAACCGGGGACCAACCCGGCGATGAAGAGTCGCCCTATCGAGACTTCCCCAAGGTAGCCATACAGAATCAAACCGATGCTGGGTGGAATCGTCGCCGTAATTAAGCCACCGATAGACAGCACCGCCCCTGTAAATCCAGAAGAGTAGCCACCCTTGATCATGCTTTTCCCCAACACACGGGACTGCATAGCGGCATCGGCCACTGCGGAGCCTGACACCCCACCCATCAACGTGCTCAGCACAATGCTTGCCTGCGCCAAACCGCCGCTCATCCACCCCGCCAACAGGGTAGAGAGATGAACTAAGCGAGGGGTAATGCCACTGGCATTCATTAAGTGGCCGATAAAAATAAACAACGGAACGGCCAAGAGCGGAAAAGACTGTGTCGAAGAGACGACTCGCTGCACAGCGATACTCGTTGGCAAGAATGTTTCAGGTAGCAAAAAGTAAGAAAAACCCGCAATTCCAATAGCAAATGCGACAGGCATGCCAATGGCCATAAGAAACAGGCCAAAAACCAGTAATAGCGCGGCTGTCATAGCGACTCCTCCACCATGTCGTCATCGTCAGCCATCAAGCTACCCATAACACCATTAGCGGATATGCGACGTACCAATGAAACCATCATAAGCAAAGCACCAATCGGAAGCGCCAAAGTGATATAACCATAACTTAGCCCCGCCACTCCCATTGGGCGCTGCCAGTTTGAGGTGGCTAAACCAAAGCCATACCAAGCAAGAAGAACTAAAAAGAGCAGCATCATCGCAATACACAAACTGGTAATCATGAATTGCAACTTAGCGGGTAACCGAATAACCAGCGCGTCAATGCGCACCTGACCACCGTGACGTAGCGTGATGTCGGCACCTAACACGGCAGTCCAGATAAACAGGAATTGCGCCAATTCAGCACCACCGGCGAAGGGACTTCCGACGGCTCTAGCGGTTGAGCTAATAAACATCGTGAGAGAGGTACCTCCGAGCAGCAAGATGGCTAACCACTCCTCACCTTTATCGTACCAATGCCACATACAGCATTCCTCGCCCCATAGGGCATATGGATGGTGGGGTTAATAGCAAAGAGAAAAGGGGAAAGCTCCTGCCCAGAGAACCAATACGGGCAGGAGCGGAGACTCACTCTCCAGAGAGCAGTTGCTTGCGATATTGGTCGTAGCCTAACTCTTCATAGACGCTGCCAACGCGCTCCCGGAATAGTTCGATATCTACATCGGTAAATGTGACGCCTTCAGCTTCCATCCTCTCCCGCACAGCGGCCTGTGCTTCTATGGTGGCTTGACTCGCCGCGTCACCCGCCTTTAAGAGTTCTTCATCGAGAATAGTGCGTAGCTCTTCAGGCAAAGTTTGATACCACTGATCAGAAGTGGCGATCCCCGTCATTAAATGAATATGATTCGTTAATGCCACATTCGTAATCACTTCATGGAGGTTTTGGCCTTCGGCAGCAGTTAATTGTGCTTCTGCGCCATCAATGGAGCCTAATTGAAGCGCAGAGTAAACTTCCGACCAGGGCAAGGGAGTGGCGGTTGCCCCCATGGCTTCAATTGTTTTTACCCATACTGGGGAGTTGATTGTTCGTACACGTACGCCATTCAAGTCGTCAGGTGCCTTGACTTCATTCTGAGTCAGCATCTGCCGCGACCCCTGGAACCAGTTGTAATTAAGTAGACGAAGGCCACTCACGCCTGCCAACCCTTCCACCCACTCCTGATACAGCGGCGACGCGGTTATTTGAGCGTAATCACGCGAGTCTTCAACCAAGTAAGGAGCACTTAAGATGCCAAGCTCTGGTTGATATTCCGATAAACGGCCAGCATCAATGAGAATAGCGATATTGGCACCACTGCGGATTTGCTCTACGACATCTTCATCGGAGCCCAACTGGCTATTCGGGAAAATCTGGATCGTCAGCTCACCATCAGAACGCTCTTCAATACTTTGCTGAGCGCTCTGCAAAGCCTGTGCGATAGGATCTTGGGGGCTCAATGCGATAGAGACATTGAGCTGGTAAGCAGCGTGTGCAGTTTGACTTGCGACAACCAGCGCAATCGCTGGGAGTAACCGTGCGAGTTTCATCTTCAACTCCTCAAGATAATTATTATTGGTCATTTTTTCACCAGCATTACGGCTGGAACTACGTCATGCAGGGCAATCATTCATCTGGTTTATATGGCTGTGTTTATGTGGAACGTGCTGGAGCAGCCAATCCCACTCCTGCAAATAAATCGGGGAAACGATGCTCAAGTTCAGGCAACGAATTCAGGATTTCACGCTGATGAACACTCATCGCCTTCTCGGCGGCGTCACTATCTGAAGCCGCTATTGCATCGACGATTGCCTGATGCTGATCGGCTAACTTAGGGATCGGTGTAGAGTCAGGAATACTCAAATAACGTACCCGGTCCAATTGCGCCTTCACATCTTCGATGACGTTCCATGCCATGATTTGTCCTGTGGAAAAGGCCAATGTGCGATGAAACATCTCATCAAGAAAAAAGAAGCGGTCATGGTCCTGGCGCTCAATACAGCTGCGCTGGCGCTCAATCAGTTCGTTAAGCTCCATTAGCACACTTTCAGTAAGTGCCCCCTTGGCGGCTTCCAGCGTAATGGCGACCTCCAATGACTCGCGGATAAAGCGTGCTTCCAGAACCGCCTGTCGGGAAATGCCCACCACATACGTGCCTCGTTGAGGGCGCACTTCAACCAACCCTGCCTCTGAGAGGCGGATAAACGCCTCTCTCACGGGCTGGCGACTGACAGCGAATAAATCCGCAATCTCCTTTTCAGAAAGCGCCTGCCCCGGTGCCAGCACCATGCGAATAATCGCTTGCCGCAATACGTTATAGAGACGTTGGCGCACCGAAACATCACTACCTTCCCTCTGCCACATCCCTTGCAAATCTGTCTTCATGTTACTCCAGAAAGTGCTTATGCACGCCAACTGATACAACTAGTATGGTAGTATGGATGAAATAAAAAAAGGCTAAATGAATTAGCCTTTAGTCGACTAAGCAACTTCTCACATAAAAAACTACTTATTCAGCTGTATGTCACTCTCTTTCAGACCTCAGAACTGCTCCCACTCACCCGCTGACGACTGCTTGGAGGGCAGCACTTTGGCGGCGGACTGATGGAGCCCAAGCGGCTGCGAGCGGCGTAGCGCTGGCAAAGGCTGCGCGCCTTGTGAGGTTCTGAAGGCGTTGACGCTGTTGGTCAGAGCGGCGGCTTCCCCACTGAGGGTATCTGCCACCCGCCGGTAGCTCTCCATATCCGAGGCGCTGGCTTGGGTCGTGCTGTCGATCTCGGCAATGGCTAGTCCTACTTGGGCAACGCCGTCGCTCTGCTCGCTGGCCGCTCGGCTAATCTCTGCCATCAGGTCGTTGACCCGCTGACTGGCATGTCGGATACGCTGGGTCGCCGCTTGCGTTTCTCGCGTATGAGACGCGCTTTCCAGCACGCTTTGATTGGTGTCCACGATCATGCGTTGCACTTCTTTGGCCGCTTCAGCGGTCTGATTGGAGAGCTTTCGCACCTCTTGGGCCACTACCGCAAAGCCACGTCCGTGTTCGCCAGCACGCGCCGCTTCCACCGACGCATTGAGAGCCAAAATATTGGTTTGAAACGCGATGGCATCGATGGCTTGCACCATGTGTTTCATCCGTTCGGACTGCTTGGTCAACGCGTCCATGGCCTGAGCCAACTCGTCTGTCAGGCGCGACGCGGTGCCCACTTCGGCGAGGTTGGTATCGGCCGCCTTGCTCGCAAGCTGCGCATTCGAGGCGCTTTGACGCACGGTGCTGGAAATCTCCTCCATGCTGGCAGCCGTCTCTTGTACCGCGGAGGCTTGCTGTTCCAGGCGATCCGCCATGTTGGCGTTATTGCTTAGAATTTGGCTCACCACCGGGCCAATGGTGTCCATATTGCGCTGAATATCACTGGCGGTAGAGAGCAGCGAGCGGCGCATGAGCTGAAGTGCCTCCAGCGTTTGACGAAGCGATTGGCGGCGAGTGGAAGGAATCACCGTGTTCAAGTTGCCCGCTGCCAGCTGCAGCGCAATGTCTTTCAGCGATGCGACCGAACGACTCAAGGAACCTAGCAGCAACGCGTTCACCGACCAGATCGCACTTGCCAGCACTAGGGCAAGCACAACCAAAGACCAGCTCTCGAGAGAAAAGCGTTGCGTGATCCACAAGCCTCCCCCCAGTAGCGCTACGCTCGCCAAAGACGACAGAACGACGCGCGCCTTCACTCCCTCCCACTGAAACGATGGCAACTTGCCGCGCAACCCTTTGCGCTTGAGTTTGCCGCGCTTTAAATAGTAGGGGCAGTTGTTTTCACGCATTTGACGATACAGGTGATCGAAATAGCGCGCCTTCTCTTCCCCCGCATAAGAGCGAAGCGACGCGTAGCCTTGCAGCTCGCCTTTATCGACGACGGGCACGACATTGGCGTGCACCCAATAGTGGTCGCCGTTTTTACGGCGATTTTTGACGTATCCTTGCCAAGAGAGCCCTTCTCTCAGGGTTGCCCACATATCCCGGTACACCTCGGGCGGCATATCCGGATGCCGAACGACGTTGTGCGGTTCATTCATCAACTCTTCGATGGCGAAGCCGCTCACCTCGATAAAGCGCGGGTTGGCATACGTAATATAGCCGTTGATATCCGTGCGGGAGATTAAGAAGTCATCGGGTTCAATCGGATAATTCGTTTGTGATACATAGCCGTTATTACGCATTGCCACCCCCTTTGGGAGAATACTTTTTACACCTGCAAGCCCAGTAGGCGTACTATGGCTCAGGCGCTAAAAAAAGTAACGGTAGTTACCTAGCATGTCACATTATTTGACATTCCCCCTTAGGCTCAACATAAGCTATACAATGCTTAAAAAAACCTTATTGAAAAATTAAACAATATTAAAAATTAGAGGCATTGCAGGTACGTTGTCTCATCGTCGGCTAGCTTTAACTCTCGACCCATAAGGGAATACCTCCCATTCGTTGACTAGAGTGGCTACAGGAGCTGACGATGCATTTTGGAGCGTTCAAGGAAAAAATCGAGGCTTGTCATATCTGCGCCGCGTATTGTGACCAGTGCGCTACCCAGTGCCTTCAAGAGGATGAAGTACACAAAATGGCCGAGTGCATACGCATGGATATTCAGTGCGCTCAGATCTGTCGCTTGGCGGCGTCCTACATGGCCCAAAACAGCGAATACGCCAATGACATCTGCCAACTTTGCGCCGACATTTGCCAAAAGTGTGCCGACGAGTGTGCCAAACACGACGCTGATCACTGCCAAGCGTGTGCCCAAGCTTGCCAACAGTGTGCCAACGCCTGTGCGAGCATTGCCGCTTAATGTCCGCGCCTTTAACGACATTGTCTTTCAATGGCTCAGCCGTGCTGATAACAGCACGGCTGTTTCTACTGTGTTCGTTATATCATGCAGTAGTGAACGAAACATAAAAGTAGCCGCTTATTAGCCGCCCCTTTAATACTAAGATTTACATCAACGTGAGAAAAAAATCGTCACATAAAAGTTACGCACTATGCCTATGTATAGCGTTTTTTTTAACGCTTGTTGGCTGTCGCTATCCCCAAAATGTAGAACGCAAAATGAGCGATATCGAGGGCGGCACACTCTTCATCGGTATCACGGAAAACCCACCTTGGGTCATCGCTACCGCTGCGGGCCCCAAAGGGGTGGACATCGGCCTTCTATCCCAGTTTGCCAATAGCCTCGATGCGTCCATCGAGTGGCACTGGGGCAGTGAAAACGAGCTACTGAAAGCGCTCAACCACCAGCTCGATATCGTGGCCGGCGGCTTTACTCACAATACGCGTCTTACTCAGCTAGCCGCCACGACACGCCCGTACTTCACCTCACATCATGTCATTGGTATCGCGCCTCATCACCCTAGCGCTCACGCAGCGGGCGACGCTGCCCTCGAGGGCCAAGACATCGCCGTGGCGCGTCTCAATAGCGTCACGCAGTCGATCCGTGCGCTGGGTGCGACTCCCGTGATCACCGAGCGCGTGCATGACGCGCCGGGCTGGGTAGCTGGCCCTCAATGGTGGTTAGAGGCCCATGGCTTTCGACCAACGGCTCATCGACTCACCAGCGAACACCATGTGATGGCGCTACCCAAAGGGGAAAACGCCCTCATGTTGGCGCTTCAACGCCATCTCAATGCCCAATCCTCTCTCTATGAGCAGCTAAAACGCGTCGAGGCCGCTGAATGAAAATACGCAAGCCCTACCGTATGCCTGCTGACAAACAGCGCCAGCTCGATTATTTGGTGAGACTGGAGTGGTGGAACTTGGGGTTTCGGGTCTCAATCATTCTGGTGCTTGGGCTGGTGCTAGGCAGCAGCCAAGCCATGAAAGCGGCCTGGATAGAGGACATCCTATCGCTCATTCCTCCCGTGGCATTCTTGATCGCCATGCATTTTCGTAACCGCCCCCCTAACGATACCTTTCCCTACGGCTACCAACGCGCCACGGTGATTGCGTTTTTATGCGCGGCCACGGCACTGAGCCTGATGGGGAGCTTGCTGTTACTGGATTCGATCATGAAACTGATCAGTCAGGAGCACCCCTCAGTAGGCGCTATCTCGCTCTTTGGGCATACGTTTTGGATGGGCTGGTTAATGATCGGTGCCCTCATCTACAGCGTGATTCCTCCCATGGTGATTGGCCGCTTGCAGACCAAAGCCGCCATACAGGTGCATGAAAAAACCGTCTATGTCGATGGTAAGATGAGCAAAGCGGACTGGATGACCGGCCTGGCAGCGATCATCGGCATTTTGGGGATTGGTGCCGGTATCTGGTGGGCAGATGCGCTAGCGGCAGCGCTTATCGCCATCGATGTGACCAAGGACGGCGTGGTGAACCTGAAAGAGGCCGTGGGTGATTTATTGGATCGCCGCCCGCGATTTACGTCGAACACCCAACCCGAGCCGTTAGCCGAGTCGCTGGAAACGGCACTCAAACGATACGAGTGGGTCTTGGACGCTGCCGTTCGACTACGAGAAGAGGGACACGTGTTCAGCGGTGAAGCATTCATTGTCCCGCGCGATACGCATCGACTGGCCGAGCGCGTTGCCTCGGCAGAGGCCATGCTGAATCATTATGATTGGCGTATTTATGAAGTGGTGGTGAGTGTCACCCCATCCGATTCTTCGAACTAGGAAGCGAGCATGATAGGACATCACTGGCTCGGTATCGTTGGCATTCTTCTAATAACCCTTGCCAATTATGATGCCATCAAGACGACGCTGTCTGCCTCTCACTCTGGCCCTTTGACCAACCGCTCCATTAGCACGGTATGGACCCTGTTACTGGCATTGCATCAACGTCATCGCTGCCACCGCGTACTGTCTGCAGCAGGCCCTTGGCTGACCGTAGGTTTGATGACCGTTTGGCTGCTGCTTGCCCTAGTCGGATGGTGGCTACTGTTTTGCAGCACCGAAGACGCCGTGGTGAACGCCACGACCAAAGCCCCTGCCAACGATGTCGAGCGCCTGTACTATGCGGGCTATACATTGACCACTCTGGGCTACGGCGACTTCGTTCCGGGCAGCGACACTTGGCGGCTTGCACCACCGCTGGCAGCTGCCAACGGCTTCTTTCTCTTTACGCTCACCATTACGTATATGCTGAGCATCATGGCCAATGTCACCGAAAAACGCCATGTCGCGCTGTCCATCCATGCGCTGGGCAATAGCCCCTTACAAATTCTCCGCGCGACCCATGATAATGGGAAGTACACAAGCTTGGTACAGCAGCTACAACCACTCCAACAGGCCATTAGCCGGTTGGGGCAGCAGCATCTGGCGTATCCCATTTTGCACTATTATCACGACCCTAACCGTCAAAAATCGCTACCGGTTGCTCTCGCGAAACTCTATCAAGCGCTGGTCATTGCACAAATTGCTTGCCCCGATATCGACCACGCGACGCGGCAACAGCTTAAAACGGGCATCGTCACGCTTGAAAACTTTCTCGCGACGTTAGACAGCGCGTTCATCGACCCTACCCCTACCCTCCCAGAGCTACCTTCGCTAGCAGAGTACCAACGATTGCCTGGCATCACCGCCGCTCACCAAGAGATACATCAACAGCTTGCCACCCGCCAACAGCGGTTACTGGCTGCCTACGTGCATAAAGATGGCTGGGCATGGCCAAACGTCTGGCAAAACGAGTCATCATAGCCGCTAGCTACTGCTCGCTGGACGACACGGCCCCTTCCCATACTTCACAACGGTCGCGGCCGTTATTCTTGGCTTTGTACAACGCTGTGTCGGCTAAGCGCAGTAGCCTTTTAGGGTCCATGGTGTGAGCCGGATACGTGGCGATTCCGCAAGAGAGCGTAATGCGCCCAAGCGGCTGATGAAGGTGACTCAACGCTTGGTTACGCTGTGCCTTCAGCAGTTTCTCGGCACGCGTTTGCGCCTCGGCCGTTCCGGTGCCCGGTAGGAGCGCGACGAACTCCTCGCCCCCCAACCGACACACCACGTCCGTACCGCGAAAATGCTTCTTTAACAGCGCCGCGACCTCGATCAAAACGGCATCGCCAGCGTCGTGGCCAAAGTTATCGTTCACTTTCTTGAAATGATCGATATCGATCATCAGCAGCGAAAGCAGGCTTCCCTTACGCTGCGCGAGCGCCATTTCCTGATGTAGCAAGGTGTCGAAATGGCGACGATTATTGAGGCCGGTCAGGGCATCCTGAAGCGAGAGCCCCTTGAGCTGCTCGACCAAGGTATCTAGCTCTGCCGTCCGCGCCGTCACCTGTGCTTCTAGCGTCTGGTTGGCCGCAGCAAGCTGACGCTGCGTATGACGGTAGTGCCACAGCGAAATCCCCACGATAGCCAAAGAGAAGCCCAACGCCCCATAGCTCAGTGGCACATCGCGCCGAGGGATCAGCTCGTGCGCCACCAACATGTCCAGCAACAGAAGTGGCGCAAACAGCAGGAAACTAGTGACGAACAGCCGCTGCTCCAAATTCAAACGACGCAATCGCAGCAGCGCCAGCAGAAGCATGAGGGGGAGCGTGAGCAACAGCAGCACGTCGAATATGGGGAACGTCAGTGCCAAGTTCACCACGCCAAGTGCGACCAGACCAATCGAAGCCACGAGGTACGCCAAATGGAGCTGCCATAAACGCCTCATCCAGCGCTTTGGTACACCATCCAACCAGTGGCTCAGCAACAAGCCTATGGCAATGGGCAGCGTAAAGTAGCTGGCGGCTCGTAAAATGTCCCAGGTAAGCGGCGCGTCTGCCAACAGCTGCCGAACGGGGGTCTCTGCCAACAGCATCAACCCTGACGAAAACGCAAACAGCGCGATGGCAAAAAAGCCCCGACGCTCAGGCCCAATCATGGCAAAAATCGCTGCCAACGTCGCCAGTAGCAGGCTGAAGGCACTCACCGCAAGGTCCTGTACCGAAGCGTGGAGCATCCCCTTCAGCGCATCGATACGATCGGTGATTTCTACATCGCCCCACAGCCCGATGCTGGTGTAATCGGAGTGGATACGCAGCGCCAGCGTCTTGCCCGCCGAATTCTCCGGCAGCGGAACCAAATGCCACGGCCAACCGATGAAACGAGGCGCTTCCATATCGCCATGCTGATAAATCAGCGTGCCATCGAGGTAGATCTGCCCCACCAAGTTAATGCTGGTAATGTGCAACACCGGGTCACGCCACTCTCCCTCTGGCAAGACCGTTTTAAACCACACGGACTTCTGGCCGTTGCGCTCCGGGGGGTTAGAAGGAAAATCGATGGGGCTCCAAGGCGCGTCATCCTCTAAAGAAGCATCTCCCCAGCGATACTCCCAATCGGTCAGCGGTGCAGGCGCGCTAGCGTAGGCCGAAGAACCGGACAGCAACAGCAAGCCAGCCATTATTCCTACGCAAAAAAAGCGCAACAAGACGTTGAACGTACCCATCCGATCCCCTAGCTGGCGTGACCCACCAGCTCACCCTATTTTTTATTAACGCTAACCTTATACGCTCAAAATTGCGTTGATAGCACGTTTGATGCGTTTCAAACGCCTATTCGTTGGTGGCGTTAATCATTATCCAATCGCTCTGTTCGATATAAGTGCCACTCGTTTTCGACCCGGCCATCCGGCAGTCGACAGTAACGTCCCGTTCCCAAAGCGCTTTCGCGGGTGAGGCGCTCGCCGCCCAGGCTGACGCAATACGCCGCAGCCGCCGTCTGCATATCAGCGCCTTCTCCTCCCGCACAGCCTACTAACGCCACCATCATTATTAAGACGCTATGTTTCATTCGTGGTACTCCTCACTCTACTTCGCCGCATCAGGCCCGCCAAACGGCGCTCCACAATTTTTCACATCTCAACGACGCTCAAGCCACGTCTCTCTCTACACCCCACCACCATAAGCCATTATGCTGTGAAGGCAGCTTGACGGACCAATATAAATTTAAGCGCAGCGGCTAGTCCGTCGTCACCCTTGCACACTTTCAGTAGGTCACTCGATGGTCACGCCATGAAAACACCCCAGGGCTCAATAAGCCGCGCTGCACCTTCGTTAGAAGCGAATGTTGACCACGGTTTGAACGATGGCAAGCCCCCTCGTTTCGAGCGTGTGGCGCGCCTAGCGCAACAGGTGTTCGGCGTGCCCATCGTGCAAGTCTATCTACGTCAACATGACCACTTGGAGCTCGCGACGAGCCAGGGCCTGTCGGAAACCAGCGCAGCCGCGTTAGCACACACATTTCGTCGCCATGCGCTCTTTCCAAGCGATTGTTTGATCGTCGAGGACGCCCAGGCGGATAACCGCTTCTCCGATCACCCCATGGTTCAGGCCGCCCCCTTCGTCCGCTTCTTTGCCGGGATACCGTTGGCTACGTCTACAGATCGCTCGGCAGGCTGTCTCTGCCTGTTCGACACGGTTCCAAGAGCCTTCACGAAAGAACAGATTGCGCTGCTTCACGACATCGCCGCTACGATAGAGGCACTGATCCAGGACGATATCGGTCACCACGCCTCTCACTCTGCGCTGTCACTGGCACTGCAAAAAAGCGAGCGCCGTGCCCGATTGGTCATCGAGGGCACCGGCGTCGGCACCTGGCAGTGGAACGTACAAACGGGAGAGACCGTTTTCAACGAGCGGTGGGCACAGATCGTTGGCTATACGCTGGAAGAGCTCAGCCCCATCACCATCAATACGTGGCTGGACCTTGCACACCCCGACGACTTGGCTCACTCCGCCGCCCTACTCGATGCGCATTTTCGAGGGGAAACGGAAAGCTATAGCTGCAAAGCAAGAATGCGTCACAAGCAGGGCCACTGGGTGTGGGTGCACGACCGCGGGCAGGTGTTCGACTGGACCTCAGAGGGTCAGCCGCTGTTGATGTATGGTACCCATACCGACATCACCCACGAGATCGAGGCGCAGCAGGCCCTGCAAGCCAGCCGGGATGAGTTTGCGTCACTGTTGAGCAACATGCCCGGGGTGACCTATCGCTGCTTACCGGATGAGAACTGGACCATGCTCTACATCAGCGGGCAAATCGACCAGGTCAGCGGCCATACCGCGAAAGAACTCATCAACAACGCGTGCCTCAGCTATGCCGACATTATCCATCCCGACGATGCCGCCGCCGTGGGCGACGCGATCGAAACCGCCCGCGCCGCCAGCGAAGGTTGGCATATCGAGTACCGGATGCGCCACCGCGATGGCCGTTGGCGCTGGGTCGAAGAGCGCGGCAACTGGGTGACAGGCGATGCCCAACACCCCTTGATCATGGAAGGGTTCATCGTCGACATTACCCGTGAACACGAAGCCCGCGTGCAGCTTCGCAAACACCACGATGCGCTGCTGTTGCTCAACGATATCGCGTTCAATACGCTCGACACCCTCGATGCCAAAATTCAGTATGCACTGCATACGACGCGTCACTATCTCGGTTTGGACCTAGCGATCCTCAGCCAGATCGAGGGCGAGGTATACACCGCTCGATGGGTAGAGTGCTCCCCCGGCATGCCACTGGCGGCCGGTGAGCGCTTCGATTTAGGCAGCACTTGGTGCCAACTACTCTTCACCGGACAGAAAAAAGAGCTGTTTATCGCCAATGTCGCCAACAGTGAATTTCATGCTCACCCCTGTTATCAAGCCTTTCCTCTTGGCGCCTATGCCGCCATCGTCATCGAAGTGGAGGGCCAAGTGTTCGGTACGCTCAACTTCTCCTCAGCCTCACCCCGGGGCAGCGAGTTTGATGAAAGCGAAACCTTGTTTCTAAGGCTACTCGCCCGCTGGCTGGCCGATACCTTGACCAACAGTTTGAGCAACGAGCGGATTACCAAGCTCATGGCGCAACTGCCTGGCGTCATTTATCAGTACCGACAGTTTCCCGACGGACGGCCCACGTTCCCGTTCAGCTCACCGCAAATTCAAACCCTTTACGGCATGACGCCCAAACAGGCGGCCCAAGACGCCACTCCCGCCTTCGAGCGCATCCACCCAGACGACCTGGCATCCGTGGCGTCCGCCATACAGCATTCCGCCAACGCGCTCGGGGACTGGCATGCCACGTATCGCGTACGAAACGATCAGGGCGTGTACCGCTGGACAGCCGGTCAGGCACGGCCAGAGCGGCTCGCCGATGGCAGCGTGCTATGGCATGGCTACCTGCACGACATCCATGAACAAGAGTTGGCACGAAAAGCCCTGGAGCGCAACGAGAGTCGTCTTAGAGGCCTTTTTGAGTTTGCTCCCATTGGCATTGCGCTCAACGATTACGAGACCGGGCAGTTCATCGATCTCAACGACGCCTTGACGCTGCCCTCCGGCTATACCCGCGACGAGTTCGTCAAGCTCAGCTACTGGGACCTTACGCCCCGAGAGTACCAAGCCATGGAAGAGCAAGTACTCGTGAGCCTCAAAAACGAGGGCCGCTACGGGCCTTTCGAAAAAGAGTACATCCGCAAGGATGGCAGCCGCTACCCGGTTCGTTTGCAGGGCATGCTGAGCCATGACCCCGACGGGCGCCCCGTCATCTGGTCACTGATAGAGGACATTACCGAGCGACGACGGCTGGATAAGATGAAAAATCAGTTCATCGCTACCGTGAGCCACGAACTGCGCACCCCGCTCACCTCCATCAATGGCTCGTTAGGGCTTCTGGCAGGCGGCGTCGTGGGCGAACTGCCCGCCCCCGCCAATGCGCTGTTGGAAACCGCCCAACGTAACGTGCAGCGGCTTGCCACGCTCATCAACGACCTGCTGGATATGGAGAAATTGGTGGCAGGCAAAATGCCCATGAACCTGGCCGCGCAGCCATTGACCCCGCTGGTGGTAGAGGCGATCGACTCCATGGCCGGGTACGGCGAGCAGCACGGGGTCCGTATTGAAGCCACGCCACAGTGGCCAGAGGTGCGCGTCAACGTCGATGGTCCACGGCTGATTCAAGCGCTAACCAACTTGATGTCGAATGCCGTCAAATTCACGCCGAAAGATCGTCCGGTCGAAATCTCCGTTGCGCACCAACAGTCAACCGTCAACATTAGCGTCCGCGATCACGGACCAGGTGTCGACCCCGACTTTCAACCCCACCTCTTCAAGCGTTTTTCCCAAGCGGACGCTAGTGACACGCGCAAGCTCCCCGGTACCGGCTTGGGGCTCGCCATTACCCGAGAAATTGCCCAGCAGCTGGGGGGCGAGGTGTACTACCGAGATGCCAACGGCGGCGGTGGCGAATTCACTATCGAACTCCCCGGAGAGCGGATTTGCTGATCTCCTCAATGGCAGCTAGGCTAATGAAAGGATTTGTACAACACCGCACGAATCCTATTAGCTTTTGCATAAGCATTGCCCCAGAAAGAGGCGCTTGGCAATCGCCCACTGCTAGCCATTCATAAGGAGAGTGACGCCATGTCTAGCCCAGAGCACAAGCAAAAAATCTGGAAAATGATCAAGGATATCAAAGTCGGCATGCTGGTGACGTTAGACCATGACATGCCACGCGCCCGCCCCATGCACCTCGTGCAAGACGACTACGACGGCACGCTTTGGTTCTATACTCGCCGTAGTGCTGAAAAAGTACTGGAAACCAAAAGCGATCACGATGTCTGTCTTAGCTTTTCGGACCAAGACGACGGTGTCTACGTCTCCTTGTCCGGTAAGGCCAACGTCATCGACGACCGTGAGCTGATCGACAAGTACTGGAACCCCTTCGTCGCGGCCTGGTTCCCTGAAGGCAAAGACGACCCTGATGTCGCCCTACTGGAAGTGAAAGTAGAAATGGGTGAGCACTGGAAAGCCAAAGAGAGCAAAACGTTCCAGCTGTACGAAATCGCCAAAGCCAATCTCAAAAAAGACGCGACGCCCAACTTGGGCGAAAACGAGAAGTTCGGTGGATAAGCCGTTCATGAAGCGCCCGGCTACCCGGGCGCTTTGTTCGATCGCGTGGATGGTAACGGTCTGGATAACGCATGCCCCCGCCTCATCCGCCAATGAGACATCCCCCGCGTCTGAAGCGTGCGCTCCCACCGAACGGCAGCAAACGATGTTGGACCGCGTCAACCAAGCTCGAGGCCAAGCCCGCCAATGCGGCGAACGTTCTTTCGATGCCGCTAGCCCCCTTACTTGGAGCTGCTCGCTCACCACCGCCGCGCAAGCTCACGCCGACGACATGGCCACGAACGACAACTTCAGCCATACCGGGCAAGGCGGCAGCAGCATGAGTGATCGCGCTACTCAGCACGGCTATAGGTGGCGAAGGGTTGGCGAAAACATCGCCGCTGGGCATACCACCGCCGACGCAGCCATCGAAAGCTGGATCGAAAGCCCAGGCCACTGCCGCAACCTCATGAACGATGCCTTTACCGATATAGGCATGGCGCACGCAGAAGATAGTGACTCGCGATTTACGCACTACTGGGTGCAAACGCTAGGCGCGCCGCGCTAGTCGTTAGAAATGAAGAAGACATGGGGGCGTTTGGCGTCCCTGGCAGGAGTCGAACCTGCGACCTGCCGCTTAGGAGGCGGCTGCTCTATCCTACTGAGCTACAGGGACTGACGGGGCGCATAGTATAGCGGTTTGATCCGCCCCGGCCAACCGCGGTTTTGCATCGGCAGAAGTCATATCCAACCGAGCAGGCGAAGAGCGAAGATACCCAGTGTCACGGTCACGCTGGCCATCAGCGTGGTCATGGCGATGATATTGGCGGCCAAAGCCACGTTCCCATTGATCGCTTTGACCATCACGAAGCTGGCGGCAGCAGTGGGGCTGGCAAAGAAAAGAAACAGTAGGCCGAGCTGATTCCCTGAAAACCCCATCAGCCACGCAGCCAATGTGGAAAGCACGGGTAAAATCACCATTTTCATACTGCTGGCGCTGAGCGCCACTTGGCTTCCCTCTCGCATGCTGGATACCGATAGCGTTGCGCCGATGCATATCAACGCGAGCGGTAGCGTGAGCGAGGCAAAGTAATTACCCGAGGTCATCACCCAACTGGGCAGCGACACCGAGAAAGCGGTAAAAGGGAGCGCAGCGAACACCGAAAGAATCAGCGGATTTTTGATGATATGACCCAGCAAACTCCGCCAATCGGTCGCTTGGCCGGGCTGATAGGCCGCCAAGGCAATGACGGAGAGCGCGTTATACATCACGATCACCACCCCCAGCAGCAAACTACCGGCGGATAACCCATAATTGCCGTACATGCCCGCCGCCAAGGCCAAGCCTACGACCCCACAATTTCCGCGAAACGCTCCTTGAACATAAATGCCGCGGTCGGCTCTTGGCACGCGCAGGTGCGCCCAACCCCAACTCAGCAAAAACTGGCCCAACGTGGCGAGGGCAAAAAAGAGCAGTAACGGCACATCTAGAGCAACGCTCAAGTCAGCTTTGACTAGGCTGAGAAAGATCAGCGTGGGCAGTGTGGCTTTGAACACGAGAGACGAGGCGGTCGAAATGAAGGCGCTATCGATCCAGCCCAGGCGCTTCAAGGCAATCCCGATGAACACCATGGCAAAAACAGGCAGGGTAACGTCTAAGGTGCGTGTAAAGAGTTCAAGTAAGTCCACGAAGTCGCTCTCAGTCGAATCAGCATCCTCTTATACTCTACCGTTGACTGAGATTTGTCGACTCGCTAGACAGTCTCGTCACCATAAGGGAAAGTAAGCACAAACGCGCACCGTCACTGATAGGTCACTTATGGTTTTGCCCCTCAACCATGAAAACGAAGAGCAGCGCCTTCTCACGCTCAAGCGTTATACGCTAGGGGACTTGTCGGCTGACGACCACTTCGACCGTATCACTCAACTGGCTGCTGCCTACTGCGATACGCCCATTGCGCTAATGACGCTCGTCGATGACACCCATGTGTGGGTCAAAAGTAGCGTGGGCCAATCCACGCAGCGGATGCTGCGAGAACACTCATTCTGCGGCATTGCCATCGAAAAACGAGCGCTGTTCGAAGTACAAGATGCCCGTCAGGACGCCTCGCTAAAGCAATTCCCCCTGGTGAGTTCGCCTCCGCACATCGTGTTCTATGCCGGAGCGCCTCTGATCGCAGACAATGGCAGCGTCATCGGCACGCTCTGCGTCATGGATACCCAGCCCCGTCGGCTCTCCAGCGTACAAAGCGCGCTACTTCAGCAACTGGCCAGTAGCGCGGTCCTGCAGTTCGAGCACTATGTATCTCAACGTGCCTACGATGCCATTGGCAACGCAGCGATTGGTCTCTGGGAAATGGACGTGCCCAGTCGCGCTACGCACTGGAACGATGTCGTCAACGAGCTCTACGACGTTGACAAGCGTGATGCTCGCACCTTCGAGCAGCGCATGGAGGCTTATACCCCCGAGGACCGCCAGCGCCTGATGGACGCCATCGATTCGGCTATCGAGCAAGGCCTTGCGTTTAACGACACGTTTCAATTGATCACGGTCAGTGGCGAGCCGCGCTGGGTCAGAATCACCGGCAACCCGCTAGTGGTCAACGGCCACGTGGTGCAGCTCATCGGTACGATGCTGGATGTCACTCCGCGTAAACAGATCGAAACCCAATTACTGCGCCAGCAGGCGTTGGAGCAAGCCATCATGCGTGCTCAGGCGAGCTTCATCGATGGCCAAGGCAATGCCAAAGCGCTCGACCCGCTGCTCGAAGATCTATTGGCATTGACCAGCAGCGAATATGGCTTCATTGGCGAGGTGCTATATAACGAGAGCCAGGTCCCCTACCTCGTCGCCCACGCAATCACTGACATCACGTGGGATCGAGCCTCCAAGCTGTTTTATGATCAGAATGCTCCCGATGGAATGGTGTTCAGCAATCTCGACACCCTTTTTGGTCATGTAATGCGCCATCAACAGGTGGTGATCTCCAATACGCCCGCCCTCGATACCCGACGAGGCGGGTTACCGCCAGGGCATCCGCCGCTGAATGCCTTTTTGGGCGTGCCGATTCACTCTAACGGCCACTGTATCGGGATGATTGGTCTCGCTAACCGCCCGAACGGCTATGACGACGCCCTGGTTGAATTTTTGGCACCGCTACTAGGTAGCATAGGGCAGTTCATCAATAACCTTCGCAATCACCGTCAGCAGCGCCAAGACCAGCAGGCCATTGCCCGCCTGTCGATGGTGGCCAAAAATACCAGTAACGGTGTCGTCATCACCGATGCCAAGGGCAATATCGAGTGGATCAACGACGGCTTTACACGGCTAAGCGGCTATACCTTCGAAGAAGCCGTGGGTAAAAAACCTGGCAAGCTAGTCCAGGGAAGCGCCACCGATAAAGCCACCGTGCGGCGTATTGCGCATGCGCTGCGAGACAGGCAGCGGTTCGAAGAAGAGCTGCTCAACTACCGTAAAGACGGCACGCCTTATTGGGTGCACATTAGCTGTAACCCACTTCCCGATAGCGAGCAGTCAGGTGGAGGGTTCATTGCCATTCAGTCGGATATTACCGACACGAAGCGTCACGAAGAAGCGCTGTATAAAGCTGCGAACATCGATGAATTGACGGGACTACCCAATCAGCGCTTAGCCCGCACGCAATTAGAGGCGCTCATCCAGCAGCGCGAACCGTTGACGGTCTACGTACTCAACATCGATGATTTCAAACGCCTTAACGACATGTTCGGCTACCCCGTGGGTAATCGTATTCTAACGCGCATAGCGAAACGCCTGCAGGCGTCGATCAAACCGTTGCGCGGGCAAGGCATTGCCGCACGGCTTAGCGGCGATGAGTTCGTGGTGGTCGCCCCCACCCAGCACTTCAACAGCGCAGCGCTGCAAAGCGCCATCCAGCAACCCATGAAGGTACATGGGCATAGCTTGAAGCTAACGACGTGCATTGGGATGACGTGTTTCCCAGAGGACGAAGTAGACCCTGACACGCTCTTTCGACACGCTTACCAAGCGCTGTATAAAGCCAAAACCCAAGGCGTCTCCCAGTGCGTTCGCTACAGCACCGATGAAGAGTACCTTTCCCGGCTACGTCAGCAAGAGCGCACCGCCATTCAGCATGGATTGAGTCACGGCGAGTTCCAGCTTTTCTATCAACCTCAAGTCGATTTGCAATCGAAAGAGGTGGTAGGTGCCGAAGCGCTGATCCGCTGGCAGCATCCTACGCGGGGGATTTGCGCTCCAGGTGAGTTTTTACCCCTCATCGAAGGCAGCGAACTGGAGTTTCTACTGGGAGAGTGGGTCATCGAAGCCGCTCTGAAACAGCTTCAGCAGTGGCAAAGCGTCGGTATTTCGCTGCAGGTCAGCGTCAATGTCAGCCCGCAGCACCTGCTGCACCAAGGATTTTTGCCTCAGCTGGAAAAGTTATTAGCCCGCTATGCCGATGTGCCCACCAAGCTGCTGGCCATCGAAATTTTGGAGTCCGCCACGCTGGATGACATGCAAGCGGCGCTGCATGTGCTCGAAAACTGTCAACGGCTGGGGATCGACGTGGCGCTGGACGATTTCGGCACCGGCTACTCGTCGCTGGCGTACTTTCGCCGCCTGCCGGTGCAGTTGATCAAAGTCGATAGAGACTTCGTTCGCGATATGCTGGCGAGCGAAGATGATCGTGCGATCGTAGAGAGTATCGTATTCTTGGCCAAGAAGTTCGCGCGCCCCGTGCTAGCAGAGGGCGTCGAGACCCTGGCACACGCTCAAGCGCTGCTGTCGCTGGGCTGCTACTTGGCCCAGGGCTACGGTATTGCGCGCCCCATGCCCGCCGAAGCGCTCCCCCAGTGGCTGATCACTTGGCAGCGGGAAGGTTTCCCAGACGCGTCTTAATCGAACAGCTCTATAGGGTCGAACTGTTCGGGCAATTTGACGACCACGGCGTCTCGCCCCTCCCCTTTGGCTTCATAACTGGCCGCATCTGCCCGGGAAATCGCCACATCGACCGTTTCGTCGCTTTCATCGAAGGTCGTCACGCCGATGCTGAGCGTCACGCTGTACTCTTTGCCCTCATGGGTCACGGTCACCTCGCTCACCGACTGACGCAACGACTCTGCGATACGCTCGGCCTGTCCCAGCGTACAGCTGGGTAACAGCACGGCAAACTCATCTCCCCCTTGGCGCGCCACATGGTCACTGCGACGTACTTCCCAGGCCACGATTTGAGCGATACGGCGGAGCATCTCGTCTCCCAGCGCGTGGCCGCCCTCGTCGTTGATAGGCTTGAAATGGTCCAGATCGAAGAGAAGCAGCGCAGAGGGCGTGCTGGTCTTCTGGAAGTCGGCGAATGCCTCTTCCAACCGGCGCTCGAATCCACGTCGATTGAGTAGCCCCGTCAACGGGTCGTGCTCTGCCTCCCAGCGCTGCAACGCCTCTTGCTGGCGACGCTCGGTAATGTCCTTCACGACCCCGACCAAGCCCAGCGAGTGCCCCCCTTGAGACAACATGACCACCCGTGCATGAATGTCCAGCCACAGCGTTTCATGGTCGCTGCGCACGAATCGTAGTTGGCGCACGAAATCGCTACCGGTTTTCAAGCTGTGAACCCACATGTCCCTCGCCCCTTCTCGGTCGTCAGGGTGCACCTGCTCCATCCACGCCTCCATGGGCGTATCGGGAGGGATATCCAGCATCTCCAGCAGTGCCGGGTTCATATAAGTGATCTTGCCGCCAAAATTGGCAACGAACATGCCCTGGGGTGTAGCGCTCAATACGGAATCCAAAAACGCCTGGCGCTCTTGCAAATGGCCGACCAACTGCTGGCGCTCATGCTCTACGCGGTTGAAAGTCATCGCGACTTGCTGCAACTCCTGCATGCTGGTGGCGAGATCGAGACTCGCGCGCTCGCCCTTTCCCACTTCACCAATTTGCGATTCAAGATGGTCCAGTGGCTTGAGAATGCGCGCCAGCAGCCACCATAAGAGCGGCATCATGAGTAGCGCCAGGACGAACCAAATGCCCAGCAGCTTGTAAATGAACCCCGAGAGCGGTAACTGCGCTTGAGTGGTGGGCAAAAACAGGCCCACTATCCAATCGGCTGGCCACACTTGGGCATACGCTTGCAGCGCTACGCGACCACTCGACAGTTCGGCAACCCCTTCCCCTCTCCAACCCGCCAGCGCAAGCTCTAACATCGGGTTCAATTGGACGTTGCTGATCTCGGCATTCACCAACTCGTGATCAGGATGGTAAAGAATTTTGCCAGAAGCGGTCGAAACGGCCGCATAGCCACTGTCACCCAAACGAATGGTGCTCAAACGATTGAAGAGTCCGCTGCTCTTGAGGCTGACGATGCCCCCGACAAAGCCCGCAAAACGCCCGTTTTCATCCAAACGAGGAATGCTGATGAGCACCAGCGGCATACCGCTAGCCCGGCCCACGAAGGGCTCGCTCACGTAGGGGCGGCGAATACCGCGCACCATTTTGAAATACTCGAGGTCTTTGGTCTCGAGGCCCACTCGCCCCCACCACGCTGGGCCAGTCGCTCAAGATCACGCCGTTCTCATCGCTGACCACCAAACCTTCGAACCAAGCCAGCAGGGAGTCGTTCTTTTGCAGCTCGTAATTCAACCAAGTGGGATCGTCTGACAACCCAATGGCCCCGTTCAACCGCTGTAGCGCGTTGATGCGCTGGTTGATCTGTTGGGTAATCTCATCGGCCAGCAAATCGGCTTCATAGCGCAGGTGGGCGATATTGGTCTCGTGCACCATGATTTTGCCGACCTGCCACGCCATGCCCAGCACGGCCCCCGCCAAAATGGCCAGCGCACAGGAAAGCCCCAGCAGCAGCCGGCTTTTTAGCGAACGAAACGTAATCAGTCGATGGATCAGGGGGGCTAGGCGCACCAGAAATCCCTATTTCGTTAACTTTCCTTGAGTGAGGCTCGCGAGTTCAGACGCTATCATGGCTCGAAAGAAATAACTTATCAAAAACAACTGAAATGTGCGCGTTGAGACAAATCAACTTAGCTATTTTTTTCTAAACCGTTTCTTTGCGTAACGAAAGCGCCTTAACTCTAAGCCAAGCGCGTGCGAATTGATAACCACGCTTATTTCACGTATGTTCGCCGCCTATCTCGCAAACCACCCGACAAAACATTTCGGCACACTCCATGGCAAAACGTACGGCGGGTTACACCTCTAAAGGCATTGGCAGCATCACACCACTCGCCGCATTTTTAAGAGAATTCGACGACGTCCTCCCGCTTCGTCCCCTCAGTGCCCAGCCAGACGCCGTCATTGGATGGGGGTTGAAACCTACCAGCCGCCGAGCGAGGCGCTACGCCGACAAGCGTCGTCTTCCCTACGTCGCCCTGGAAGATGGTTTTTTACGCTCTTTAGGGCTTAGTAGTGCCGGTTACCAACCGCATAGTCTCGTAGTGGATTACAGCGGCATTTATTACGACGCCTCACGACCCAGCGACCTAGAGCAGTGGCTAGCGACCGCCGACTTTTCGTCGGAAGAAGTATCCAGGGCCGAACACTGCATCGCCTTACTAAAGCGTTATCGCTTATCGAAATATAACCATGCGCCGGACAAGCCTCTGAGCGATAGTGGCGCCAGCGTGTTAGTGGTCGACCAAACGGCGGGGGATGCATCCATCGAGTATGGTGGCGCGAGCGCCGCCAGTTTTTCAGCCATGCTGGAGCACGCACTGGCCTATCACCCCCAGGCCAAAGTGCTGGTCAAAATTCATCCCGATGTGATTGCGGGTAAAAAGCAAGGACACCTTACCAGCGCTCTTCAGCACCCGCGCTGCCAGGTGATCAGCGAAGATATCAACCCCTGGGCCCTGTTCGACCAAGTCGACGATGTCTATGTGGTGACTAGCCAGCTTGGCTTCGAAGCGCTCATGGCGGGCAAACGTGTCCACTGCTTTGGCACTCCTTTCTATGCTGGCTGGGGCCTGACCCAAGACCAACTCCCCTGCCTCCGGCGCACGCGTTCTCGTACACTGCCAGAAGTGTTCGCGGCGGCCTATCTTCGCTATTGCCGTTACGCCAACCCCTACACGGGCCAGCCATCCACGCTGGAAGAGACGATATACCTCATCGCTGACCAAAAGCGTCAGCAAGAGCGGTTGAGAGGCGCATGGCTCGCTTGCGGCTTCTCCTCTTGGAAGCGACGTTTCATCAGCGATTTTCTGGGTCCTGCTGCCCGCGTTCGTTACCAAAAGAGCCTCCCCAAGCAAGCCGTCGAGTCTCAACGGCTGCTGGTATGGTCGAGCCGTATCGACGGCACCTTCAAAACGCAGCACAGCGAACTGTTGCCTCATCTTTGGCGCATGGAAGACGGTTTTATCCGCTCGGTAGGCCTGGGTGTCGACCTCACTCAACCCCTGTCACTGGTGATAGATCGACACGGTATTTATTACGACCCCAGTCAGCCAAGCGACCTGGAAACGCTGCTCAACGAGCATGAATTTAGCGATGACTTACTGGCCAGGGCCGCCGAATTGCGCCAGCGCCTCGTCACCCTGAAGCTATCGAAATATAACGTCCCTGGGGCGGCTGACGTTGCCTTACCCGATCATCGAACGGTCATTTTGGTACCGGGACAAGTCGAGAGCGATGCGTCCATCGCCACCGGCTCACCGGAGATCCGCACCAATAGCGCGCTGCTAAAAGCCGTGCGCCAATCTCAGCCGAACGCTTTCATCATCTACAAAGCACACCCTGATGTGATCAGCGGGGCTCGAGTGGGCAAACTCGATACTGATGCCAAACGTCTGTATGATTTGGACGCCAGCCACGTCGACATCACCGCTTTGCTAGAGCGCGTGGATGCCGTGCATACAATGAGCTCGCTGACCGGTTTTGAAGCTCTGTTGCGTCATCGTCAAGTGACGACCTATGGCCTGCCTTTTTATGCGGGTTGGGGGCTAACGCAAGACGCCCTGCGCTGCCCAAGGCGCAACCGGACGCTCACCCTGGATGCCCTCGTTGCTGGCACGCTATTGCTGTACCCCAATTACGTCGACCCCACCTCTGGTCAGCTTTGCAATGCCGAGACCGTCGTCAGCCTATTGGAGCGGGCAAAGCTACAACAATCTAGTGCACAAACACCGCTACTTACATGGAAGCAGCGCCTTTATCGCTGCTATCGTAACTTGTTGATTGGAAGCCATTGAGTTGAAGCAGAAGCGCGCATTCTTATTCTTACAAGGCGTTTGCTCGCCCTTTTACCAACGCTTAGCCCGCCGCCTCACCGACGACGGCCACCGCGTGGTGAAAGTTAACTTCAACGCGGGCGATCTCCTCTATTGGCAGCGCACGCACAGTCATAGCCACTTGTTTCGCGGCCCTCTGAGCGAGCTGCCCGCCTTCGTCACCTCACTATGGCAACGCTACGGCATTACCGACCAGGTCCTGTTCGGCGACCGGCGTCCCGTGCACCGCCCAGCGGTCGACCAAGCCCCGGCCGCAGGCATTCGCACCCACGTGTTTGAAGAGGGCTACTTCCGCCCCTTCTGGATCACGCTGGAACGTGAGGGAGTCAACGGCCACTCGCTGCTGCCTCGCGATCCCACCTGGTTTTATGAAACGGGCAAAGCGTTACCTGAGCTTCCCTCTCCGGTACGCTTTCGCTCATCGTTTAAAATCCGCGCCATGCACGATGTGGCGTACCATGTCGCCGGGCTGGCGAACCCCCTGGTCGCACCGCGCTATCGCAACCACGCGCCCATTACCGCACCGGTGGAGTACGCGGGCTACCTAAAGCGCTTCACGCTGCTCAAACAGTGGAAAAAACGCGACGCAGCACGGATTAAACGATTGATCGGAAGCGGCAAGCCCTACTTCATGCTGCCGTTGCAGCTAAATACCGATGCGCAAATTCGTGACCACTCTCCCTACGCCAACATGGAAGAGGTCATGGATCACGTGATGGGCTCGTTTGCCGAGCATGCACCAAGCGATGCCTTGCTGTGCATCAAGAACCATCCGCTCGATATGGGACTCGTGGATTACCCCTCCATCATTCAACGTCTCTCAGACTTTTACGGCTTGGATGGGCGCATCGTGTACCTCGAGTCCGGCGATCTGAATGCGCTGATCAAGCATGCAGTGGGCACCGTCACGGTGAACAGTACCGTGGGCATCGTCTCACTGGAATCACACTGCCCCACCTTTGCGCTCAGCGACCCCATTTATAATCTGGCAGGGCTTACCTACGAAGGCTCGCTGGAGGAGTTTTGGCACCAGCCACCACCGCCCAGTGACGAATTGTTTGGCTATTTTCGCAATACCGTGATGCATACCGCCCAGGTAAACGGCGGTTTTTACTGCCAGCCCAGCATCGATCTCGCAGTCAATAATGCTGCGCAGATATTAGAAGCCTGCCCATCCCCTCTGGAGAAGCTGCTGTGAGTGTTGATGCAACGTACTCGACGAAGACACCACACACACGCTGCGTGCTGATCACCGGCGCCACAGGGGCCATCGGCGGAGCGCTCGCCAAGGCGTATGCGTCTCCCCAAACGCATCTGATTCTGCATGGACGCAACGTCAGCGCCTTAGAGCACGTGGCTAACGCCTGTCGCGAAAAAGGGGCTGACGTGTCGCTCTCCTCCATCGACCTCACCGATGATGAGGCACTAGCGCAGTGGCTCACTACGCTCAGTGCCGAGCAGTTGCCGGATATCGTGATCGCCAACGCAGGCAAGAACACACATCCTGAGCAGTTGGGGGAGCTCGAGCCCTGGGCCGATGTTCAAGCCTTGCTGGACATCAACCTCACCACCCCCATTGCCATGGCGCAGCACTTGGTACCCGCCATGCGCGCACGGGGTAGTGGCCAACTGGTATTCATTAGCTCACTGGCGGGTTGGCATGGACTACCCAGCACGCCCACGTACAGTGCCAGCAAAGCGGGCATCAAAGCGTATGGCGAAGCCTTGCGCGGCTTGCTCGCCCCCTGCGGCATCGGGGTAACGGTCGTCATGCCCGGCTACGTCACCTCCCCCATGTGCAATGCCATGCCTGGCCCCAAGCCCTTTGAGTGGCCACCCGAACGAGCCGCCAAAGTGATCATTCGTGGCATTCGCGCCAACCGTGCGCGAGTCAGCTTCCCGTTTCCGCTCAACTTCGGCACTTGGTGGCTGGCTGTCTTGCCAGCAGGCGTGTCGCAGTGGCTCATCAAACGACTGGGTTTCGATCATGTAGGAGGCCGGTAAGATGCTTGGCCACCTGCTCCTATCGCTTAGCCTGCCGCTCTTCATCGGGCTAGTGTTCAGCCTAGCGTTCGAAGCGCTGCTGTCTCCACGGCCTGCTCCTCTCTGGCAGCGCCCGATGGCAGCCAATGTGATCCATCTCGGCAGTTGGCTACTGCTATTTGGGCTTTTCACGCTGCTGCTCCAGCGTCCCTGGTTTGCCGTGGTCTTCGTGCTGTCACTCCAGCTCGTGGTGGTCCAGTCGAGCAATACCAAGTCCAAAACGCTCAACGAACCGTTCATCTGCCACGACTTCGAGTACTTCTGGGACGCCATCCTGCACCCACGGCTTTATGTCCCGTTTTTTGGCATTGGCCTCGCCATCGCGGCCAGCAGCGCGGGGGCCATCGCCATTGGCAGCTTTCTCTATGTGGAGCCGTCGCTGGTTAGCCAGTGGAGCACCGTGCTCTTTTTACAAAGCACCGGACTGCTGGCCGGGCTCGGGGCGGTGCTGGTAGCCGTTGGTTTACGCTCACTCGGCGCCATGTCCCTGCAACCGGTCGAGGATCTACATCGCGTAGGGCTACACGCCAGCCTTTGGGCCTATGGGGTAGCCTTGATGCGCTCGTCACCGCCTGACCCTTTGGCATCCCCCTACGCGGCTGCCAGCCAGCCCAGTGCCGTCGCTTCGCAAGATAGCGCCGAGCGACCCAATGTCGTCCTGGTTCAGAGCGAATCCTTTTTCGATCCGCGCCCATGGTGTCCAGAGGTTGCGCCGACGCTACTGCAACATTTCGATGCCACCTTTTCCGAGGCCGTCGAAAAGGGCGAGTTGAGCGTGCCGGCCTGGGGGGCCAATACCGTACGCACCGAATGCGCCGTGCTCACGGGGTTGGCACCCAGCACCTGGGGTGCCCGCCAGTTCAACCCCTACCGCACGCTAAGCCGTCACCCGCTACCCAGCGTGGCGAGCGCTTTTCGCGCCCAGGGATACCGCACTATTTGCGTGCACCCCTACCCCGCTACCTTCTACATGCGCGATAACGTCATGCCGCAGTTGGGTTTCGATACATTCATCGATATCAGCGCGTTTGACAGTAGCGACAAACACGGGCAATACATCGGTGACCAGGCCGTGGCACGAAAGGTTGGACGCCTGCTGAAAGATGACGATAATAGGCCGCTGTTTATTTTCGTGATCACCATGGAAAACCACGGCCCGCTGCATTTGGAGGCGCCTACGCAGGCACGCTTGGCGGCGACCCTACCCAACGCGACTTGGCCGCTTGCAGACCACCTGCGTGAACTCGCCGTCTATTTGCACCACTTAGGTGAAGCTGATCAAATGTTGGCGAACGTTAAAACCGCGCTAAACGAGCGCATGAGGCCTGGCATACTGGGCTGGTATGGCGACCATGTGCCTATACTGCCAGATGCCTACGGGTACTTCATGCCCCCTACGGGCAGCACCCCATACATGATATGGTCGACGCAACCAACGCCACCCGACCAAACGCCTGCCAAGCAGCCGCCGCAGGACATAGCCGCCAACGAACTTGGCCTTCGGCTATTTAAACAAGTGTTTGGACACGATATAAGTAACGATGTGATCAAGGCAGAACCAGAACCTCAGGAGCAAGAATGACTAAACGTGTGGCCATCATCGGCGCCGCCCATCGTTTCCCCGGCACCACCCCTGAAACGTTCTGGCAAGACCTGCAAGCCGAAAAAGACCTCGTCACCCAAGTGGCCCCAGATCGCTGGAGCCACGACGCCTTCTGGCACCCAGACAAACGCCACCCCGGCACCAGCGTCACTTTCGCAGCGGGCAGCCTGGGCGATATTAGCGGGTTCGACGCAGCGTTTTTCGGCATTTCTCCCCGCGAAGCCGCCAACATGGACCCGCAGCAGCGCATGCTGCTAGAGCTCGCCTGGGAAACCATGGAAAGTGCCGGCATCGTGCCCAGCACGCTGCGTGGCAGCCAGTGTGGTGTCTTCGTGGGTGTCGCCAGCCTGGACTACTCGTACCGCTTGGCGGATGACATGGCCGCCATCGATGCCTCTACCGCCACGGGTAACACCTCGAGTATCGCCTCCAACCGTCTCTCTTACGTATTCGACCTGCACGGCCCCAGCATGTCGCTGGATACCGCGTGCTCGTCCTCGATGGTGGCGTTTCACCAAGCTTGCCAATCCATCCGTAGCGGTGAAACCACGATGGCGCTGGCGGGCGGTATCAGCCTGCACTTGCACCCCTATGGCTTCATCATCTTTTCCAAAGCCAGCATGCTGTCGCCCACCGGACGCTGTCAGGTGTTCGACGAAGCGGGTAATGGCTACGTACGCTCCGAAGGCGCAGGACTTTTCCTGCTCAAAGATTACGACTTAGCCGTCGCCGACGGTGACAACATACTGGCCGTGGTCGCTGGGTCAGCCGTGAATACCGACGGTCATAAATCCGGCCTGACGGTACCCAACCCCAGCGCTCAAACCGACTTGATGCGTCGCGCCTACGAGCAAGCGGGCATCTCCCCCGATGAGATCGACTATTTAGAAGCCCACGGCACCGGCACCGCCGTTGGCGACCCCATCGAAACCCGCGCCATTGGCGAGGCCATTGGCAAGCATCGGCAAACGCCGCTGCCGATTGGTTCGGTAAAAAGTAATGTCGGCCACTTGGAAACCGCCTCAGGCGTGGCGGGGCTTGCCAAAGCGCTTTATAGCCTGCAGCACCGCGAGGTGCCCGCGACCATTGGCATTCGCAAGCTGAATCCGCGCATCAAGTTCGACGAATGGAACTTGAGCGTGGTCACCAAAGCCCAACCGCTGAAACCCACAGGCCGTTTGGTGATTGGCATCAACTCGTTTGGCTTTGGTGGCGCCAACGCCCACGTCATTTTGGAGAGCGCACCGGAAAAAGCGGAAACGCCTCGCCAAACACCCGCTACCCCGCTGCCCATTCGCCTTAGCGCCCGCAGTGAAGCGGCCCTGACCGACAACGCGCTGGCGCTGGCCAAGCACCTGCAGGTATCCGGGCAGGATTTTTACGATATAGCCCATACGCTTTATCACCACCGTGAGCAGCACAGCCACGGCGCGCTCTGCTTTGCCAGCAGCGCTGACGAAGCCGCCACGGCACTGCGCCAGTTTGCCGAAGGAGAGGCCAGCCCCGTCATGACGCTAGAGCGCCTCGCCAATGCCCGAGGCCCGGTGTTCGTCTACGACGGTAACGGCTGCCAGTGGGAAACCATGGGCCATGACCTGCTGGATACCGACGCCGACTTCACGGCCGCCATCGACCGTGTCGACGCTCTGTTCCAGCGCTACGGTCGCTTCTCTCTGCGTGACGAATTAGCAGGCCGCAACCGGTCAGAAGGCGAAGAGAGCCGCTTCGTACGCACCGAAATCGCCCAGCCCGCACTGTTTGCCCTGCAGGTAGCGCTGACCGAGTGGCTAAAAGCGCAAGGCATCACGCCAGCCGCCGTGTTTGGGCACAGCGTAGGCGAGGTAGCGGCCGCGTGGGCATCTGGCGCACTGAGCCTGGAAGACGCGGTCAAAGTGATTTATTACCGCAGTGACTATCAGGGCAAAACTCGCGGCCTAGGGGAAATGACGGCGGTGGCGATGAGTGCCGATGAGATCACTCCTTGGCTCGCCAAGCCCGAATTCGACAAGATCAGTCTGGCGGGCATCAATAGTCCCAAAGGCATTACCCTGGCGGGCGATCGCGACCAGCTCGGCGAGCTGGAAGCTGCGCTGAGTGCCGACGGCACTTTTGCCAAGCGTCTGCCGCTGGATTACGCCTTCCACAGCCCTGCCATGGATAGCATCCAGTCGGGTGTGGTCGACGCGCTGGCGGACATCGAGCCCCAAGCCACCCAGATCCCCTACGTCTCTACCGTGACCGGGGCGATCAGTGAAGGCACACAACTGGATGCCCACTACTGGTGGCTCAACATCCGCGAGCCGGTGCTCTTCGATAGCGCAGCGACCGCCCTCATCGAGCAGGGTTACAACGTCTTCGTCGAAGTCGGAGCGCACCCGATCTTACGCCGCTATCTCAACGAATCGCTGCGCCAGCAAGAGCGCAGCGGCTTGGTCTTCGGCACCATCGAGCGCCACAAGCCAGGGTTAGAGGGCTTGAACCGCACCACCAGCCAACTGCTGCTCAGTGGCTTGAGCCTCGACAGCCAGCACTTCTTCCCCGTGGAAGGTCAACGCGTGCTGCTGCCACGTTACGCATGGCAGCGCACCCAGCTCTGGGTCCAGGGCACCCACGATGGACAAGGCCTGCTGGCGCGCTATTACCAGCACCCGTTGCTTGGCTACCCGCTGGCCCAGCAAGAGCACACTTGGGAGAGCCAATTAGACACCAAGCGACAGCCTTGGCTGGCCGACCATGTGGTGGGTGAAGGGGCCGTCTTCCCCGGCGCGGGCTTCGTCGAGCTGGCGCTGGCCGCTGCGCTACAACAGAAAGAGACGCCGGTTCTCGATATCGAAGAGCTGGAGATTCGCGCACCGCTGCTGCTGGACGGGCCCAATGGCCGTACCATGCGTCTCACCCTCGACCCCGATGATGGACGTCTGGCCATCCACTCCCGAGAGCCCGCCACGGGAAGCGAGTGGCAGCTCAATGCCGTGGCACGCCGGATGCGCGAAAGCCGCGGTTTCCTGCTCAACCGCAGGGCGCCAGCGCTACCCAAACGTGATGCTGACTACACTCTGGACGAGCATCTGCACATGGCCGAACGCATTGGCCTGCACTATGGCCCAGCGTTTCAGGCGATTCAACGTGGCTGGATCGAGGGCGATAGCATCATTGGGGAAATCGCCCTCTCAGAGGCGGTGACGGCTCAGTTAAACACGCTACACGTGCATCCGGGCATTCTGGATAGCGCTTTCCAAATGTTCATTCCGCTGCTGGCACAGCACAGTGAATTCGCCGCCCAACTCGCCTTCGTACCGGTGCGCGTCGGTCGTATCCAAGTCAATGCCGAGGCAGGCGCGCCCGTGTTGGCGCGTGCGGTCATGGGCAAACGCGCTCCGCACTCTTTCACGGCGGACTTCGAGCTTTACGATGCCCAAGGGCGCGCCGTGGCGGTGCTGAGCCAAACACGCTTCAAAGCCATTCGCCTCAACCGTGCGCACCACCAACACTTTAGCTATTTAGACGTGGAGCTCACGCCCGCTCCGCTGAAAGCCGCCGCGCTACCGCTTCCCGCAGACGCGCTGACGCGCCTGATGGGCTTGAGCGATGCTTACACCGCCAGCACTGGCCAGCGCTATGCGCAAGAAGTTGCCCCCCTGCTCGATAGCCTTAGCGAGGCCTTCGTCCAGCAGGCTAATGGCGGCGATGGCGGCGATGACGACGCATCCCCAGCGCCAGAGACCATTTGGCAGCTCTTGGTGCAGGAGTATCCCGACTACTTCGCGCCCATTCACCTCGTCGGCCGCTTGGGCCTGCACCGTGAACCGCTACTCAATGGCCGTGATACGCTGGAAAGCCTGGGCATCACTGCCGAGCATTTGGCCGGCATCAATCGTGTCCTGGTGGGTGAAAGCGGTTGGCAAGTTCTGGCCCATGAGCTAGGTGCGCTGATGGAGGCCTCTCTGGCCACCCTGCCAGATGGCCAACGCCTCAATCTACTGGAAGCAGGCCCCTGCGCGCCCGCGCTGGGCCAGCGCTTGCTGGAACAGCTTGCCCACGGCGCCCCAGGTACGAACGACCGTTATCGCTACCGCGCGCTCACCACGAGCGACACGGCGCGCCACCAGGCGGAACAGCTGCAAGAGCGCTACCCGCTGATGGACATTCAGCCATTAGACGAGGCGCTACCGGCGCTGACAGCCGCGCAAAAGGCACAGCTTGCGTTCGTCAGCGCAGATGTCACCCAACCCGAGCGCACACGCCAACTGATCGACGCCCTGCCCGCGCAATTGGCCCCCGGCGCGCAGATCATGGTGATTGGCCTTCATCCGAGCCGTTGGCTGGATGACCTGCTGGCAACGCCGGGCATCGACCAAGCGGCGCTCGAACAGAGCACGCTGATCGAGTGGCTGAGCCACCAGGGGCTGAGCGTTTCCGCGCCTATCGAACTAGAGGAAGCGGGCGCTTACTTGCTGCATGCGCAACACCCAGAGCTTGGTGACACCGACGCGCAGGTAGCCAGCGCGCAGACCCTGGTGGTAGCCGATGCATCACGAGAAGCGCTTGCTGCAGAGCTGGCGGAGCATCTAAGCCACCACACGGGCCACCGCGTATGGCTTCGGATCAGCGACGCAGCGCCGCAAACGCTACTCAATGAAGCGCTGGCCGATCTCACCGACACACCGACGGCACTGAACGTGCTCGATCTGCGTGAGCTAGGCAGCACGTCCACCGAGGCACAAACGCAGCGCTGTTTCGCCGCACAGCAGTGGTCGTTGGCGCTGGAAGCGAGCGGCCTGGACGCGCAAGGCTGCCATGTGACCTTATGGCTGACCACTCAAGGCTACCAGCGTGCCGACGACGCCGCGCTATGGGGCTTTGGCCGCTCGCTGGCCAACGAGGCCGTGGGCCACAGCGTTACCCTCGTTGACTTGCCAGATGCCCCCAGTGCGTCTGCGCTCGCCACCTTCGCGGCCTCTATCGCGGAACCGGATAGCGAAAACGAGCTGGTGATGACGCAAGAAGGCACCCGCTTTGCCACGCGCCTGCGTACCCTGCCCGCGCCGCACCCGCATACCGCCAGCAACCCCGCACCTCGCCAAGCCATGACGCTCGGCTTCGCCCTGCCCGGCCAATTGCGCCAGCTACAGTGGCGGCCTCGCCAGTTGCCCGAGCTTGGCGCTGACGACGTCGAGGTACGCGTCAAAGCGACCGGCCTCAACTTCCGCGATGTCATGTATACCCTGGGCTTGCTGTCGGATGAAGCCATCGAAAACGGCTTTGCTGGCCCCACCCTCGGCCTCGAGTTTTCCGGTGAAGTGGTGGCCGTGGGCAGCAACGTTCACCACCTAACGCCCGGCCAAGGCGTCGTGGGGTTTGGTCCCGCCAGCTTCAGCGACCGCCTGATGGCCAGCCAGCACGCCGTGGCGCCCCTGCCGGAAGGCGTCAGCTACGCCGCTGCCGCCACCATCCCGACGACCTTCTTTACCGTGTACTACGCGCTAAAACACTTGGCACGTTTAGAACCCGGCGAAAAAGTGCTGATTCACGGCGCTGCTGGCGGTGTGGGCATTGCCGCGCTACAAATCGCCCAGTGGATGGGGGCCGAGATTTACGCCACGGTGGGCTCGGAAGAGAAGCGTGATTTCCTCCGCCTAATGGGCGAAGAGCGCCTGTACGACTCCCGCTCGCTCACCTTCGCAGAAGAGATCCTCGAAGATACCCAGGGTGAGGGCGTCGATGTCGTCCTCAACTCCCTGGCCGGTGAGGCCATCAACCAGAACCTGCGCGCTTTACGCCCGTTCGGGCGCTTCCTGGAGCTTGGCAAGCGCGACTTCTACGAAAATACCCATATCGGTCTACGGCCGTTCCGCAACAACCTGAGCTACTTCGGCATCGACTCCGACCAGCTGATGAAAGTGCAGCCGGCCCTCACTCAGCGCCTGTTCGGCGAAATGATGGCACTGTTCAACGACGGCACGCTGAGCCCGCTGCCGTTTACCGCCTTCAGCCACAGCCAAGTCATCGATGCCTTCCGCTACATGCAGCAGGCGCGCCAGATCGGCAAGGTCGTCGTCACCTACGAGCAGCCCATTGCCCCGCCGCGCCAGGAGCAGCTAGGCACCGCCAACATGCAGCTACCCAGCGATGCCAGCTACCTGGTGACCGGCGGCCTGGGTGGCTTTGGCCTAAAAACCGCACAATGGCTGGTCGATAAGGGCGCACGCGAGCTGATTCTACTCAGCCGCAGCGGCCCGGCCAGTGAAGAAGCGCAAGCAGCCGTGGCTGACTTCGAAGCGCAAGGTGTGAACGTGCTGGCGGCGGCGTGCGACATTACCGACCGCGATGCCCTGGCACAGGTGTTCGAGCGCGCCAAACGCGAGCTCAGTCCGCTGCGCGGTATCGTGCATGCCGCCACGGTCATCGATGACGGCCTGATTCGCAACCTGGATGCCGAGCGGATTCAAAACGTGCTGTCACCGAAGATCGACGGTGCCAAGCACTTAGAGGCGCTGACGGCCAACGACACCCTCGACTTCTTCGTGCTCTACTCATCGGCCACTACCCTGTTCGGCAACCCTGGCCAAGCCAACTATGTGGCCGCCAACCACTGGCTCGAAGCGTTCGCGGCCCGCCGTCGCGCCCAAGGTCTACCGGCCACCTGCGTGCGTTGGGGCGCCATCGACGACGTTGGCTTCTTGGCGCGCAACACCCGCACCCGCGACGCACTGCAAGAGCGCCTGGGCGGCTCGGCACTACGCTCAGACGACGCCCTCAAGGTGCTCGAACAAATGCTGCTGACGCCTGGGCCAAGCCTGGGTGTATTAGAGCTCGAGTGGGGTGCGCTGGCGCGCTTCCTGCCCACCTCCAGCGTGCCGCGCTTCGATGAGATTGCCCGCGCCAGCGACGATGACGGTAGCCTGGATAGCGACGACGACATCAGCGCGCTGCTGGCAGATCTCTCGCCCGAAGAGCTGCACAGCACGATCACCGAGTTGCTGCGCGCCGAACTGGCCAGCATTCTGCTCATCGATGAAGAAAAAATCGACGTGAATCGCTCGGTCTACGACATGGGCTTCGATTCGCTCATGGGGGTCGAGCTAATGACGGCCATCGAGAACCGTTTAGGCGTCCAAGTACCGGTGATGGTGCTCAGCGAAGCGTCGACGCTCGACAAGCTCGCGGGCGTGCTGATTCAGAAACTGCACCAGCACGATGAGGATGTTGAAGAGTCGGCACAAGATGCGTTAGCCTCTCTGGCCGCCCGCCACGGTGCGGATGGCATCAACAGCGAGCCCGCATCCTCCCCTGCGACCGAGACACCATGACCGCCAAGCGTTCTGAGTTAAAACGCCAGCTTCTGGAAAAAGCGCGCCAGCGCCCCACCGCCAGAGCCGCCGCTCCCTCTGCCCCCAGCGCCCAAGGCGCGAGGGCAGCCCGTTCCGTGCCCGAGCGCTTTACGCGCTTCGATGCGCACCCAGGCTATCAGCAGCTCATGATGATGCGCCAAGGCGCTGAGCAGCTCGGCCTGGAGGTGCCCTTCTTCAAGGTACATGAGGGCCTGGCGGGGGCCACGAGCGTGATGGATGGCCGCACCTGCATCAACTTTGCCAGCTACAACTACTTGGGTTACTCCGGCGACCCCCGTGTGGTGCAAGCCGCTAGTGAGGCAGCCGCTCATTACGGGACGTCCGTCTCGGCGAGCCGCGTCGTTTCTGGGGAACGCCCTATCCACGGCGAGCTCGAACGCGCCATTGCCAGCGCTTACGCCGTTGAAGACGCCGTCGCGTTCGTCAGCGGCCACGCGACCAACGTTTCCACGTTGGGCTATCTGCTCGGCCCAAAAGACCTCATCCTACACGACGAGTACATCCACAATAGCTCGTTGGTGGGCGCGCAGCTCTCGGGCGCCAAACGCATGTCGTTTAGCCACAACGACCCGGACGCTTTGGAGGCATTGCTTGTCCAACACCGCCATCAGTTCGAGCGCGTCCTGGTCGTGATCGAAGGGCTTTACAGCATGGACGGCGACATACCCGACCTGCCGCGCTTTATTGCCCTCAAACAGCGCCATCAAGCCTGGCTCATGGTGGATGAAGCCCACTCCTTCGGCGTGATGGGCAAAACCGGCTTGGGCCTGCGTGAACACTTTGCCATCGACCCCACCGATGTCGATATCTGGATGGGCACCATGAGCAAAACGCTCTCCGGCTGCGGTGGCTACATTGCGGGTAGCATCGCGTTAGTCGAGACGCTGCGCTACTTCGCACCGGGCTTTTTGTACAGCGTCGGTATGCCCGCCCAAGTGGCCGCACCTTCGCTCAAAGTGTTGGAGCTGATGCCCCAAGAACCCGAGCGCGTCGCCAAACTGCAGGCCATCTCTCGCTACTTCCTCGAGCAAGCCCAAGCCCGAGGCATGGATACCGGCCACAGCATCGGCTCCGCCGTGGTTCCCGTCATCGTTGGCAGCTCGCCACTGGCAGCGCACCTCTCCAACGCACTGCTCGCGCGAGACATCAACGTACAGCCCATCCTGTACCCCGCCGTGCCGGAAAAAAGCGCCCGCCTGCGCTTCTTCCTCTCCTGCGAACACACCCAAGCGCACATCGACGAGACGCTAGAGGTACTGGAGAAGCTGTTAGCAGAAGGGATGTGAGTGGTGGTGAGTGGTGAGTGGTGAGTGGTGAGTGGTGAGTGGTGAGTGGTGAGTGGTGAATGGTGAATGGTGAATGGTGAATGGTGAGCCAGCACCGTAGCGCGGCGTAACGAAAGAGCGAGAGCAACGAGCGATAGAGGCACCCGCGGGGGCGGCGATAGCCGCCTGAAAGGTGGCACGTTAACCTGAAGAACCACCTGGGCAATAGGAAGGTAGCAACATGGCAGAAGAAACCATCGAGACCAGCACTGCCCACTGGTACGTCATTCAATGCAAAGGCAGCGAATCCTTCCGCGCCGCCGAACACCTCGTCAATCAAGGCTATGAGGTGTTCCACCCGGTCCTCGATGTCAAACGCAAACGGCAAGGCAAGCTCACTACCGTCACCGAGCCGCTATTTCCCTACTACCTGTTCATCCGTTTAGACCAGGTCGTCAGCAACTGGCGGCCCATCCGCTCTACGCGTGGCGTCCTGCGCCTGCTCACCTTTGGCAACACGCCCATCGCCGTACCCGACGCCCTCGTCGACACCCTGCGTGCCCAACCCCATCGCCAAGAAGGCAGCCACAGTTACTTCACCGCTGGCGAAAAAGTCACCATCACCGACGGCCCCTTCAAAGATCTAGAAGCCATCTTCACCCGCTGCAAAGGCGAAGAACGCGCCATCGTATTGCTCAACGTTCTCCAACGCCCACAACACGTAGAACTACCGGTTGAAAGCTTGGAAAAGCGGTGACAAGCGACGCGAAACGAATACTGAGTTCCGGGATAACGTCTATGCAAGGCTAGCGGGCGGTCGCAAAATAGCGCTGCACCATCTTTCGATACCAAAAAAGCCGTAAAATGTTGATCACACCCAACACGAAAGGCACGGCATAAATAATGAAGACCCACTCCTGTGCTTGGGGCATTAAACGCACGATGCTAAACACGAGCAATACGAGTAAAAACACCACCATATTGAATATCAATGACAACCGCTCGTAGCCGCAAAAATTAATCAACACCGACTCAATCACACCAAGTTGCCCGCTGGCCACGTTAAACGCAAACGCCGCCACGAAAAACAGCACCAGCCCCACATCATTTACCGCGCCCGAAAAATAAAAATACGCGATGATCGTCAGCGATAACGCAGGCACCAAAACAGCCACCAAGGTATAGATTTTTTTACGAAGCGGCACCACCACCGAACGCGCATAATCCCGCACCATGACCATCTTGGAAAGCGCAGCGGCACTATTATTGATCAACCCTCTGGGCAAGGCCGACATTGCGCTAAAGACCGCCGCGCAGAGCGAGGCCACGATAGCCACGTCACTACCACCGAGCGCGATAAATAGAGAGGGCAAAATAAAACCAACGCCGCTACTGGCCGCGTTGGAAAAACCCACGACCAAACTCGACACCAAGTCACTAGGCGACAGACAAGCGACATGACGATAAAAATGAGGGTCGCTCTCGCTGGCAATCAATACACCTACGAATGTTACGAAAGCGAAGGCGTATGAGAGGGACAACACGTTCAACAACTGCCCTGCATCGAGCCGCCCCACCATGACGTATAACGCCAGCATCATGAGAAGAAAAAGAAGCCCAATCACGCCATCATAAAAAAACAGCGTCCAAAACTGCCGTTTAAAAACAAGATAATTGCGAAAAACCTGATACAGAGAAGTCATCAAAATCAGACAGAACACTTCCCACCCATGTGGAACGGGAACGGCCAACGAGGCGACAAGCAGCGCGACTGCTGACACACCCCCACCGACCACCACACACGATGCCCCATAGCGCAGCAGTATCGCCAAGCGCTCATCCTCGGCCATACGCTTCATTAAGATCGTCGCAAAACCAACCCCTGACACCATGACGAAAAAGGCCGCCAGGGTGTACTGAGTAGAAAAAAACACCATGCTGTCTGGGGCAAGAAAGAATCCCGCAATCCCCAACACAAAAATACGAAAGCCACCAGGAACGGCAGCCGTAATAAAAGGCAACAGCCTTTCCAATGAACGACGAAGGGTCATGAACCATCGTCCTTTCTAGATTGAAGCTGACGAACACATCCTCTTATCACTCGCGCAATCGAAAAGAGTTTTCGCCTCGCCGGTGTTTGGCGCTCACCTTCTAGTGAGCTATCCAGTTTGATGAAATCCTCCCACACCAATAACGGTCTTACTTCTTGGACCTTAACGCCCTTCGTTTCAAAATAAGGCCAGTCATCCAGCACACACTGGATCGCTGTCGTAGCCGCTAACAATTTAGCCGCGCCCGCTGGAGTCACGACATACCCTACCGCTCCGGAGGGCCATGTTTTAAAGCCTCTGCCAAGTTTAAAGGGCCCCATGGGCGTCCAACGCTTTAACGGCTCAAGAAAGTGGTACAGCGTTTTCCGGCGGTGATCTTTTTTAGAGTGACCTAGCAACACCACATCGAACCGAGCGGAGACACCGTTCAGGCGGTCTAAGAATCGACAAAGCTCATCTTCAATGAGCGCATCGTCTTCAAAAATGACACCTGGCTTTCCAGCCTCCACCACCTGCTGCCAGATTCTTCGATGGCTTAAAAAACAGCTCACTTCGCCTTGAGTAAGCATCCGGCCATACCGCGCTTGAATAGCCTCACGTTCGATGGGCAGATCGGCATGCTCGATCCTTTCCAGGACCGTGGCATCGATGTACTCAAACGAGATATCAAGCCGAGACAGTTGACGCTCAATAGAGGCCATCCTTGTCTCATCTCTCATGGTCAGTACAAAAACGCCAAACGGCTCAATGCTCACACGTCTGCTCCTTGAATCAATAGGGCTCGTTAAGGTGGGGGAAAAAGTAGTTCATATTGTCCCCTAACCTACGTCAGCCTGGCTACTCAGCATTGGCATTATGGCTGTAAAGATGCATCGTCTTCTCGACGACGGTAGGCTATGGGTATTCATCACTGCAAGGAAGCAGCCATGGCCACCTACCGACGCGCTCACCTACCCGGCGGCACCTACTTTTTCACCGTGGTGACGTATGGCCGCCAACCGCTGTTATCGGATCGCTTGAACATAGACGCCCTCGGTCGAGCTTTTCGTCGAGTGCGCGACGAACGTCCCTTTCTCATGGATGCGTTCGTTCTTCTACCCGACCACCTGCACTGTCTCTGGACCCTCCCCGAAGGCGATGCGGATTACTCTTCCCGATGGAGAGACGTCAAAAAATATGCCTCTCAAGAATTCTTGCTTCCCCTCGGTAGTCAACATGCTTGGCAGCGTGGATTTTGGGAGCACGTCATCCGCGATGAGAACGATTGGCAGCGCCACATGGATTACATCCATTACAACCCAGTGAAGCACGGCTGGGCCAACGCCCCTCGCGAATGGCAGTGGTCCAGCTTCCACCGATGCGTCAAGAAGGGATGGTACGAGCCAGACTGGGGCACGCAAGACATCCCGGACGTCGCCGATATGGACTGGGAGTAGAATGCCTGCCCCCTACCGGCGTGCGTCGCGGGTGCGCTCCGCTTACGCCGCGCTACGAATATCCCCATACAACAAAGGAGGGGTTCAAGGTCTCGGCAGGATTGGCGTAGCTAAGCGGCTGCCCTTCCAGGGTCTCTATTCGACCACCTGCATAACGCACGACGGCATGGGCGGCAGCGGTATCCCAGAGACTAGTGGGGCCTAACCGTGGGTACACATCGGCTTTACCTTCCGCAATCAGGCAACTTTTCAGCGAGCTTCCCATGGGCTGAATTTCATAAGCGCCCAGCGTCTCCAACCAAGCGGACAAAGCGGGGCTTGCATGGGAGCGGCTGCCCAGTACCCGCCATGCGCTTCCTGGTGAAGGTTTGCCGGCCACTTGAATCACATGGCGCTGTCCATCAGCGTCGATTCTAAAAGCCCCCATACCGTCTGCGGCGATATAAGCCACCCCCAGCGCAGGCGCCGTGACGACCCCCAAAATAGGCGCACCGTGTTCAATCAGCGCAATATTCACCGTAAACTCATCATTTCGCTTGATGAACTCTTTGGTGCCATCCAGCGGGTCGACTAGCCAATAGCGGCCCTCATTCCCCACGCCTGAAAAGCCCTCTATATCCTCTTCCGACAAGATCGGCAGCGTCGTCGACAGCGCCTCCAAGCCGCGCCGTATCACTTGATGCGCCGCTCGATCCGCCTCTGTGAGCGGGCTGTTATCTTCTTTAATCGTGACATCAAACTCACGAGCATACACGGCCATAATGGCGCGATCAGCGTCCTTGGCAATGGCCAACACCTGTTCGAGTAATTCCCGCATACTCCCCCCAGATAGTAAAAAACCGCCCATAGGACGGTTTTCAAACACTCATCATTCAACAGCTCGTCAAACGTCGTAGCCCGCTTCCCGGGCGAGCGTGGTGTTGGCTTGCAACCAGCCTTCGATGTGTCCGCAATCGAAGGTGCGGCCATGCATGCGGAACGCCTGCACGGTTTGCCCTTCCTGCATCAAGCGGTCGATGGCATCGGTTAGTTGAATTTCGTTGCCCGCGCCCGGCGGCTGGTCGCGTAGCAGCTCCATGATGCGGTACGGCAGCACGTAGCGGCCAATAACAGACAGGCGCGACGGCGCGTCTTCCGGCTTGGGCTTTTCCACCACGCCGCGCATGGTGGCGCTCTCCCCCGCTGCTGGCTCATCGCAATCCACAATGCCATAACGGTAAACGTCTTCTTGCGGCACCGCTTCTACCATGATTTGCGACGCATCGTTCGCATTCCAACGCTCAACCATACTACCCAAATCGCACACGTTGCTGCCTACCTGGGGTTTGACCAACACATCCGGCAGAATCACCGCGAAGGGCTCGTCTTTATCCAGAAGATGGGCTGCACAAAAAATCGCGTGCCCCAGCCCTTTCGCATTGGGCTGACGAACGCTGGTGACTTTCAGCTTTTTAGGGGAAATGGCCGAAAGGGTTTCCAACAGCGCATCTTTACCCTTGCTAGCTAGCGAATGCTCGAGTTCAAAATGCGCGTCGAAGTGGTCTTCAATGGCCGATTTTCCGGCACGGGTGACCAAAATGATTTCGTTGATACCCGCCGCCAGCGCTTCTTCCACTACGTGCTGGATAAGGGGGCGGTCCACCACCGGCACCATCTCTTTAGGAATCGCCTTGCTGATCGGCAGCAGGCGGGTACCGAATCCAGCCACCGGAATGATCGCTTTGCGTACTTGAGTCATCATTAACGTCCTTTTATTGAGCGTGCCTTCCACGAGAAGTCATAAATACCGAACCACGCCAAACGATATGCAATAGACATGCCGAACAATATAGCAGGAACGCCTCTACCGGAGCGAGCCTAGTACCACCTTCGGCACTCCTAGCGGAGTGCTTCGCGGGTGCGCTATCGCTTACCACGCGCTACGAGTATCTGCACCGCCCCGTAGCGCGGCGTAACGACTGAGCGAGAGCAACGAGCGAATGAGGCACCCGCGAAGGCGGCGATAGCCGCCTGGATAAGGCCACCGTGAAGGATCACACCTCAGTACCAAAATCCGGCATTCCTGAGGGAGTGTTCGCGGGTGCGCTCCGTTTACCACACGCTACTTGAATGACTTACCCTTTCAACACGCCAGATAACAGCGAGGTGGCACTTTCAATCAGCTCGTCGAGATGCTGCGGCCCTTTGAAGCTTTCCGCGTACACTTTGTAGAGCGATTCCGTGCCGCTGGGGCGGGCGGCGAACCAACCGTTTTCGGTGGTGACTTTCAAACCACCGATGGCGGCTTGGTTACCCGGGGCTTTGACCAAAACGGCGGTGATGGGGTCGCCTGCCAAGGTGGTGTCGGTGATGCTATCGGCGGTGAGGTTTTTAAACGCGGCTTTCTCTTCTGCGCTGCAGGCGGTATCGACCCGTTTATAGAACGGCTCGCCAAAGCGTTCGGTGAGGGTTTGGTAATATTCACTGGGCGTTTTACCGGTCACGGCCATGATTTCAGCAGCCAGCAAACACAGCACGATGCCGTCTTTATCGGTGGACCACGCCTCGCCTGCTTGGGTGAGTAGGCTTGCCCCAGCGCTCTCTTCACCCCCAAAGGCTAACCAGCCTTCGTGCAAGCCATCCACGAACCACTTGAAACCGACCGGCACTTCAAACAGCTCACGGTTGTGAGAAGCCACGACACGATCAATCATCGAAGAAGAGACCAGCGTTTTACCGATTTTCAGCGAATCGCGCCATTGGGGGCGATGGCTGATCAGGTAATCCACACACACCGCCAAGAAGTGGTTCGGGTTCATCAACCCGTTGGCATCCACAATGCCGTGACGGTCGGCGTCCGGGTCGTTGCCAAAGGCGATATCGAAGCGGTCTTTGATCTTGAGCAGATTCGCCATGGCATCCGCACTAGAGCAATCCATGCGGATCTTGCCGTCGTGATCGGGGGGCATGAACCCGAAGCTGGCATCAATGGTAGTGTTCACGACGTCCAGGTGCAGGCCGAAATGCTCACCAACCGCCTGCCACACGGGCAGCGCCGTGCCGCCCATTGGGTCTGCGCCCAGCCTTAGGTTGGCGTTCTGGATGGCGGCCATGTCCACCACGCTGCCTAAATGGGCCACGTAATGTGCGGTGTAGTCATACTCCTGGGCGTGGGCTAGCGCCTCTTCCAACGATACCAACGTAATGTCACTTAACTGACGCAGCAGGTACGCATTGGCACGCAGCTCGATCCACTGCGTCGCTTCGGTATCGGCAGGGCCACCGTGATAAGGGTTGTACTTGATACCGCCATCTTCCGGCGGGTTATGGCTAGGGGTGATGATCAAACCATCGGCTTTCGCCGCAGGCATGGCGTGGCGCTGCTGCGCGTTGTGCTGCAAAATCGCATGGCTGACCAACGGGGTTGCCGTGTAACCGTGGCCTTTTTCCACCATCACCGGCACGTTATTGGCTGCCAGCACCCGCAGTGCACACTCCCAGGCGGGGCGTGAAAGCGCATGGGTGTCCACACCTAAAAACAGCGGCCCTTGGTAATCTTCCGCTTGGCGGTAATCCACCACTGCTTGGGTAATGGCGATAATGTGCGCTTCGTTAAACGTGCGCTCGGTAGCTCGGCCTCGGTGGCCTGACGTGCCGAAGGCCACCCGCTCGCTCGCAATGCTGGCATCCGGTGTCTGATCAAAAAATGCCGCTACGATGGCTTCCATGTGCATCTCCTTGCTAAATTCGCCACACGCACTGCGACTCCCGCCGCGCACACTATAAATATGACGATGATAGTAATAAGCAAAACGCCAAGGCTAGCATACCCTTAGCGTAAAGTTGCCCAATAAAAACTCAACGCTGCCAGTGTAAAACCATCTTCTAACTTGCCCTGCGCTAACTCACTTGGCAAAGCCTTTATGGGTATTTCAACAATGCGCTCTGCTTCTCGATCCCGCCTTTGTGGTGGGTGATTAGAAGGCAATTTCACCAAATAAATATCGATACAGGAAGTCAGTATGGCCGTATTAGGGCGTACTTTTCCCAGCCAGGTAAGCTGCGCTGGCTCTGCGAGTAGCCCCGTTTCCTCACGCAGTTCTCGCAGCGCGCACTGCTGCGATGTTTCGTGAGCTTCCCCGTAGCCACGCGGAATTTCCCACGTGACTGCCCCCTGTTGGGCGGGTCTGCGCATCTCAAGCAACCACACCGTGTCACCCACCAGCGGCAGCACCGCCGCCCCGGCCTGCGCCCCCGGCTCATCGACATAGTGATAGGCGCCCTCTCGCACCACGCGAAACCAAGGATTCTGATACTCGATATGCTCATCTGAGGAGTGTGTAGGCACTATTTCAACTCCACGCCCATAAAGCGCGTTAGTTTAGGGTAAAGGCCAAACCAGTTGCGCCGCTCACACCAGGAAACCCCATGTGCCTTGGCTTTCTCTTCTGCGTACTCCAAGGCTTTATCGGCCAAAATGCTCGCCAGCTCTTCGCTGCCTAAGGTAGAGATAAAGTTAAACAGATCATAGCCTGCTTTCAGCGTGGCCAACTCTTCTCGTCGGCTACCTATCGAAATACCCGTATCCAATAGCCACAGCGGCAAACGAGAAAGCACCTGGATGCGATCCATCACGAACGCCTCCCCTTCCCCCACGAACAGGCCGTTGTAGCTCGCATCTACGACTTCCAAGCGGAACTGATCACGCTGAAGAGCGGGTATCTCCAACGCGCCAAGCGCCGAATACCAATCAGAACGCGACCCTAGCGGCTTGCCGCTTTGTTCGACCAGCGCCAGCGTTCGTTGGTGAACGCTGCGCTGCTGTTCCGCCTCTACAGCAACCTCCGTGGTGGAAGTAGCAGCCCCAGCTAACCGCAAGCGTATCTGCTCGCTCAATGCCCCGGGTTTCTTCTCGAGCGACACGATAGAGGGCTGATAGCAAGTTAAAACATCGCTGGCTGTTTCTAACTGCTTTTTGAGCTGGCTAGCCTGCACAGCCGTCAGCTCGCCCTTACGCACGCCGCCCAACTGAGACACCACATAGTTGGCATCTAAGTGCTCAAAATAGTCGACCAGGGAAAAGCCATTCTCCAGGCCGAAGCCGCGAATCATCAGCTTGCTCTCGTTGTGCTCATCGCGCTTGAACCAACGCTGAACATGCTTGGATGCCAGTAACGAAATAATCGCCGGGTTATCGATCAGTAAATTTGGCGAAAGCACCACGCCATCCGCAAATAGCACGCCTGCCATAAAACGAGCGCGTACGTCATCTGGGCTTAACTGGCGCACGGAGTCGCAATTAGCCAGAAACAGCTTCTCTTTTAGAATCATCGACCTGTTACCTAGCCACAACAAAGTGCCACAAAAAAGCCAGCCGAAAGGCTGGCTGGCTTGAACTACTCACGGCCGGATTACGCCAGCGCTGCGGCGATTTTCTCCGCGCAAGAGGTCGCCTGCTCGGCATCCACTGCTTCAACCATCACACGAATCAGCGGCTCGGTGCCTGATTTACGCAACAGCACACGGCCACTATCGCCAAGCTCCGTTTCTACGTTGGCGACTGCCGCTTTCACCTGCTCGCTTTCTAGCGGGTCGATGCCTTCTACGGCGGTGTAGCGAACGTTAATCAACGTTTGCGGCAGCTTGTGCATGCCCTGCTTTGCCACAAACAGCGTTGCCTCTTGCTGCAATAAGCAGGTGAGTACGCGCAGTGAGGCAATGATGGCATCGCCTGTGGAGGCGTGGTCTAGGCTCAGTAAGTGGCCAGACCCCTCGCCGCCCAAGCGCCAGCCGGTGGCCTTGAGTTGCTCCATCACGTAGCGGTCGCCTACTTTGGCGCGCTTAAAGGGCACATCCATGGCTGCCAGTGCTTGCTCCAGGCCCAGATTGCTCATTTGAGTACCGACGACACCGCCGGTATAACCCGATGCCTTGGCATCTTTCGCCAGCAGGAACAGCAGCTCATCGCCATCGACCACTGTACCTGTGTGGTCCACCATCATCAGGCGGTCGGCATCGCCATCCAGCGCAATCCCCAGGTCGGCTTCATGCTGCAGCACGGCCGCCCGTAGGCTTTCCATCGCCGTGGCACCGCAGCCCGCGTTGATGTTCACGCCGTTGGGCTGGTCGTGAATACTCACCACGGTGGCCCCCAGCTCGCGGTACACGGCCGGGGCCACTTTATAGGCAGCGCCGTTGGCGCTATCCACCACCACTTTCAGGCCGCTCAAGCTCAAGTGGCCGGGCAGGTTCGCTTTGCAGTATTCGATATAACGCCCAGCGGCATCGTCCACTCGGCGGGCTTTACCCAACAGCTCCGAACTCACACACGTCATGCCGCCTTCAATGGCGGTATGCAGCAAGCGCTCTATCTCTTGCTCTTGTGCGTCTGAGAGTTTGAAACCACCCTGACCAAAAATCTTAATGCCGTTATCGTGAAACGGGTTATGCGAGGCACTGATCACCACCCCGGCATCCGCACGGAAGGTGGAGGTTAAATACGCCACCGCCGGAGTAGGAAGCGGCCCAACCAACGCCACGTTCACGCCTGCTGCGGAAAACCCCGCTTCTAACGCCGACTCCAGCATATAGCCACTGGCACGGGTATCTTTACCGATGATGACCTCTTTAATGCCTTCTGCGCCCAGCACCTGCCCAGCGGCCCAGCCCAGCTTCATGGCAAAATCGGGGGTCATGGGGAACTCCCCTACTAACCCGCGAACCCCATCGGTACCAAAATACTTTCGCATTCTCCAAACCCACCAAACGTATTATGTTAATGGCTGGCGAGCGCCTTAACGCGCTTCACCTAGCAATGTGTTGATATCCGCCTCAGGCACCGCAATGGCATCGGGTGCCGGAAACGCCCGCTGACCGCTTATCGGTGCCAAGCAGAGTGGCTCACCGTTGCGTAACTGTTGAAGGTGCCACTTGCTCCAGCTTTCCCAGTAGTCCAGCCGTGCTGGGGAGACCGCATTTTCTTGATGCCCGGTATCTTTAGCAGTCATCAATGAATCATCTCGGTGCGCGCCAAACGCAAGCGGCTCAATCAAGCGTTTTACGGCACTCTTACCAAAATACAGCTTCATGCGTGCCAAGAATTCACTGTCTGCTCCGGTACGCACCAAGTCCCAACTGCCCATGCGCTCAATCACCGCACGACGAAACAGTGGCGAAGACGGGTTCAAACGGGTAAACGGTGCTGCCTGGCGCACAAAAAACGTCCCCTCATCACTTAAGCGAACCCACTGAGACGTGGTCGCCATGATGGCCGGGTGTTTCAGCATGGGAGCCAGTTGGCGGCTAATTTTTTCAGGGTGCGACCAGTCATCGGAATCATGGCAGGTAATGAACTCACCATGCGCCTGCTGGTAACCGTAGGTTTTAGCCACGTACGTGCCCGCGTTTTTCGGCAACTGATAACACCGAACCCGCGCATCTTTTTTAGCGCACGCCAAGAGCTGCTCAAAGGTGTTATCAGGGCTAGCGTCATCCACCACGATGATGTCGAGGTGACGGTACTGCTGAGCCAATAACGAATCAATTGCACGAACGGCACGCTCTCCCGAGCAGTACGTCGTCATCAGTACACTGACCAACGGCCCTTGGCTTGCAGGCGCGCTTTCATCATCCGCGTGGGCGGGCTTATCCAACGCTGCAAGATTCATGACGCCCAACGGGGCGTGCTCATCAACGGGCTTAACAGCGGCAAGCCCATGGCGGGCCAAAAATTGATTGATGAAGTCGCACTGCTGAAGCGCCGTGGTTGCAGTGAGGTTACTTTCCACCAGCAGCGCTTCAGGATTGGGGATTTTAACCGCCTGCTGGTAAGCCTGTAGTCTCTGCTTGGCTAAGGGATAATTCCCCAACCGCATGGCTAAGCCTACGGGTAGAAAAGACGAAGCAGGTAGCACCGCTTCGTGGCAGAGCCGTTCCGCCAAGGGGGGCGAAAAGGCAGCGATGGCTTGAATGAACGCAGGCACACGGGCACCTAGTTGGCCGCTTTTCAACAGTGAACGCGCCACTGCTTCGGCTTGCTGTGCTTCTCCCAGTGCCGTTAACGATGCCGCTCTAGCGAACTGAGCATTCACGTTATCTGGGAAGGCAGGTTGGTTCACCACTGTTTGGTACATTCCCAAGCGATAGTAAGACCACACCCCCGCCGGGGATTGCGCGAACGATGAACCACCCGTCGCCAAGGCCAGCGCGTGCTGCCCCACCCACTGGCGCAGCCGTGCTTTTCCTGCCTTAAACACCTGCATCCTTACTCCTGCATTACCACCTACCTGACTAGCTTACGGGCTGATCAGGTAATGAAAAATCAAAGGTGAGCGCATGGCCGTTAGATTCCTGCGACTGCCCCAACGGTACACCCGCAGAGTGCTCCAACTGCTTCACCTGACGCTTTAAGCGGTCATTTTCTTCCAGCAACTGGCTCAGCTGCTCAGCCATTTCACCACGCTCTACCGCATAGTGTTCCACCAGCGCTTGTAAACGCGCCTCCAGGCTTGCGATTGTTTCCTGTGCATCTGACATGGCATCCCCACTCAGGCATTATTTTTTTATCGCTTCCTGCACGTCTATGCGGCAACCTCAATGCCACAGGCGGTTCACTCCTGAACACCCACCTACAAAAAAGGGCCTGAAGGCCCCTTCTTGATCATCTTATCAGAAGTCAGCTTCCGCGCCCCAATGGCGCCGCCAACGCATTGCTTTGCGGGTGCGCCCCTCTTACCGCGCGCTACAGGTGCATTCACTGACCCCGTAGCGCGGCGTAACGAAAGAGCGAGAGCAACGAGCGAAAGAGGCACCCGCGGGGGCGGCGGATAGCCGCCTGGATGAAACCACCGTGAATCATCAAACCTCGGTGCCATCATCGGCACTCCTATCAGAGTGCTTCGCGGGTGCGCCCCGCTTACCACGCGCTACAGGTGCATCCACTGAACCCGCAGCGGCGGCCCGGCGCGAAGGGCAGCGCTTAGCCGCCCTAGTGAAGCCACCCATCCCCCCTCACTCCACCGTCACACTCTTCGCCAAATTACGCGGCTTATCGACATCGGTGCCTTTCACCAACGCCACATGGTAAGAAAGCAACTGAAGCGCCACCACGTGCAACACCGGTGAAAGCAATCCGTAGTGCTCAGGCATCAACAGCACGTTCACACCGTCAGACGACGTCACTGAACTGCCACCATCGGCAAACACATAAAGCTGGCCGCCACGGGCGCTCACTTCTTGCATGTTGGCTTTCAGCTTTTCCAACATTTCATCGTTGGGCGCTACCACTACTACCGGCATGTCGGAATCCACCAGTGCCAACGGGCCATGCTTCAGCTCACCCGCTGGGTAGGCTTCCGCATGAATGTAGGAGATCTCTTTGAGCTTCAGCGCGCCTTCTAAAGCAATGGGGTAATGCCGACCACGGCCTAAAAACAGCGCATGGTGCTTATTGGCAAAATGCTGAGACCACGCCTCAATGCTGGGCTCTAACGCCAGCACTTTATCCACGGCAATGGGCAAGTGACGAAGCTCGTCTAAATACGCTTTTTCGTCGTCATCGCTCAAGCGCTGGTTCGCCTTGGCAAGCAGCAGCATGAGTAAGAACAGCGCACTAAGCTGAGTGGTAAACGCCTTGGTAGAGGCCACACCAATTTCCGGGCCTGCGCGGGTGATAAAGCGCAGCGCGGTTTCACGCACAATGGCAGATTCCGGAACGTTACAAATCGCCAGGGTGAAGGTATGCCCCTGCGCCTTTGCATGGTGCAGCGCCGCCAGGGTATCCGCGGTTTCACCGGACTGAGAAATCACCACGACCAACTGCTTGGGGTTAGGCACGCTATGGCGATAGCGGTACTCGCTGGCAATTTCTACGTTGCAAGGAATGCCCGCCACCTGCTCGATCCAGTACTTCGCCGTCATGCCTGCGTAGCTAGAGGTACCACACGCCAGAATCAGAACAGACTCCACCTGCTGGAAAATCTCTGCGGCTTCCGCACCAAAAATGCCGGGCTGCAACTGCCCTGCCCCGCTAATCATCTCCAGCGTGTTACTCAGCGCCTGGGGCTGCTCGAAGATTTCCTTCTGCATGTAGTGGTTGTAATCGCCCAGCTCGACCGCGTTGGCATTCAAGCTAGACGTGACAATGGCGCGTTCAACCATCTGGCCAACACCATCGACCACTACCACCGCATCGGGGCTCAAACGAGCTACATCGCCGTTTTCCAGGTACATCATACGCTTGGTAACAGAGAGCAGCGCAGAGGCATCAGATGCCGCATAGTAGCCATCTTCTGCAACGCCCAGCATCAGCGGGGAGCCTTCACGGGCAACCACCAGGCAGTCCGGCTCTTCCTCACTAATGACGGCTAACGCAAACGCCCCCTTCAGGTGGGCAACGGCACACTGCACGGCAGAAAATAGGTTTTCGGCGGGTTCGCCAATTTGGCCCTTAAAACAGGCTTGAATCAGGTGAGCAATGGTTTCTGTGTCGGTATCCGAGGTGAACACATACCCCAGGCCTTGAAGCTGCTCACGGAGAGACTCGTAGTTTTCGATGATGCCGTTATGCACCACCGCCAAGCCAGAGGAGATGTGCGGGTGAGCATTGCGCTCGGCGGGAACGCCATGAGTCGCCCAGCGTGTGTGAGCGATACCCACATGCCCGTTAATACCCGCTTCCGCCACTTTGCTGGCTAGCTCCGCAACACGCCCTTTGGCACGGGCGCGCTGCAACCCATTATTGAGTACCGCCAAGCCTGCCGAATCGTAGCCGCGATACTCCAGGGTGGATAACCCTGCGAGTAAAAAATCGGTGCTTTCCTTTGCGCTAATCGCGCCAACAATGCCGCACATAGTATTTCCGTTAATTCAGAATGATTTTTTAAAGAACAGCCCTTAGTTAACAACTATATGCATTTGCATAGATGCACCAAGTGCTAATTAAGCTCGTGACAGAATACCGAGGCCCTTTTCAAGAGGGTAGTATTCCAAATTAAACCCATAATCATCAGCCCAACGCTGGCAGATATCTTTTTCTTCTTGGCGAACGGTGTCATCCATCCACACCTGCGCTTCAGGATTTAACCTTTCAAACAGAGCTGGCAATGCTGGATAGCGAGCGAACTCACAAGTGCCGCCTGGAGGGCCATCGACAAGCAATAAGTCGATACCCTCTATACCTTTCAATAAGCGCTCGGGATACCAGAAAGGCGGCTTTTCCGCATCAGATGGGCAAAGGTGATGCTTATTCCAAGCTTCTAGTTCTCCAACACGTAAATCTACCCAAGGTTGCAAATTTTCTGCAATTAACGTGTCAAGCGTCTGCTTGCCGTAATGACTGCTATGCTCAATGGAAATCAGTTGACCAAAACCATTCTGACGAAGAGCATCAGCCGTCACTAAAGTGGAGGAACCACTACCAAACTCAACGACCACTTTGGGCAGGCTAGCCATAACATGAGTGTGAAGCTTTAGAAGGAAATCGGGAGAGGTAGCCCAGCCGCGTAGCGGTGGCAGTTGGCCTTGAATTGACAACCGCCGCTGTAACCAGGAGAGACTTTCTAATTGAGCATAGAGACGGTTCTGCACAATTAATAAATCTTTGGCGTTTTTTACTGAACTATCCTTTGTTGCCTGCAGAAGTGTTTTTTCCATCTTTTCAAGCTTATTTTCAAGCATCGTCTAGCCTTCTTATTATCGGATTGTATTGAGTTTTTTCTCTTCACATACCTTGCCGCCTTCACCTTTATCCAGGGCGTATGAAGTAATAGCGAGACGATATATACCTAATAGCTGCGTATGTATTTTTTGAAAATCGAAAAACTGTTGAATTATACTGATGCCAAAATTACCTAGGCCGATGCGATAGCTTTTCGAGGCAAGAAGATTATCCATATCTTGATGCACCATCTCTGGCTTGTAGTCTGTATGCTGATTACCAACGCCGCCAAAATTAGAATACACTCCTTGCTGCCAAGTCTCTGCGTTTACCAAGCCGCAGTAACTTTTACTACCTACAGCAATGGTTGGAACTCCACAACTCATGGCCTCTAAAGCACATCGACCAGGCGCGAATACGAAGTCACTTGATTGATATGCGCTGCGAAGAGGCTCACCTTCAAGCCACCCTCGAAACTCGATACTATTCCCCCCCCGTACTGCATCAAGGCGAGTACGAAACTCTTCTAATTGCGTACCATTGCCAACAACAATCCAAGAGAGCTGTCCTGAATAATTTTCAGCGGCGTACTCAACAGCATCTGCAAAGACATCGAGAATGAATGCTTTATCTTTATCAAGACGTGACACTAAGGCAACACTAATCTTGCCATCAGTACTTTGCGAATTTTCCGAGACCGGTTGGAAAAAACCTGTATCAGGGACATTAGGCACCACATGAAATTTCTGCGGTTTTATCGATTGCTCTGCTAGTAAATAATCACGAATACCAAATGATACCGCTAAAACAGCTGATACCTTATCAACGTACTGAGAAATATCATCTGTATATTTCCCATGAAATGTAAGAACAATAGGTATATTTAGCTTTTCTGACAACATTAAGCCAAGCTTTCGAGAAGCAAATGGATGGGCATGTACAAGATCAATTGGGTCAACGTCATGAAGATTCATGATCTCATTAAGTGTCGCTTCAAGATCTAAATAATTAGTTTGTATAACGCCCACACCAAAGCCAGATAATGAATCAGCAAATGGGCCACGTGGACATACTATAGTAGCTTTATGATTATTATCGATTAAAAAACGAGCTGCTGCGAGTACGTTCTCATGCAGCCCACCATGAGCGGCTTTAAAAAAGACTGGCATTATGACGTGCATAAATCTGCTCCTTTACTTTAGTTATATGCCTAATAGCCACAGAAAATTATTATTTTCATAGCGGCTTAACCAAATTACTTACTTTTCGCAAAAATAAAAAAACCAAACACATTATTGAAAACGCGATACTTTACAATACACACTTCAATTACCCAATCCAGGTAAAATATACATTAATCATTTAATTGATCAGCAAAGGGCAAGCATAGCAAACTCATCGCTTTTTTTTATTCTTTTACAACCTCAACTTACATTTCTTAATGAAAAAATCACAATAGGAAAATACGTTAAGCAATCACAACCAATCTTCATACTGATCTATAAAAACGCAGTCGCTAAAAAACCTACAAAACTTTATGATAATAACAATTCATTGTTAACCACTTAAAAACCAAAAAATACCACACATATAAAAAATCTAATAACAAATACAACCAAAGCACTGATTAAAAGAATATTGCAACACTAAAAAGAAAACTTATGACTCATAGAAACTAAGTATATCTTCAATTACTTCATCATGAGTGAAATTGACATGCCCAAATCCGCTTGAATGGCAACTTAAACTGATAGAAAATTTTCCTTCAGCAATACCCATTAGTAATTCTTTATTTTCTTCATTATTGAGTTCTTTATATAAATACCTCATATGCGGACGGTCTCCAATATTTAAAGATATTTTAACTTCACCGCAAGGAAACCTGTTTTTTCTGAAAAAAGAAAATACATTAAGCCACTCTTCGCCAGCATTATTCATTTCAACAAGCCTTTTAGCAATTTCTCGACTACCAGGATAGTCGCGTAAATCAATCTGGGGGCACTCTGCATATATGCCATCAGAACTTAACATCGCGCCTAAATATAATGCTGAAAAGCCCCCCATAGAAGAGCCATAAACTAAAACTTTACCATGATGATTTTTTAAAATCTTTTTAATATGCATCGAAACAAAAGGTAAAGCACTAATTCCCAAGTCGGGTGAAATAAACCAACTCCCATTAAAGTTTTCTGAGTATGGAGGCTCATCATATGGATCTGCAATATAAATGACACATAAATTTTCCAAACTATTAGACCACTTACCCCTTGGAAAATATGGCCTTAAATTCTTGTAAGCCTCTGACTTTGCTGATGGCATAAATATAACGACACCATTAGGTGCTAAGTCTAATCGATCAACCTTGAAGTAAAACTTACCACCATTCCATTCGACGCATTCAGTATAACTATTCACAATATTCATCTCAAAAATTTAAAATTTCGAATTTAATTTTCAAATCTATCATATTAAACTCTTCAGCAATATCTACATACACATACCAGCAAGGCACTGAGGTATTATATTTTTCAGACACCCAACCAAAGCATGGGTTCTCATTCCCAAAAAGCACGCTTAGTCTCTTGTTAGAGCTTATTCTAAATTTTGTTTTTTCAGAAGAAAAAAGCAACTCATTATTTGAAACTCTTTCCACTTCAGAATAATGAGGAGAAACATTGAACGAGCTAATAATCTTCGATTTTCGAGAAGCTTTTTGAAATATTAACGTATCTTTTAGATCTATATAATTAGGGCCATGCTTTAACTCTCTACGAAAGACAAACTTCTCATCCGCAATCCCCCCTATAACTTTATTAAATGCTACATTATCTTCACCACCTACATATTTTAATGAATTTTTATAATCATGACCAAAAGATGAAAAGTTCACAGTATTATGTGACTTATCTTTATAAAAATATTCTGATTTTTCACTTTTACTGTAAGAAAATTTTCCAGGATCTAACAAAACCCATCCATCATTTACAAACCACTCAAAAGCACAGTAATCATGATGATTATGCGATTGTCCGTGATAAAAATTCACTAGCATCAACTCGCTTGAATAACGGTCATCAGCTGTTCGAGATCTAACAATTCCAGTAATCGGCTTAACATTCAACTTCCCAGAATCATAGTCTCCTATCTTTATTACCCCTTTGCTGACTTGTCGTTTTACTAAGTCTCTATCCGTGTCACCAAAAGCAAAAACTTCTCCAACACGTGCGAAAAGAATATGATTAAAACGCTCTGCCTTAACCAACAGATCACTTAACTGATCAGAAGCATACCAACCACAGGAATCAAAGTCTTTTATCATACTGATAGCATAAAAGTGATATTCCGCAGAGTTTTCTTTATAAAACCCTTCTTCATTAAAAAGATCGCAAAACATAGAAACCGCGAGATCTCTAAAATATTCAAGGTCGCTTCTACCCTCTAAAACACTAGCAGCGACTAGTGCATGCAAGCCTTGAAGATAGTGATTTGAGTTGTGATATTTTATTTTTACCAACCTATCAATAGTATAATTTATTCTCGCATTAAGCTTTTCTAAAAGGTCTTCTCCAACAAAATCTGACACTACGTATTTAAAATACAAATATTTCAACAACCTTGTTCCTGAAACCATGGGATCCCATGAGATTTTGTGATTTTCATGGGCATGATCTATCGATAACATAATCTCTAAACACGAAGTTGCAGAAACATTTTTTTCATACTTAAAATTTCGCAAATAACTGTCCAAAAAGCGAAACATTAATATTTGTGCCAATTGATTTTGGTCGCCTATATCATCACATCGGTAATCTTTATTTATGATTAACTCTTGACAGTCCGCCCTCGCCTTGAATTTAAAACACTCATCAAAAACACTCCCTTGCTTACCAATTCTAAAAGCATCATATTTATTTATATAACTCATAAAAACCCACTAAAATGACCAAATTAATTTTTAAAACAGCAATACACATATTGCATATTACTACTGAGCACTAATTAAATTAATGGTTGACTAAAATATAAAGGCTCTAAACTTTTATTAACATAAGCCAGGCTTTACATTAAAAGCAATTGATAGACCACATCATCATGCTTAAGCTTTTTTAATATGCTTAGCAAAAAGTATGCTAGAAGAGATTCCTCCTCACGCCACAATAATTTTTAAATACCATTGATAACTTTCTGCCACTGTTGGCTGATATCTTGCGAGGGCATGCCAACCTTAATCTTGGTAGCCAGATCCTGATCAGGGCCACCGTCTAAGACTGCCTGCTTAGCATCATGAAGAGTTCTTGAGACCCACTTTTCTCCCCAGACCACCTCGGCCCCATCCCAGTTCCAGATGATTGGCACAGCTCCCGTCAGCATGCCTTCACCAATGGCCATATGAAACGATTCAAAGTCTGATGGTGAGAGAATAAAGCCGACCATAGTGAACCAATCGTTAACATCGTCACCGGGTGGGTCAAAAATCACTTTATGCCTCAGCCTAGGATTCTGGTTAATACGTCTGAAGACACTGCGGTAGTAAGCCAGCTCGTCTTCTCTCTTAAGCAACCACCCGTAGTCCAGCGGATGTTTACCCTTGACCCGCAGACAATATCGGTCATCTTCTTCAAGGAGGGATTCCAATAGATCCACAGCACGGTCCAAGCGCTTGCTTTTAGGTGCCACCCCCACTATACCAAGGGTAAAGCGGGCTTCACCGACCTTCTTCTTGGGCGTGAACTTAGTGTCGTCTAAGTAGTTGGGAATTACCGTGGTCTTATCAATGGGGAAACCATCAAATACTTCTAGCGCTTGTCGCCGGGTATGCTCACTAACGAAACTAACATGATCAATATTTTTCCAATCGGCCTCGCCCATGTAAGGAGTACGGGTTTCCTGTGCGTGAAAACGTGCCACTAGACGCTGATTGGGTTGCTTATGGTGCGAGTACCACTTGAGATTACCTAAACACCATTCGCAAAAGATCACGTCGGCCTGTTCAAGCAGTGCACGGCTTTTCTTCTCGTCGTGTTTGTTATGACCTTGCCATTGGTCGATGAGAAACTCGAACTGCCCCGTGGCTTCTAGCTTCTTCTGCAACAAAGTAAAGAATTTGAGGTCGTGACCAGCCACCAGAACCCGGGTTTTGGCCGTAGGCTCGAATGCTTTGGGAGCATCCTGCAACCACTTACGAATCTCACCCACCCGGGTCGAGAAAGTATGACGTTCGGCAAGGCGTTTGAGAGCATCAGCAGCCCGCTGAGCCACTTGAGGCTCGCTAAGAGCCCTCGCCAGCTGGCTCCTGAACTCGGCTTCGCTGTTAGCAAACAGCGGGTAGTCTTGGCCCAGCAACTTCTCATGGAGAGAGTTCCGATTAAGAATCGCGGCGCAACCGGCCCCGCCGTACTCCAGGATCTTGGTAGAGTACTCCACGGTATCGTTCATGCTTTCATGCCGCCAGGATAACCCTACCCGTGCATGAAGAAGCTGCTCTTGTACAGCCTCACGAGATTGCGCACCCCGCCAAAACAGGCCCTTAGTGTTTTGCAGGGCCTGCTGCATACGCTCGGCGTAATTAGGCTGTTCAGGCTCGTTATGGATTTTATCGCCAATCATCACCAGCTCGCTGCCGGGCAGCTCACTATGAATGGCGGGCCAAGCCTTGGCCATTTCCAACGTCATCCAGTCGCCTTTGAACTTGCCAGCATAGATAGCCTTTAGAGGGCGTTCGCTGATTGGTATCAAACGCTCTGAAAAGTCTGGAATTACCGGAGTATAAAGTCGGATCTTACTGGAATCTAGGTCTGGCACTAAAGCCTGCCAAAGAGCCTTAAAACCCTCAGTTTGGCAGAGCAGTTGCTGGCAGCCCTTGCCTAGTCGCTGCATCATCAACCGCTCTTCTGGAGTGTATTCACTGAGGGCCTGAGGAATGTCAGTCAGGTACATCCAGCTTTTGGCCAATACATCCGGCGCATCCAAAAGCTGGCTTGCGATCTCCAGTCCACGGATGATGATGACATCATAGGGCTGGGCGCGATCAAGTCGAATTGCCAATTCGCCCATCATCGCCGGAGTAATGCGAGCAAACCCTTTACCTTGCCAGTGCTGCCGATCACTACCATCTATAATGCTAATGTCAGTATTACTCTTCAGCGGCGCATAAAGTTCATCTCGTGCAGGAGTACTTTTGGCTAAAAACTCTACTTTGGCTTCGCCACTAGCAGCGGTTGCTAGAGTAATCGTCTGAGCCCAAATAGATGAACCATCGATATAGTTAAGATCAGGATTGCCACAAATCAGTACACGTTTTGTCATAATTTAGCCCTATACCATTTGCCGCGCTGAACTGGCAAGCTGGAACTGATCGTGGTCAGCAACATAGAGATCGTCACGTAAAATAGCTGCATCAAAATGCATATTAATTAGCTGATTAGAAAATTCTGCCATTTTCCAAATAGCACTACTCAGAATGGTTTGCCGGCCATAGGTAAAGCAATCATTCTCAACTGACTTCGCCCAGCCAGCGGCATCAGGTTGGTAGAGACTAGCGTTGGCCAAATCACGCAGGTAGTGCTCACCATATTGGTTCTGTGGACTTATCCAGCCTGCACAAGAGGTGCTGGCATGAGATTCCTTCAACCAAGATGTCTTTTGGCCGCGCTGCAGCAGCGTTATGTTCTTCGAGATAGAACCCGCTAGTTGAACCAGCCCAGGTTCACAGACTACACCAAGTTTGAAATGCCGATAGCTTTGCTTATTTGCAAAAACATGCAAGGCTTCTAACTCGGATAGAGAGTGCGCTTCAGAAACCAAGGCAATGAAGGGGTTAGTAGACATTTTAGTTTCAATACCAAGGCGGTCGAAAATATCGTTCAGCCTATGAGCATAGGTATGCCTCGCGAACACCTCTCGTATGCCAGCTAGGCTGCGGCGGCGCCATTCGACGTCGTCGGTCATCAAGGTATACAAGGCCTTGTCAGCTTCCTCCTGACTATCAACAAGCCACACTGCATCGCTTTCAAACAGGTTCTCAATTCCTTTGGCATATGTGCTGACCACAGGAGTACCGCATGCCATTAGCTCAAAGACCCGTCGCGAGAACATAGTGGGCGAATTTGTGACCGAGTTGACGTTTAGGAACACACGGTAGCGGCTATACTCTTTACAGAGGTCCTTATAAGGCAGGCTTCCTTTGATGCCTGATTGATACTCCTCCGGGAAAGGGAAGATGCCGGTGCCATGGTTACGGTCGTAGATATCTAGGCCATGCTGGTTAGCGGCCTGGAGCAACCAGCGCATGGCTTCTCCGCGCTCGGCGTGTCGGTTTCCGTACCAACTGCCCGCAAAACACGCACGTGGCTTACGGCCCGAAAGCGGCGCGGGCTTGTGAAGCGCGGGCTGTGCGGCGAAGGGCAGCGCATGCACATTGGGATTGCCGGTCTTCGCTTGGTAAGAATCTTTCATGTTTGCATCAGTGGTGAAGATATGATCCACCAGTTTGGCGCTGCACATGAATTTTTGGTGATGAACAGGATCTTCTTTATTCCAAAATAGAGTTGGAATCCCCTTCTCCCGAGCATATTGGCAAATATGAGCAATCTCTTGACCGGGTTTGTTGGCGTAGTCCGCCACTCGATACTGCCAACTGCCGTAATTTCCCTTCCAAGCGCTCTCAATAAAGAAGAACTCGGGTTTGTACTTCTCTGCTAAGGCGTACCAGTTATCCGGGCGCGGCTGGATCAAGTTAACGTCCTGCTCAAAGCAACCGGTAGTAAACTCGTCCATAACGCCAATTACATAGGGCTTTCCATTGGAAGGCTGCTCTGGCCAGCCGAGGATACTGATCTCGGCGGCTTGGGCACTGGGCGGTACGAATTGTGTAGGCTGAGACTTGTCCGGCTTGGGCTTCACGCGAAGCTCGCGCAGCAGCACCTGCTCGCCGTCTTTCTTATTGAAACCACATACGCCCACGCGGATCTCATTCACGCCCTCCGGTACGGTGAAACTATGCAACTCCTGGATCTGGTTTTGAGTGCAGGGCAAGTACTTAAAGTAGGCCTTGAGATGACCAGACTTAGCCATCTTCCCGCAAGGCTTGTCCACCGGATCGCCCTGAGCATCGAAGGCATTGACCAGCAAAACCGCCTTGCGATTCTGGGAGCCTTTGATATTGCGATACTCTGAAGCGGCTTCGATGATAAGCGACTGGCCCGCTTTGACCGACACGGAATACCATAGTGGATCTTTTCGAGGTAGCTCGATGATTTCCGGGTGGCTAAACGTACCAAAACTTGATGTGGTTGGTAACAATTTTGCCTGCGCCTTAGCTGCAATCTTTTGCCTTAGAGCATTTTCCTCACCATTTAGTGAACGTGTCATCGGCTCAGTATGTGACGAGAATAGTAGATCCGTACTGGGCTTAGGCGCTGGCAACTTCAACGAGCGCTCAAGAGCCGTAGCTAGGCTTTTAATATTCCCGGCCTCGAAGCTCACAACGCTATCATATTTACAAGCGTACTCTAATAAAGGTGCTACGTTAGATACTACTAAACACTTGCCGTAAGACAGAGCTTCAGCGGCTTTCATTGGCGGTACAATATTACAAACCTTCAAAGATTTGCGGGGAATAACGACTGTATCTATAAGCGTGTAATAAAGCGCGACTTCTTCATGAGGAATGCGCCCTACATGAACCAACCAGGGCTTATCTGACACAGCACTTTTATATTCAGCCGTGTGAGATAAATTGAGACTATCTCCAACTAGTAACAACTTGAGACTTTGCCCCTGCTGCACCAATGCCTCACAGGCTGCTATCAAGGTATCCAAGCCTTCATAAACACTGTGGCTACCAATGTAGCCCACTACCTTGTCACCTTCCTGAATTCCTAAGCGCTTCTTAAGCGCAGGGTCGGCAGGGGCAATATTCGTTAGCTCGCTAACGCCATTGGGTACTAGCTGAATGCTTTCTCGCTTGACGCCACGCTTCACCAGCTCTTCCTGCATAGGGGTATTTAACGTGAAAGTGGTTAACCCCTGCTTTGCCACAAAGGTATCGCGCTCTGCTTCAATTTGGCAGGTTTTGCTACTTTCAAAAGCGGGATCTTGTGCAGCGCGTGATAGCTCCCAGAAACCACGTACTTCATTATAAAACGGCAAACCTAGGCGCTTAGCCGCCACCCAGGCGGGTAAGCCTACTATCCAATTAGAGGCAGCTAGCACCACCTCTGGGCGGTAAACGCTGAAAAGCGTCATGAATTGCTGAACGCTCGCTTCTAAGTGCTCGCGCTCGTTGGTCGGCGCAACATCATTAGGCCAGCGGCTATGAATATAACGCACCCCCTGCAGGGTCACTTCAGGAGGAGTAGGTTGGCTATTTTGCTTTAACTCCCACGGTCTACCCGGCCGAACAAAACATAGAGTTTCAAAGCCATGTTGGTTAAGGGCTTTAGCCACACCTTGTGTGCGAATCGCATAGCCGTTGCTCGCATAACTTTGACCATGACTGACCACATAAGCCACACGCCCTTTAATAGGCATCGAAAGTGCGTGGCTGGTTTGATTCGCTAGATGTGTGGCGTGTTGAAGAAGCTCGTCCATGGGTTTCCGTGAGAGATAAATGGTGAATGGTGAGTGGTGAGTGGTGGTTTGGGCTGCGAAACGCCTTGCTGTTACCACTCACCTGGTTTAGCGACAGTTATGGGTGAATATTTAACCTAGCAGACCCACAGCGTCGATGACGGTTTCCTTACCGCTCACGGCCTTCTTATGAACAATAAACGGCTTGTGCTTCACTAACACACAGACCACATCGGCTTGTGCCATGGCTTCATCGAAGGTCGCCAGTGTTACTTTATCGCCTTCTAGGCCTTTAGGCAGTGTTTCAATATTGGGTTCGACCACTTGTAGTTTGCAGCCCAGCTTGCCAATTTCTTTGGCAATCCCCAGGGCGGGGCTTTCACGCAGGTCATCAATATCCGGTTTAAAGGCAACCCCCAAGCAAGCCACGGTCAAATCGCTACGCTTGGCATCCGGGTGCTGCTGGTGGTAGTACTCCAGCGCTTCTTTAACACGGCCTAGCACCCACTGCGGTTTGGCATCGTTCACTTCGCGCGCTGCGCGAATGATTTTGGCCTGTTCTGGGCAGGCATCTACGATGAACCAAGGGTCTACAGCAATACAGTGACCACCTACGCCCGCACCGGGGGTCAGGATATTCACTCGTGGGTGACGGTTTGCTAAAGCAATCAGTTCCCACACATTGATATCTAGCTCGTGGCAGATGGTGGAAAGCTCATTTGCGAAAGCAATATTGACATCGCGGAAGCTATTTTCGGTTAGCTTGGCCATCTCGGCAGTGCGAGCAGTGGTAGCAACACACTCACCTTCCACCACGATTTGATAGAGCGCGCAGGCAGCTTCAGCACATTTCGGGGTCATACCACCAATCACGCGGTCGTTCTCAACCAGCTCGCGAATCACATGGCCCGGTAAAACACGCTCGGGGCAGTGGGCAATACGAATATCGGATGCTTCGCCGTGGGTTTGCGGGAAGGTTAGGTCTGGCCGTGCTTCTGCCAGCCACTCTGCCATCTGCTCGGTGGCACCTACGGGGCTGGTGGATTCTAGAACCACCAAGTTGCCCGGCTGTAACACTGCCGCTACGGATTTAGCTGCTGCTTCGATATAGCTTAAATCTGCTTTGTGATTCTGGCCGTTTTCATCCGTATGGAACGGTGTAGGTACGGCTACCAAAAAGGCATCAGCGGGTTCAGGGGTAGTGGTTGCACGCAGGTAGCCCTGCTTCACTGCAGCGTTCACTACGATATCCAGCTCAGGCTCTACGATGTGAATGTCGCCCTTGTTAATGGTATCTACGGCGTGCTGGTTGACATCGACACCAATCACTTTCTTCTTCCGTGAAGCAAATACCGCAGCAGTCGGCAGACCAATGTAGCCCAGGCCAATCATGGAGATGGTTTCAAATTTCATGTGTTTATCCGTGAGTAGTCGATGATGAATAGTAAATGGTGAGCCGCGAATAGTTAGTGACGAGTATTGGATACTCGCCTATGACTGTTTCCACTCACTTAACACGTTGCGAATACGTTCGCAGGCAGTGCCATCGCCGTAGGGGTTATGGGCATAACTCATGGCGTTGTAAGCTGCTTCATCTGTTAGCAGGCGGGTCAGTTCCTCAGTGATGGTAGAAGCATTGGTGCCCACCAGCTTTACGGTACCAGCAGAAACCGCTTCTGGGCGTTCGGTGGTATCGCGCATTACCAACACGGGCTTACCTAAAGATGGAGCCTCTTCTTGAATACCACCGGAATCCGTCAGAATGATGTGGGCGCGATTCATCAAGTAGACGAACGGCAGGTAGTCTTGAGGTTCGATAAGGTGGACGTTATCAATGCCTGCCAACAAGCGATTCACTGGCTCGCGTACATTCGGGTTCAAGTGAACCGGGTAGAGAATCTGCGTATCGGGGTGCGCTTTTGCGGTATCTGCCAGTGCTTGGCAAATACGTTCGAAACCGCCGCCAAAGCTTTCGCGGCGGTGGCCTGTAACTAGTATCAAGCGCTTGCCTGCCTGCAACATGGGAAAGTGTGCAGTCTGCTCTTGAGCCAGTGCCTGATTCGTATCCAGCTTATGAGCAACATCCAACAGTGCATCGATGACGGTATTGCCTGTTACATGAATGTCCGCTGGTGCGATGCCTTCGTTCAACAGGTTTTGTTGAGAGGTTTCGGTGGGGGCAAAGTGCAGTTTTGCCAATGCCCCAGTGAGTTTACGGTTGCCCTCTTCCGGCCAAGGCGAGTATAGGTTACCGGTACGCAGGCCTGCTTCTACGTGACCAACAGGGATTTGCTGATAGTACGCCGCCAGGGTGGTGGCAAAGGTGGTCGCAGTATCGCCATGAACCAGCACGATATCGGGTTTGAATTCTTCAAAAACACCCTTGAGACCTTGCAGAATGCCGCATGTAACATCGTTTAGGTCTTGACCCGGTTTCATGATGTTCAGGTCAAAATCGGGTGCTAGCTCGAATAAAGACAACACCTGATCCAGCATTTCTCGGTGCTGTGCCGTTACGCATACTTTAGCGTCAAAACGCTCATCGGCGGCTAATTGGAGCGCCAGCGGTGCCATTTTAATCGCTTCGGGGCGAGTGCCAAATACGGTCAATACTTTCATTCTGTTACCTTAGCTGTTAATCAACGCTCTAATCGTTGGTACTCAAGTTCCTGGCAACGCTGGTAATAGTGCTCAAGAAGTTGCTGAGTTTCCTGTAGTTGGCGCTGTGCCTGATCCGCTTGCCCTGTCATGCTTTCAGGCATCACGGCTAGCTGTTTTGAACCGTTGCCAGCGTATTTATCACACAGGGAGAGATTGGCTTTAAATAAGTGCGCGCCGTACTGTTTAGCGGCTTTTTGGTAAAGCACTTTGGCAGCGGCATAATTCCCTTGCCGAAATGCTTGCATGGCCTGCTTGACCACAAGAGGCTGTGCGCTCATAGGTTATCCTTTTCCTCATTTTCGGATTGCGCTTGGAAAGGTTGAAGCATTTGGGTAATGTGTTTTCCTAATGCGTTTGTTGACTGTTGACGCTGCTCGCTTTGAATTGTAAACCCTTGCGTCATTTTCTGTATTAATTGATCAACTGACTCTCTTAACAACTTCATTTGCGCCATTTGCTGCCGCGCTTGCGCCAGTTCAATTTTCGTTGCTTTTAATTCGTCTTCTTTAACAGCCAGTTGCTTTTCATACTCCAGCGCTTGCTTCTTACGGTTCATGAACCAATTATGAGTATTTTCAAGTTTCTCTTTTACCTGCTCAAACTCAGCTTTTGTTTGAGCAAGCTCTGCTTTAACGGCAGAAGACCCGTTGTTAAGATCCTTAACACACAGCCAGCGCTCAATGCCTGGATGACGCTCACTCTCACGGCTGATGATGCGAAAACCTGCTTGCTTCAAAGCAGGTTCCCATTCAGATGCAGTTATAGCTTGGGGTACTGATTTTTCAGTACTTACACGCAACCTTAGTACGTCGACTTTCTCAAATACAGCGGCCTGAGTAGCTAATAAGCTGACTTCACAAAAATAGTTAATAAAGAGCCACTGCCCTGAGCTTCGCCAGTGTGTACTTGCCCACTCAGTCAAGCTGACAGGTTCACATGGTTGGCTCTCTTTTTCTGTGATGTTCGGCCATAGAGGAGTAAATGTTATAGGTGCCAGCAAACCGCTTTCGGTGGAGTTGCTGGCTAAATAAAACGTATCAGCTTTATCCACCCCGGCATCCATCACCAAATTGTGCAACTTCCATTGCGGCTGCGCTGCCTGCCATTTAGCGCTTAATTGGTTAAATAGCTGCTGGCTAGCCTCTACCAAGCTTACGTTCTCTATAGCATGCTCAGCTGCCCAGTTGAGTACCTCGCTATAGCCATTGCCTGCCCCTAATAGCGTTAATTGTGGCAATGGCTTTATGCTGTGGAGGGCACTTAACCATTGCACCAGCATCAGCGTATGTTGGCCAAGCGCAGGCTGTGAAGAGTTGGTTTGAATGGAATTAGGCGCATCCGTCATAGAGTGCTCGCTAAGGTATTGGTGTTATTGGCAAAATGGTATAGATGATTAACGCTGACGTTCTTTACGAAAGGCCTTAGTTTCTTGGCTTAATGCCATCGGCAGCTTCAACCACCCCATAGGGGAACCTGCATTATCCATAATCACTTGTCCCAAGCGATAAGAAAGGTGCCGCTTCACCTGTTCTGCTTTGTGAGCATCTGCATACTGAGAAATAGGTGGCAATTTTTCTTTTTTGCGGGCTTTTATATCTTTCTGATAAGCAGCATATTCGCGCTTTAGCGCCAGGGGTAGACAGATAAAGTCTTTTAAACTGTGGCTATTCACCACCACTGCGCCTAACCGGTAAGTGAGTTGGCGCTTGATACGCTGGTCGGCACCGTAATAAGGTCCACTTTCTGAAATTGCTGCGGCTTTTGTTCCACCTTGGCTGTACAGCTTTTCTAACTCTTCCTGAACTACATGCAACTGCTCTAGCAGCATGCTGTTTTCTTGCTGTAGCTCAGTAGTATCGACAGCCGCAACAGCTGGAGTAGGCGGTGCTTTTTTCAACTCCTCGTTTTCGCGCTTTAAAGTAGCATTCTTAGCGCTTTCTTTTTCCAGTGTCTGCTGCAATTTCGTTAGCGTATTCAGCAATGCAGCTCGCTGTTTCATAAAGTGTTGCCAAGCATCCTCACTTGCAATTCCACCGTTAATTTCACCTGGCTGAGTGGCACTCGCCTGTAACTCTTCAAAGAGGGAAAGTGCTGGATGCTTTTCCACCATCTGCTCGCTTAGAAGGCGTGCTAATGGCTCTGCATCTAAGTATGCGGCCTCAGCCTGCTCACAGCCTTCCAGAGAGTGCAGTACAGCCGTTAATGGGCTGGCCTTAGCGGCTGCGACGGCATCTTCTGTTGGGTTAGCTGAAAGCCCTGGTAGCGCTTTGAGTACCTCTTGAGGCTTGCTAAGGAATTGCTGAGTGTGAACCAGAAAGCTTCGCTCAGGGTGGCGCAGGTAAAAGGCTAACAATGCACCATGGTAGGCCGCCCAGTTATTGAGCACCTCGGTTGGTGAGATATCCTCATTGCGATCTAATGCATTTTGTAAAGCAGTGGCAGGGTGCTGGTAAACCAACAGAAAAGCTGTTTGTTCATCTACCTTATGCCACATATTCAGCAGGGGTAGTGTGTTATGTGAGGCCCAGCCCCATACGCCCTTCTGCTCTATATTGCCTAACAAAAAATCCAGAGCCAGCTCTTGCCATACAGCACTGGGCGTTAACTGGCATAATTCTGCCTCGGCTTGAGCCTGCTCAACATTAATGGCGTTATGGGCTTTAAAAAGTGAGACTTCAATATCGTGAACAGTCATGCCCTCCCTTCTGGAAGGGACTGCCTCTGCCATACCATATTTTTTTAGCAGTGCTTCTACGTCCATGTAATCCGAAGACGGATGGCCGACAATGGCAATTCTATTCACTGACACATTCCTCTATACCTTGGCATTTATGCAATTTAGATAGCAACGATGAATTTATTTTTTATCCACATCATTGTGGTAAGACTCTATCGCTTCATTAATGTTATCAAACCAAAGCGCTTGCCCGTCCTTGATATAAACGCCTACTTGACATAGCTCTTTGAGAATCCCCTCAGAGTGAGAAACAATAATCAGCGACGATTGCCCGACTTTTGATTTAAATAGGTTTTGCGCTTTTGCTTTAAATGCTCGATCCCCTACCGCCGTAGCTTCATCTGAGATATAAACATCGAAATCAAACGCTAGTGAGAGGCCAAACGAAAGCCTTGAACGCATACCTGATGAATACGTACGTACTGGTTCATTGAACGCTTCACCGATCTCTGCAAAATCTTGCACAAACGCTATTACCCGTTTTACTTCTTCGGGGCCACAGCCTTGTGTTCGCGCTACAAATTTGACGTTTTGGCGGCCTGTCATGTTGTTTTGCATGCCGCCTGCTAGCCCTACTGGCCAAGAGACCCGGCTGTGGCGTATCACCTCGCCACGCTCTGGTGTATCCATTCCTGCAATAAGGCGCAGCAGTGTTGATTTACCGGCACCGTTGCGGCCAATCAGGCCTACGCTCACCCCGGTGGGTATAGTGAGGTTGATGTCTTTGAGCACCCAGTCACTACCGTGGTGGTTGTGGTAGCGCTTGTAGAGGTTCTTGATTTCGATCATTTTGGGTTGGAGAAATGTGAGAAGTGAATGGTGAATGGGACGTTCGTGGGCGGCATCGATTTCACCGATTCTTTAAATGTTTGATGAGTCCACCTAGCTGGGCAGATGCTTGGGTAATGGATGCCATGGTGGCTGATATATCTTGTAAATATTTGAGACGTTGGGCAATAAGCACTTGGGTCTCCAGTTCGCTTAAAGAACCTTAAGATATATACAAAAAGCGGATGAATTCTTGGGTGCTTCCTCTTGCCGCCCCTTCTGCAATATTGCTCGGAACTGAGACAGCACATCTTCGCATTTGGCTGGTGAGGCCGTATTTTCATCATCGGGGAAGGTTTTGGTGAGTGTGTATCCATGTTCGACAAGGTCCATCGTTTGCTGCCAAACCCTCAACTCTTGATGCTTCCTCATCCCACCTCCCCAGATCACTCACTACTCGCCACTCACTGTTCACCAAAAACTACTCACCATTCACCACTCTCACTCCCCTTCCTTTACGCGCATACATCGCTTCCAGCTCACGTTTGAGTGCGCTGCGAGCGGTTTGTTCGCCGTGAACTAGATGAATGGTATGGGGCCAGCGGCGCATGCGTTTGACGAAGTTGAGCAGGCCTTTTTGGTCGGCGTGGGCGGAGTAGCCGCTGATGGAGGTGACGCCTGCTTTGATATCAATTCGCTGGCCGTCTATTTTTACCCAACCGCCTTGGGGGCCGTACTGCTGAATGGCGCGGCCTGGGGTGCCTGCGCCTTGGTAGCCTACGAATAGTACTTGGTGACGCTCATCGCCTAGCATGGCTTTTAGGTAGTTCATGATGCGCCCACCTGCACACATGCCGCTGGCGGCGATCACCACGGCAGGGCGGCCTGTGTTGGCTAAATACGTTACCGTTTGCTCGTGGGCGTCGTGGTTTTCTACTGTGTAGAGGTTATCGAAGTTGAGCGGGTGACGGCCGCTGCGTAGGCGGCGCTGGGCTTCTTTGTCCCAGTAGGGTTTTAGCTGGCGGTACACCTGGGTAAAGCGGGCGGCGAGCGGTGAATCGACAATGATTTCTAGCGCTTGCCGCTGGCTTTTGGGTAAGCCGCGTTTGGCGTTGCGCTCGGCTTCATAAATGATGCCTTCCAGCTCGTAGAGTAGCTCTTGGGTGCGGCCTATGCTGAAGGCGGGCACCATGACTGTGCCGCCGTTAGTGAGTGCTTGCTCGATGGCATGTTTTAAAGTGGCGCGGCGCTGGCGGCGGTCGGGGTGGTTTCGGTCGCCGTAGGTGCTTTCTAGCACTAGCTGTTCGCAGCCGTAGGGGGATTTAGGTGCGGGGAGTAGCGGTGCGTAGGGCGCGCCCAAATCTCCGCTGAAGATGACCCGTTCCTTTTCAGAATTGGAGTGTTGGTAGGCGACTTCTACGTAGCTGGAACCCAGAATGTGCCCTGCCCGCTTGAGCTTTACCCGTGTGGTGATGCTGCCTTCTTCGGATTTTCCGACCACGGTGTGCCATTTGCCGTAGGGCACGCTGACGATTTGACTTTCTAGCTGTTGCTGGAAACGCTCTATGAGTTGGGCGTTGCGGGTGAAGCCGATTTTTAGGGCGTCTTCAATCACCAGGGGCAGCAGTTTGGCCGAGGGAATGGAGCAGATGATCGGCCCTTTGAACCCGGCCGCCAGTAGGTAAGGCAAGCGGCCTACGTGATCAATGTGTACATGGGTGATGATCAGCGCTTTGACGGTGCTGATATCGAAATCGATTTGTAGCTGATCGAATGCGTCTTCTGTTGCGTCTTCGCCTTGGAATAGCCCGCAGTCGATGAGCAGTGAGTGTTCGCTATCGAGGGTGAGCTGGTGGCAGCTTCCCGTTACGCCCTTGGCTCCGCCGTGGTGGGTGATGTTGAGCATTGAATTCCTTTTCGTGCTTTTTTCAGCGTGCTTTCTTTAGGCGATGAGGCGTTTTGGCGTGTGGTGGCGTTATCGGGGCGGCTAACGCCGCCCTCCGCGGGTGCCTCTTTCGCTCGTTGCTCTCGCTCTTTCGTTACGCCGCGCTAAGGGGTGGCGGCTCCCTTCACCACTCACCACTCACTACTCACCATTAACAACTCACCACTCACCCACCATCCTAATCGCGGTGGTCTTTAACGATCATGATGAGCATGCTGAGGATGAACGCTAGGAAGATGGTGATAATGGCGAAGACGCTGCTGTTGTAGAGGCGGTTGGGCTCTGTGGGGTATTCCGGCATCAGCGGGCTTTGTAGCACGCTGACCTGTTTGAGCTGGCGGGCAGCCTCTAAGCGGGTGTTTTCCAGAGCGGCCAGGGCGCTGGAGTAGGTCTCTTGGGCGAACTGCGCTTGCAGCTCTAGGGTTTCATATTCTGCCGACACCCGGTTGAGCGAGTTACCGGTGGCCTGCGCTAGGCGGTCGCGCTGCTCGGTGATTTGGTCGCGTAGTGCTGCAATGCTACGCTCTACTTGGCGCAATTCGGCAGACTGGGAGCTTTGGAAGCTGGCCAGGGCGTTGCGCTGGGCCTGCAAACGGGCTAAATCGCCTTCTAGCGTGGCCACGACTTGGTTGATGCTCTCTACCGTGGCGGTGGGCGATACCAGGCCGTATTCGTTCTGGAATTCGAGCAGTTGGGCGCGGGTTTCTTCAAAGCGCTCTTCTAGCCGCACCATTTGCCGTTCCAAGAAATGCACTTGTTCATCGGCTAGACGATGGCCCATTTCGTTCATGTGATTTTCGCCGGCTTCTAGCAGCAGCGATGCCATGTCGTGAGCAAACTCGGGGGTGTAGCCCTGCACACGAATGTTCAGCACCCCTGCGTACTCGTCTAGCTCGACCTCTACCCGGCGCAGGTAGTACTCGTGCAAGTCTTCGATGGGTACGTTGGGGTCGCGCAGCTTCGCGAAGAAATCGCCGTGTTCGCTGTAGTGTTCGCGAATGCCGAGCTGCTCGTCTAGTAGGCGCAGCATATCTACCGAAAGTAAATGCTCACGCAATAGCAATAGGTCAGCGGTGTTACCTGCCCCGCCCCCCATCAAGGATGACAGGCTAAATTCTGGCGTGGCGACCTGAGGACTTTCGAGCACTACGGTGGCGCGGGAGACGTAGCGATCTTCAGCCCACACAAACCAGTAAAAACTAACGAGCAAGATAGCGATAAAGGCAAATGCCCACTGTGGCGACTGCTTGATAAAACGAGTAAATGATACGTGCATGGGTTATTTAGCCTTTAACCGATCAACGAAACGGAGATGCATCAGCAGTCCCAAAGCGTTTAAAATAAGAGTTATCATCCAAAAGTAAGTCATGCTTGTACCATGGATAACTTGATAATTTTCGAAAAAACCTAACCTCAAAGTTTCTAAGCCATGCGGCATAGGGTTTAACATTAAATACTCAAGCAGCCAATGTGGTAACTGGTTCAATGGAAATATAGCTCCTGAAACAAGCATTAAAGGCAGGGATAGCATACGAATGACCTTACCGACCTCAGGCACCATCGTTGCAGATACTGACGTAACCAGCCCTAGACCCAGGCCAAAAAACCCGAGCGACAGCCAGGCAGCCATTGCTCTAATAGCATTATCAGGATACATATCCAAACCCAGTAGCAGCCCCCCACCAATAAATATGAGGAAAATAAAACTGCGTAATGCGCCTTCTAGAAAATTGCGCACTAATACTGGGTCTATAGGCTGTACTTGGCGATAAGCAAACAATGCACTGTTGGCCTCAATGGCCCCCATACCGCGGATCATTCCTTCTCGCATTAAAAAAAAGCCCATCATTCCTACGATCATCCATGGGATGAACGGCGCGTTTGCAATTAGATTATCGCCACTTACAAAACTGCGAATCCCCACCATGATGGCCACAAGCGCAAAGGGTTCGAAAATCATCCAGAACCAACCCATGCGGTCACCCATCGTGCGGGAAAGCGCTTCCCGCATGAACATGGCGTACCACACGCTGCGGGTGACTTGCCAAGAGGAGCGCGCCCCTTTCGGGGCGCTGTGTGTGTTATTCATGATGCCGTTTCTTTTGAAAAGAGCGTGATGAAATCTGTTGGATGGCGTTATCGCACTGGTCAGTAATATCGCATTTAGCGGCGGCGTTAGGGCGGCTGGCGCCGCCCTTCGGGCCGGGCCGCCGCTGCGGTGCCTCTTTCGCTCGTTGCTCTCGCTCAGTCGTTACGCCGCGCTACGAGGTACTGCCTTCACTACTCACCACTTACTATTCACTATTTACCAACCACCCATCACAGATCCACTGCCACGCGGGTGGCGACGGCCACTTGGTAGAGGATTTGCGTGAGCGTGGCGGCTAGCTGCAGGTTGTGGGTGGGGGCTTCGGGCATCACGAGGATTTCATCCCCCGGGCGCAGCGGCGTGTTGCGGGCGTTTTCCACCGCGCCGTTTTGGCGAACCAGCAGGATGTGGTCGTCGTCGGCGCGTTGGGTAAAGCCGCCAGCGCTTTCAATGTAGTCGATCACGCTCATGCCGGGGCGGTATACCGCCGCTTGCGGCACCAGTACTTCACCACTTATGAGGATAGAGTCGCTGATTTCCGGAATGGTGATCACATCGCCATCCTGCAGGCGAATATCCGCAATGTGGTCGTTGTAGGCCACTACCAAGCGGCCGCTGGGCTCTAGCTCGCGGGCGCGCTGCACGAAGTTTTGAATCAGCTCGGCTTCTTGGGCACGAATCTGCGCTTCTTCGTTGGTGCTGGATTGGGCGCTGAGATAGGTGGTTTCCAGGCGGCGCAGGCTGTCTTCCATGGATTGCTGTTGCTGCTGTTTCACGCTTTCACGCTGCAGTGAAATGCTTTCCACGGCAGTCATGTTTTCCGGCACGGGGATGGCGTCCAGCAGTTCGCTCAAGCGGGCATCGCGAGGGAGCGCAAAGCGGGATGGGCCGTAGTAGCTGCCTTCGATTTCAACCACGATGGTTTCGCTGCGCTGGTCGGCGCTGAACGCCACTTCATCGCCGCTGCGAATGGTCTGGCTATAAAACTCGTTCAGCGGGAAGTATTGCGCCATGGGGCCGTCGGCACGGTCGCCGCGCAGTAACACGTGAGACACGCCGCTTCTTAAACGGGCAAGCTCTACCAGCTCGGCACCGCTTAGCTGGTTACCCACTAGCTCGTAGCGGTGTTCCCGGTGCACATCGCCCACTACGGCAATGGCCGGGCCGCGCTCTTCCACTACGATGGTGTCGCCATCCTGAAACTGCGGGCGCGCGATGCTTCCGTTGATCAGGAAGTCGTAGAGATCCACCGTGGCCACGGTTTGGTTATTACGCATCACGCGGATTTGGCGGTAGCTGCCGAGGTCTTGGTCGATACCGCCCGCTTGATCGAGGAAGTAGAGCACGGAGTCGTTGGGCGTGCCCGCGTAGCGGCCTGGGTTTTCCACGTAGCCTGTGACGAACACCGCCACCGGCTGCACGCCCTGCACGTTGGTATACACCTGCACGTTATCGGGGTAGACCGATGTAATGGCACCGCGCACGCGGCTATCCACCTGCTGGCTGTTTTGGCCTTCTACATTCAGCGGGCCGGAGCCTGGGATGAAGATGTTGCCCTGGGCATCCACCGGCAGTACACGGTCGAACTCGAACGCCCCCCAGGCACGCACGGTGATCTGGTCGCCGGGTTTGACTTGGTAATCGGCATTTAGGCCGTCCCCCATCGCCCCACGAAAGCCACCGGTAAAGAGGTTGGCCCCAAAGGGGGGCAGCGCATCGGGGTTTTGCTGGGGCTGGTTCGCCACCGGGCCATAGGTACCGCTACGCCAGTCGGCGCGGGGAGTGTCGTTCACCGGAGGCTCTACTTGCTGCTGGCTGGCCTGGTCTTCCGGCAGGATGGTATTGGGTAGGCTTATGCTCTGCGCCCAGCTAACGCTGCTGGCGGCAGTGCCCAATAGGGCCAGTGATAACACCGCTACGGGGCGCGTGAGGGAAAGCCGTTTCATTACGCGTTGCAAGCTCATTAATAGCGCCCTTGTGTAGTTCCTGGGGAATGCGTCGTTGGCGAGAGCGACATCGCGCCCTGCTGGCTTTCTGGCAGCAGCATGCGCTGATTTACCCAACCGTTGGGGGTCGCGCAGGTCAGCGCGGTACGGGCAGCACCGCTACCCTGCTCGATGACCCGCAGTTTGCGGCATTCGCGACCACTGGCGGCCAAATAGGGCGCATCGGCCACGATCTCGACGTTATCGCCCCAGGGGCTTTGTACTAGGTTGAGCACGGCACCGGCAGGCGCTTGTGCGAGAAAGCCGTTGAGGTTTTCATTTTGCAGCGGCTTGGCGGTGTCGTTACCAAGCACGTACTGCACCTGCTGCTGGTTGCCGCTCGGGTAGGTAGCGCAGCCGCTAACGACGGCAACGCTCAAGGCGGCCAACAGCATGCGAGCTGGCCGCGCTATGAAAATGAAGGAGTTTGACATGATGATTTCCAATAAAAAGGCACGCTACCGCCCAGGGATTATAACGGGCGCATTCCCTTGCCCTACGCTGTGCGGATGAAATGTGGTGAACCGGCGCTATCAAAAAAGCACCCAGCATTGTAAGGGATTAACCGCTGGGGCTCTACGTTGACAAGGCTTGTACAGAAAATTAACTCTATTTAGCATGATGTGCATTAGGCGGCGTACAATAAAAAAATCGGCTCGAGAGCCGATTTTTTTATATCGTTAAAACAATTCGTTAGCCTTCTTTAATACGCTGAGAGTAGATACCCCATAGCACCGCAAGCATGAAGGCGTACATCATGACGCCACTGTTGTGCTCCATGAAGACCTGCGTTAGTCCAAAATCCATGAACGTGACGGGGAGCAGCACCCCGGCGGTAGCCACGGCCCGCGTGGTTAGGTGGCTGGCTTGTAAGTGCCGTGCAAACAGGCGCATGGGCACAAGATAGAGCGCCAGCAGCGCGGCTAACCCCAGTAATCCTCGCTTGGCAAACGCGTCGATAAACTCGTTATGGGCGTGCCCGTATCGAGCGGCTTCGGCACTGATCACGCCTGCCTCACCCAAGTCGGCCATCGCATCGGCATAGCCGTTGCTGCCCCAACCAATGAGCGGTTTTTCTTGAATGAGCTGGGCAGCACCGCGCCACATTTCGAACCGCGAGCCTACCGAGGTGGAGCGGTTTTCACCGGAAACGTACAGCGCCACATCGTTAAAGGCTTGGTGTACACGCGCTTGCACGCCCATTTGCGGTACGGCATACACCGTTAACCCGCCTACCAAGACGGCAGACATGGCCGCTACCTTCCATGACGTAGAGAGCTGTGTTCCGTAGGCCCGATAGAGCACTAACAGTACGATAGGAAAGCCTACCCACCCGCCACGGCTGCCCGAGAACAGTGAACCCAATACACCGCCTACCGCGCCCGCTAGCAGCAGGGCCACCCACACGCCACGATGGCGCTGCACCACGGCCCACCCAAGCCCGGCCATGCATAAAACGCCTAGCAACATGCTGAGATTGCCAAACTGAATCACGTGTGTGTGGCCCTGGGCACGCCCCACACCTTCGACTATTTTTTGCCAGCCGCCCCAAGTGCCTGCGCTGATGGCGCCCAGCGCTATGCCGCCCCATACATAAGCGAGCTTGGGCGGATAGCGCAGTACCCACAACAAGGCAGGAATGGCCAAAATGAAGCGGCTCGGCTTATCGAACCCTCGGCTGCCTTGGCCATCCCACCAGGCTTCCAGCATGCTCACCAACGCGTACGCCACCAGCGCCGCAATGACCCAGCCGTCTTGCTTGCTCAATACGGGAACGCGACGAGTGAGGATCAGCCCCACGCCTGCGAGGAGTAGTATGACGGCACCGATGGAGTAACCACTGGGGATGGCCAGGCTCACCGCCGTGAGCAAGAAAACCGCCACACCCGTCAACTGATGAGGAAGCTCGCTGGTGCTACGGGTAGTAGCGTGGGGAGGGAACGTCATTGAAATACCGGTCCTGGCAACGAAGAAGCACGTTAGTCAGGCAAGTGCCTGAAAAGTGCCATGTTACCACACCCCACTAACGCTCTGTTGGGCGACTAATAGGCGTTTTTGTTGATGAACCCTTTGAAAACGGTGAGCACGATGATCTTCAAATCCAGCCAAAGTGACCAGTTGTCGATGTACCACAGGTCGAACTCGACCCGCCGCTGCATTTTTTGCACGGTGTCGGTTTCGCCTCGCAAACCATTGACCTGCGCCCAGCCGGTAATGCCCGGCTTCACTTTGTGGCGGCGCATGTAAGACTCCACCAGCTCTTTGTACTGCTCGTTATGGGCCAGTGCGTGCGGGCGTGGCCCCACGATGGACATTCTTCCTTGTAGCACGTTGTAAAATTGCGGCAGTTCATCCAGCGACGTGCGCCTTAAAAAGGCACCAATGGGCGTGATGCGGCTATCGTTCTTTTTGGCTTGGGTCACTTTACCGGCCTCTTCTTGGTGAACGTGCATCGAGCGAAACTTATAGACTTTGAAGCGACGCCCGTTTGAGCCCTCCCGGTGCTGCTTGAACAGAACCGGCCCTGGTGAGGTGAGCTTGATGGCCAGCGCTATGCCCAAGCATACCGGCAGGATCATGATCGAGATGAGCGAACCGATAATGATGTCTTCACTGCGTTTCACGAAGCGCGACATGCCGCTCATGGGCGATACGCTCAAATCGATCGCGTAATGCCCGGCCACTTCACTCATGCGGTGATTGAGCAGGTGCATATCTTCGAACGCCGGAATGAAGCGCACTTCTGCCGTATGGTTGCGCAGCGCAAAAAACAGCGACCGCACGATTTGCCCCATCTCGAACGGTACGCAAATCCATACCTCGCGGGCATTCGAGCGGCTAATACGCCGTACGATGCGCTTGATACACTCGTCGTTGACCTGCCCTTTGATTCGCTCCACCCCGGCAATGGTGTGCCCTTCCCAAGCGGCACTACGAATGCCTTCCGCCACACTCAATACGTTACTGGCCGGACCGATCAAAAACACCGGACGCCGCGCGCCTCCCCTTAGCCGAACGTGCTGCAAGGCAAGCTGAACTAGCAAACGCGCACCGCCTGCCACCGAAAACGAGATGACTAGCGTGAGACCAATCCAGAGCCGAGAGTAGCGGCTGGCGGAGTGAGAAAAGTAAATGAGCGACGTGGCGGTAATGCCTACCGCTATCCACACCAGCAGCAATTTGCCTAGCATCTGCCCGACGGGCGTTATCCGCCAGCGACGGTAGCTGCCGGACATACTGTTGATGACCAACACTAGCAGGCCAATACAGATCAAGGCCAGCACGTACCGTTCGTGCAGGTGGAGCGACCCAAATCGCAGCCAGTGCGCTAACCATCCGCCTGCAAAAATGGCGAGTACGTCAAAAAAGGGAAAAACCACCTGGGGCGGAAAACGCTCTGAAAAGGTCATGGTTTTTGGCTTACCCATTGCAGCCACCCGTTTCGAATCCATTCATCGACATGTTCATTCGCTTTTCTGCTGATTCAAAATATCGTTCACCCCTTGGGTGAAGACCCGCTGGTCGCTAAACCGATGACGCACGCTTTGGGCTTGCTCACTCAATGCTGCCCGCACCGCTTCGGGCTGGGCATGAAAGGTCTCGATGGCCGCGACCAGCTCGTCCACGCCTCCTTCATAAAAATAGCCGTTCTTGCCCTCTTGCAGGTACTCCTTGGCGGCGTGTAGCTGGGCGTTGGCAATGACGGGAACACCACAGGCGAGCGCCTCGACAGCCACCAAACCAAAGCTCTCTCTCGTCGAGGGAAATACGAAAACGGAAAAGTCGGCCAACACCTTTGGCAACTGCTCCCTGGGCATGGCACCTTTGAAAGTGGTGATGTCCGCCACGCCGAGCTGCTGCGCCATTTTTTCCAGGGCGGATCGCTGGGTGCCATCGCCCACCAGTACCAAGCGCTTGTTAGGCATCGATAGCTTGGCAAACGCTTCTAGTAACGTTCGACAGTTCTTCCCCGGCTCCAGGCGAGATACACAACCCACGATGAAGGCATCATTAGGCGCTGTACCGTGGGCTCGCGCTGGCGCTGCAAAGTGTTCTCCCACACTATCGGGGTAGACTTTGATGATACGCGACAGTGGCACGTTCAAACGGGTGTTGATTTCGTGGCGAAAGTGCTCAGAGGGTGCGACGCAGAGGTCTACGCTATCTTTCAAACGATCAAACAGGCGGCGAAACAGCCTAGAGCTGGCAATTTGCGTAAGATCCGTTCCGTGAAAACGCAATACGAGATAAAAGTGCTTGGGTTTAATCAACGCCACCAAGTAAAGCAGCGGTAGAAAGTAGACGGGATAATGCACCTCGAGCAGCGTACCGATTGGCTTGTTGCGTAGCGACAGCGCGCAGCGCATTAGCAAATCGGCGTATAGTGTGATTTTACTGAGCTTGCTGGTGGGCTTTTCTCGAATGGCCACCAACGCTACGTTATCGCTGCCCAATGTTTGCCGCCAAGCCTGCTCGGTCGCTTTGACGAAGGTGCCATAGTGCGGGGCCGCTTTGGTGGGGTAGAGATTCGTCCATAGCAACAGGCGGGTCATGAGGCGCGCCCTTTCACACCAAGGTGTTCGGCGATACGCCGTCCTAGCGTGTTGTTTTGTGGAGTTTGTTCGATCGGCTCGGCATCCGTTGGTGCGCTGAGCAACGCATCGAGGGCGTTGAAGAGCGCTGGGGCGTCGTCGCAGAAGGCCAGCGATGGGTATTGGCCCGTAAACGCTCGCGCGGTATCCCGCTGGTGGTCGTTGCGGTGTTCGCCCAGCGCGTATTGACGGGGCATGAACACACCGCGCTTACCGTGTTCCAGACAGGACAAAATGCTGCCCATCCCGGCATGAGAGACAATACCCTGCGCTTGGCAAAACCAGTGGTAATACTCGTCACTCGATAGCGTTTTGACGATCTGCATATCGGGGTGAGCAAAGTGGCTCTCTTCGCCAACTTGCGCAACGATGTCGCCTGAGTAGCCGCTTCGTTCACGCCAATCGGCCACGTTGTTCAGCAAGCGATCGAAAGGGAGCTGAGTGCCAACGGTGATGAAGATCATAAAACTTTCCCCCAGTAGCTCACCCGCTTGTCGCTGGCTGCCAGATGTTCCCACTGGGTCAAGCATACGTCACAGAAGTAGCGCGCCAGCTTGCCGGAAAATGAGAGCTGCTGGTAATTGGCCATGCTATCCACCCAGATGGCTTTCTTGCCACTCATTTTGGCGAGAAAACAGAGCAGTAAGCCTGGCAGTGCGCCGGTGGATACCACGACATCGGGCTTGGCCGCTTTCAACACGCCATAGGACTGGCGCAGCGCCGAGAGTAGCGCTTTGATACCGCTCCCTCTGTGAATGTTCGGGCAACAATGGGCGCGTCTGCCATCGACCGTTAGGCCTGGTTCCGTACTGGCAAAGCTGAACTCGACGCTATTGGGTTCGATCTCTTGGACAAGCTGTCCGTATAGGCGCTTGAGTTGTATGAAATGGCCACCAAACGAGCCTACCAATAAAATGTTCACGCTTCCTCCTTGAAGGTCGGCAACCTTGTTTTGAGTCGATAGAGGTAGCCGATCAATAGCGCTGTCGCGCTAGAGGCAATACCTGAGTTCACCACATGGCCCGCTGTGAGGCTGACGCCGATGAGGGTGATGATGAGTAGCCCAAAGCTAATGCCATATCTTGGCTGCTGGTTGAGTAGCTGTACGGACCATACCGCTCCTAACAGCCATGGCAAGTAGAACAGCACCCCGCCCATCACGCCAAAGGTAATGAATACATCGACCACATCTATCTCTACGAGCGAGCCACGAACGGCCAAGAGATGGTCGACGCCCACGCCGAACAGCACATCCCAGAATCCAAATGGCACGACGATCAATTCGATGGCCTCACCCAAGAACGAGAGCCGCCCGCTCAATAACGCCCCCCAAAAGCCGCCGTGAAGCGTGTAGAGGAAAAGCATTCGATCCCAAAGCCCTGTCGACTGTAGGAAGGGGTACCCGAACACCACGACGGCTGCTCCGCCCACTAACGCGATTAGGTACACCGTGGGGAGACGACTTACTTTAAAGTAACCGTTGTGTATCAATGCAAATACGAACACCAGACAGATGCCCAGCATGGCGACCTTGGTGGCTTTCATTAGAAAAAACAGCAGGAATACGCTAAACACGAACGCAAGACACGCAGCACCCCGCGTTTCGGCCAAGCGAAAGAGCACGATACTGGCCGATGCGAGCATCAAATAGCTCATTTCATTGCCTGCGATGATGAAGCCTTTACCGCCAATACCCCCAGCGTATTGAGACTCTCCGACCCCCAGTACGCCCAGCGTGACGTTCACCGACATGACGAAGAAGTACAGGAACATCAAGCCTGCCAGTTTTTTCAGGCTCCAAAAACTGGTGGCTTGTTTTGCCTCGCCCATCAAATAAAACAGAAGCACTAACGTCAGTAGCCCCCTGACGGCCCAGGTAATGCTTTCGACGGCCTGCCCGTAGCTTACCAACTGATAGAACACACACAGGGCCATCAGCGCGGCACAAAGCAGCGCGTATAAAAACTGCTTTACGTGGTAGATCATTAGCACGACCAATAGCGCCACGAACCCTAGCGTTTTATAGGGGGCAGAAATACTCGGCCATGCCATGTCCTGGTAGTAGAGATAGCCGTTTAGCGTATCGACGACGGGCCATGCCATGAGAAAACTCAGCAGCAGCAAGTCGACACACCGTTTTAGTTTCATATCCATCACTGGCTCCGGCGGGCAATGAGTGCGTTAACGCCCTCTCATTACTGGGCACGCCGATAAGCAGCCGCCACTTGTTTGACGAATACGCTAAATACGGCGGCTAAAGGCGCCAATAGCAGTGCCACCAATACGCCGAACGCTAAAATAAAGGAGCTACCTATACCCACCGGTTCGAGGCTTTGTACGGCAAGCTGGGTGGCGTCGCCAGGGTTGATACTCTCGATACGACGTTCGAGCTGCAGCATTTTCTCGAAAAACGAGGCTTCCAATTCGCGGGCGTTTTCGCTGTTGGACGCTTGCGCTGCCTCAAGCGCCTGGGAGTAAGCCTCCTGCTGTGCATTCAGCCCTGCCGTCAATCGCTCCACCTGCTGCTCTTGGTCTTGCTGGATAGACGTGACTATCCCCTCGTGGAACCGCTCGATCATTGGCTGATGCACCGCCTGGGATTCGCTCATGATACGCAGCAGCAGCGTATTTCTCGGATTCGTCACGTCGATGTCGAACGGTATTCCTTCCACACTTTCGTCTTCCAATAGCTGCCTGCGCTGCTGTTCGATGAAGACGTTTTCAAGTTTTGCGATGACCTCTTCTGGCGTTTCGAGACCTTCCCTTTCGCCCTCCAGGGTTTCATAGGAGGCCACCGCGTACATGGTGGCAAAGCCATATTTGACGGGTTTCAGCCAAAGCGCCGCCAGCGTCAGCAGCATGACACACGTGACGCAGGCCAGCATGACCTTCCACTGTTTTAGTAGAAGCACTACGAATCCCACCAGCGTCATGTCTTCGGGTGTCGTGCCCACACCTTTTTGTGAGTCCATTCCTTCCCCTCTCATTCCCACTCTGCTTTCATCGCATCGATGTGATGCTCACACGGTCTTTTTGATTCTTTCGTGCCGAGCACTTCCTTCCGCTACCCGGCTTTATTATTTATGTATTAACGCCCAACGCCGTAGTACGTAATTCCTTTTTTCACCATGCGCTTCGGGTCGAACAAGTTACGACCGTCAACAATCACCGGTTGAGACAGCGTTGCTTTGATTAAATTAAAATCTGGCGCTTTAAAAGATTGCCAGTCTGTGACGATCACTAAGGCGTCGGCGCCTTTCAGTGCACCTTCTTTCGTGCCACATAAGGTCAGGTCATCATGGTGGCCATAAATTCGCTGGGCTTCTTCCATTGCCTCCGGGTCGTACGCTTGGACTTTGGCACCCGCTTGCCATAGAGACTCCATCACGACACGGCTGGGCGCTTCACGCATGTCATCGGTATTTGGCTTGAAGGCAAGCCCCCATAGCGCGATGACTTTTCCCTCTAATGCGCCGCCGAAGTGACGATATATTTTCTCGAATAGGGTGTTTTTTTGAAGCTGGTTACGCTCTTCGACCGCCTTGAGCACTTTGGCATCGAAATCAATGCTCTCGGCTGTCCGTATTAGCGCTTGCACGTCTTTTGGAAAGCAGGAGCCGCCATAGCCTGCGCCCGGATAAATAAAGTGGTAACCAATGCGAGGATCGCTCCCGATACCTTGACGAACCATTTCAATGTCGGCATTCAAACGCTCGGCGAGATTCGCCATTTCGTTCATGAAGCTGATTTTCGTCGCCAACATGCAGTTCGCTGCATACTTCGTCAGCTCGGCACTGCGCACGTCCATGGTGATGATTTTGTCATGATTACGGTTAAACGGCGCGTAGAGCTCACGCATGATATCGATGCTGGCAGCGTTCGTGGTGCCGATAATGATGCGGTCAGGCTTTTTGCAATCGGCTACCGCACTACCCTCTTTCAGGAATTCGGGGTTGGAGACCACATCGAACGATAGGTTCGCTGATCGGTTGGCCAATACCTGCTCCACCACGGCAGTGACTTTGTCGGCTGTGCCGACGGGTACCGTGGATTTATTGACGATGACCACCGGTGTTTCGATATGCGTTGCGATGGTTTCGGCCACCTTCAACACGTATTGCAAATCGGCACTGCCATCCTCGTCTGGGGGGGTGCCAACGGCGATGAACTGCACCTCTCCGTGCTTGACGCCTTTCTCCGCCTGGGTCGTGAAGGTCAGCCTGCCCGCTGCATAGTTCTCTTTGACGAGCGCTTCAAGCCCTGGCTCATAGATAGGAATGATGCCCTGTTCAAGACGCGCTACTTTCTCGGCATCGACATCCACGCAAACGACGTTATGACCCACGTCCGCAAGAACGGCTCCTTGCACCAGCCCTACATAGCCTGTTCCAAACACGGTTACGTTCATACTTTCCCTATCAGCTCACCTAGTTCGTTAATGAACACAGCCGGACACGGTCTTTTCAACATCGGCTGGCAGCGATAAACGCTGGCTATCATACCGTTTATCGGCAGCGCTGTAATGCTATGCCATCTTTTGCAACTGTACTGCTTGATTGTCAGACACAGACCCCACGTCAGCGAGATGAATTTTCTAGTTTTTAAGCATAAAAAACCGGCCCCAAAAGGGGCCGGCTCATTAACTACTACAGGGGTTACAACTTTAAGCTTGGTTAGACCAAGGCTTAGAAGTGGTAACGAGCGCCTGTCAGGTAGTAAATGTCGTCGCCGTCAGCGCGCTCAACGTTAACAGGACCTTCGCTGCCACCGATGGTGACGTCGATGGACTGCTGGTCACGCTGGTTCAGCTCCAGGAACACGTCGAAGTTGCTGGAAACTTTGTAGTAAGTACCCAGGGCCCATGCAGTACGGTCGTCTGCATCAGCACCGTCTTCGCTTACGTCGTATACGTCAGCAGTGAATGCCCACGGGCCAGTGGCGTAAGTACCACCCAGACCAACGATGTCGTAACCGCCGCCCAGAGTATCGCTGTTCTCACGGCCTTCGTAGCCCAGACGAACAGAGAACTGGTCGTTGATGTCGTAAGAACCGATCAGGCCGCCCAGCATTTCGCCGTTACCGCCGCCACGTACGACGTCTTCAACGAAGCCCAGACCTACAGTGAACGGACCTTGCTGGTAACGAACACCACCTTGCGGTGCAATTACGTTGCCTTCTTCACGAACCGGCTCAAGCTCGCCACGCTCGCTGTAGTGTTTCAGCTGCAGGAACGCAGTGAAGCCTTGCAGGTCAGGCGTGTAGTAACCGATAGAGTCGCCGCGAGACTGTTTCGGGTGACCAGAGAACTCTAGGCCACGGTCGATGTATACGTCGAACGGCAGAGATACGAACTGGTTGTAGAAGCTGTCGAAGTTACCGGCTTGGAAAGTACCGTACTGGTTGCTTTGCAGACCGATGTAGCTCTGACGAACTTCGTTGAAGCCAGAGTTGCCGTTGCCGCTCGGACCAGTGCGCTCGTCACCGGTGAAGCGCCACTCAACGCGACCGAAAGCGGTCAGGTCGGAAGTCACTTCCTGGCTCATGCGCAGACCCAGACGAGAGTAAACGTCTACGAACTCTTCGCTGTTGTCGATTTTCTGGCCAGCAGAGTTGTATTCTGCGCCGCCACCGGCGATACCCATGGCAATACGGCCATAGACGTCCAGTTTGGTGCCGTCTTGGTCATAAACGGTAGCTGCTTGTGCTGCAGCGGAGGCGCCCAGGGCACCAACAATAGCAGTCGCTAAAAGTGTCTTTTTCATGATGTAGGTTCCTTAACTAGCTTACTGTTTCGATCGTTATTACTGGCCTTCGAAGAAGCCAGTAAGTGGCTTGCGGGCCATGCTCTTTTTCTCATCCGCCGGTTTTTCCCGGAGGTATGCGACATGTCCTCAACAAAGCCTTGTTATAGTCCAATGCTCGCAGGTCAAACTCTATACCGGGATTCCAGGGAACGCAATAGAAAAAAACAGTGTTTTTTTACGATTTGTGTTTTTTTATGGAACCCCGTCCAAGGATTCAGGTCTCAGCGCCCTTCGAATTTTTGCTGCAGGCCTTTAAGCTTCTCTTCCATGGTAAGCGGTTTTTTCTGCTCACTTTTTTCTGGAACGGGCGTTCTCGCTGGGAGCTTTTCATCGTTTGGCGATGAGTTACTCGCGGCTGGCTGCGCTTTATTCTTGCGACTTTTCGTGGGTGGTGCCGGACGTTCCGCTCGGTTTTTCGTGGGCGCCTCTTGTCGCCGCTCATTGGCATGTTTCGCGGCTTCTTTATCTACCTTGCCTGCAGGCTGGCCATCTAAATCGACACGCTCTGCTCCTTCACGCATGGATTTGATATAACGCGGCAAATTGACGTAGTTGGCCAGCGCCCGACGGATCAATTTACTCGGCCAAGGCTCGCGCTCGGCCAAATCCTGGTGAATCCCCACTTTCAAGGGTTTGGTGTGCCCTTTGAAGAAGGCATGTGGGTAACGCTGATACCACTGCTTCAATAACGCTTGCGGCGAGGGTTGCGTGACGGCTTCTGGCACATCTGGCGTTGCTGGCTCGCTGACCGCCGCTGGCACGTGCTCGGGTACTTCGTTCGGCACTTCTTCTCCCGCCGCGACATCGGTCCCGTGTTCAGCGGGCGATGCCGTAGGCTCCCCTGAGGCGCGAGTCGATAGCGCGGCTAGCTGCTGTTTCAACTGCTGATTCTCTTCGCGCAGCGCAATGAGTTCGGCCTTGTTTTGTTCGAGCCGTGTTTCTAACGTTTCTAGTAGATGCAGTACGCTGGCGGCCATAACCCCCTCCTTTGACCCAAATCAGTCGCTGACACGCTCGTACACGACGAAGTCATAATTTGGCTGCCCTTCTGCGGGCTGCCCGGCGACTCGCTGAACTTCTTGCCACTCTTCCGTCGAGAACGCGGGGAAGTGCGCATCGCCTTCCACCTCTATATCGACTTCCGTGATGTAGAGACGTTGGGCAAACGGTAAGGCTTGACGGTAAATCTCGCCGCCGCCCATGACCATGATTTCTTCTGCTGCCTCGATCGTCGCCTGCTGATCGGCAAGCGCTAACGCAGCCGGTAGCTCATGGCACACGCGCGTGCCTTCTGCACTAAACTGGGCATCCCGAGTCACGACGATATTGAGACGATTGGGCAGCGGCTTGCCAATGGAGGCGAAGGTTTTACGCCCCATGACCAGCGGCTTGGCCTGCGTCATGCGTTTGAAGAACTTCAAATCTTCTGGCAAGTACCAGGGTAGCTTGCCATCGACGCCAATGACGCGATTCTTGGCCATGGCGACGATCATCGCAACGGGCACCAGCGGTTCATAGGCGGTGGCTTGCTGACTCATACGGCTACCTTTGCTTTGATATGCGGATGGGACGCGTAATCTTCGATCTGAATATCATCGAAGGTGAAGTCGAATAGGTTCGTGACCTCTGGATTGAGCACGAGCCTGGGCGGTGGCATGGGTGTGCGCTCAAGCTGCTCGTTCGCCTGTTCCAAATGGTTGCTGTACAGGTGCGCGTCTCCTAGCGTGTGAACGAATTCCCCCGGCTGTAAGCCCGTGACCTGGGCCACCATGCTAAGCAGCAACGCGTAACTGGCGATATTGAACGGCACGCCCAGAAAAATATCGGCACTGCGCTGGTAAAGCTGGCAGGAGAGTCGCCCGTTGGCGACGTAGAACTGAAACAGACAGTGACAAGGCGGCAGCTTCATCTCATCGACTTGACCAGGGTTCCATGCCGATACGATCAAACGACGCGACTGGGGGTTCGTGCGGATCTGTTCGAGGACATTGGCGATTTGATCTACACTGCCGCCCTTGGGGTTTGGCCAGCTACGCCACTGGTAGCCATACACAGGCCCCAGGTTGCCGTGTTCATCGGCCCATTCGTCCCAAATACGCACGCCGTTCTCTTTGAGATACCCAATGTTGGTATCCCCTTTCAGAAACCATAAAAGCTCGTGGATGATGGAGCGCAAATGTAGCTTTTTGGTCGTCAGCAGTGGAAAGCCGCGGGACAAATCAAAGCGCATTTGATGCCCAAACACCGAGCGCGTCCCCGTACCGGTGCGGTCGCCGCGATCAACGCCCTGCTCCAGCACGGTGCGCATCAGGTCTAGGTAAGGCTGTTCCAACGCGGGCAACGTTGATGTCATGGTAGGCGTGGGCGTTGTGACAGTCACAGAAGTTCCAAATTAACAGCGGATGTGGGGTTGTATTCTAGGCCGCCCAGTGTTGATTGGCTACCAACGAGAGCGTGCCTCCGCCATTCACCACTCACCACTCACCATTCACCATTCACCATTCACCACTCACTACTCACTACTCACTACTCACTACTCACCACTTGGCATCCACAGGCTGATGACGCGACCACGCTATGAATACCAGCCCCAGTGCGATCATGGGTAAGGTTAACAGCATGCCCATGGTGACCCAGCCGAAAGCGATGAAGCCGATGTGGGCATCGGGCATGCGTACGAACTCGACCATGAAGCGGAAGACGCCATAACCCAACAGGAAAAGACCTGAAACAAACCCACGTGCGCGGGGTTGGGCAGACACCCACCAGAGGATCGCAAATAGCACGACGCCTTCTAATAGCGCCTCGTAGAGCGCCGATGGGTGCCGGGGTTCAGGCCCCATTCCGGGAAAGGGCATGCCCCAGGGGAGCGAGGTCACGCGGCCGGGCAACTCATGATTGATAAAGTTACCAATGCGCCCTGCGCCAAGGCCAATGGGCACGAGCGGTGCAATGAAGTCGGTCAATGTAAAGAAAGCCAGCTGCTTGCGGCGGGCAAATAGCCAAGCGGCCAGCAGTACGCCTATCAAGCCGCCGTGGAAGCTCATGCCGCCATCCCAAACGCGGAAGATCCATAGCGGGTCAGCCAGCCACTGCTCTAGACCGTAGAACAGCGCGTACCCTAAGCGGCCACCGGCGACCACCCCAATGGCGCAGTAGAAGAGCAGGTCGCCGATGTCGTCTTTGTTCATTCCTAGACGCGGGGCACGTTTGCAGCCTAGCCACCACGCCGCCACGAAGCCGACCACGTACATGAGGCCGTACCAATGCACTTGCAACGGGCCGAGGGAAATCGCGACAGGATCTATCGTTGGGTAGTTGATCATTCACTTTCTCTAATTGAAAAAAAGACATGCCATCGCCTGCCATGACGGGGTTACGCCAGTATGAAGCGTATCCCCACCACGGCGAGCAGCGCAGCGAAACAGTATCGTAGGACATGGGCGGGTAACACGTGAGCCAAGCGCACACCAAGACGGGCAAACGGCACGCTGGTCGCAACGATACCTATGAACGCAGGCCACATGACGAAGCCTGTCGCCCAAGGGGGTAGCAGCGAATTGCCCCAGCCGACCACGATGAACGTGATCGCTCCTACTGCCGCTATTGGTAAGCCGCAGGCGGCAGAGGTTCCCACCGCCTGCGTCATGGTGGCACCGCAGCGCGATAACCAAGGCACGGTCATCGCCCCGCCCCCGATACCAAATAGCGCGGAAATGGCCCCGACCACGCCTCCAGCTAGGGTCATGGCAAATTTGCTGGGGGCCAGCGTGCCTGGTTTGGGGGTAAGCCCCATGATCATTTTAGTGGCCAACAAGAGCACGAAGACGCCAAACAAGGTGCCTAGTACGGTGCCAGATAAATTACCGGCAATGAAGACCCCACCAATGGCGCCCAGCATCAAGCCCGGTAATAACGCCATGAACCAGGCACGGTGCACACTCCCCTTGCGAAAGTGGCCCAACGCTGAAGAGGCGCCCGTCACGACGATCGTGGCGAGCGAGGTGCCCACCGCAAGGTGCATGGTGATCTCGGGGGAAATGCCCTGCAGCCCGAAGGCAAAGACCAGAACGGGGACGATGATGATGCCACCGCCCACACCAAACAAACCGGCCATGGTGCCTGCGGCGGCACCGAGCAATAGATAACTGGCCAAAATGGCTGCGAAGGTCATTCGTTGGGCTTCTCCAAGGCGTTAGGCAACCATTTTTTGATCATGCCGTGTAGGGTATCGGGCTGGTAGGGTTTCGCGAGGATATCGTCCAGCCCGGCGGCGCTGCAGGCGTCTTGCCCGGCGTTATCGGCATTGGCGGTCAGGGCGATCATGACACTTCGTTTGGTCGCGTGCTGATGCTCATACCGGCGCCAGCGGCGGGTGGTTTCCAGCCCGTCGAGTGTCGGCATGAAGATATCCATGAATACCAGGTCGTAGAACGCAGACTGCTGACGCTCGAGCGCCTGCTCGCCGCTACTCACGCCTTCAACGTGTAGCCCTTGCAACTCGAGCATTTGCCGCGCGAGCATGAGGTTCACAGGGCCATCATCGACGACCAGCACACGCGGGCTTTGCTCGCTGGATAGAGGAAGATCGTAGGTATCGGCTTCGTTCACACTCTGCTGAACGAAGTTGGCCAACAGCGAACGAATATCGGCCAAGCGCTCGCGCACGTGGGTGACGTTTTGCCGACAGGCTTCTGAGGATTCTTCGGTCAGCATGGTGCCAAGATGATCGAACAGGCTATCGGCTTCCCGCTGCATGAGCGTTAGATAACCCGATTTCAAACGCGACTCTTCTCTGGCACGCTCTCTTCCTGCCATGAGGTGCTTGAGCTGCTTTTGCTGGTGGTGTAGGTCATCCAGCAGCGCTTGGTCGGACTTGGACTGTTCGGTCTCTGCGGTAGCGACATGGCCACTTTTCTGTAACGCGCTCACCAAGCTTGCCAACTGATCGTTGGCGCGGGTGAGCCGCTTGAGCGGGCGCTCTTGACTCTCTTCGTCCAGCAGCAACGCCGCATGGGGCATGATGCCTTGCTGCAGCGTATCGATGCGCCGTTCCAGCTCATTGAGGCCTTGGATGAACAAGGCATCTTTGAACTTGGCCCGTGCTTTGATCAACATCAAAAACGCGCCAACGTTCAGGCAGCTTCCCAGCAGCAGGGTCAGCGTGAGCCAGAGCGTGGTGGACCACGAAGCCTGGCCAGGTGACATTAACCAAATCACGGCACCTACCAACACACAGAGCAGCACTAAGGCGGCCTGTACGAGGAGCAGTGGCCATAACACCGGCCAGATAACGGCATTCCAGAAGTGCTCTCGCTGATAGCGTTGCATCATTCTCGACTTCCTGGTTGGCAAAGGGCAGCATGCCTTGTAAAGAGCGATGGCGTGAATCCTTACGTTTTATGCCGCACGTTTCTGTGCTAAGTGTACGTCGACACCGCACACCTGTCATGCCACGCCGGTACACCACTCACACAAAGCGGCACGCCTGCTGCCGTTCAAGGGCTTCGTATGTGTTTAATCACGTTTCATTGGGCGCCCGATAGCGCTACGCCGTTTCGCTTGGCAGGCAATCGCGATGAGTTCCATGCGCGCCCTACTTCGCCACTAGGTACTTGGCAAGATGTTCCTTTATATGGAGGCCGCGATTTAGAAGCCGGGGGCACGTGGCTGGCGGCCAATCGGCATGGCGTGGTCGCCGCGCTCACCAACGTGCGCGACACGCGCTTAGTCACCCCTGCAAACGCCCCCAGCCGGGGCGAATTGGTCTCGGGTGCGCTGACCGCCAGCGACCCTGCCGAGTGGCTCGACGCCCTGGCAAGCCGACATGCCGAGCGCTACGCGGGCTTCAATTTACTGGTGGCGACGCCCCAACACTGTTGGCACTTGCACCGAGGATACGACGGCGTAGCGCTGAGGGAGGTCGCCCCTGGGTGTCATGGGCTCTCGAATGCCAACTTGAATACGCCATGGCCCAAACTGCAGGCCGCGCGACAGGCGCTGGCAGACAGCCATGAGCACCGCTGGCGGCGTGACACCGGCGGTGCGCTGCATGATCCCGCGTTGGCGGAGGTATCTCTTTTACCGGATACCGGCATTGGGCTCGAGCTCGAACGCCAGCTTTCGGCGGCTTTCATCGTTGGCGAGCAGTACGGCACCCGTGCGACCACATGGTTGACGCTCGACGCCCGAGGCAACGCCACCCTGACCGAACAGCGTTTTGGCCCCTTCGGTCGCTATCTGGGTGACACGACGCTAAACGTTCTCTGCGAGACGCGGTAGCCGCTGTTAATCGCGAGGGGGTAGTAAGTGCGATAGCTGCCACTCGTCCAATCGCTTATTGAGATGCTCATGAACCCGCGCGGGCGTATCGAGTTGCATGATCTCATCGAGCAGAGATTGGGCGTCGGCCAGCGTGACGCGGCGTATCGCTGCGCGCACTTTTGGCAAGCTGGGGGCGTTCATGGAGAGACTGGTAAAGCCCATCGCCATCAACAGCAGCGCGCCCGCCGGATCCCCTGCCAACTCACCACATAGCGAGATGGGTTTGTCGAGCCGCTTGGCGTCTTGGGCAAGCTCTTGCAACGCACCGAGCAAGGCAGGGTGCAGCGCATCGTATAAGCTCGAGACGCGGGGGTTGTTGCGATCTACCGCCAACAGGTATTGAGTGAGGTCGTTACTGCCCACCGAGAAGAAATCGACCCGCTTAGCCAGCGCGTCCATCTGATAGATCGTGGCGGGCACTTCGATCATTACCCCCACCTTGGGCCGCTCGACGCTCATGCCCTCTTCGCCCAGTTCCAAGATGGCGCGATCGAGCAGACGAATGGCTTCATCCACCTCTTCGACGTTGGTGATCATGGGGAACAGAACGTAGAGGTTGCCCAGGTCGTGGGACGCTTTGAGCATGGCGCGTAGCTGAACCATCAACACCTCGGGATGATCCAGGGTCACCCGCATGCCTCGCCAGCCTAGAAACGGGTTGGCCTCCTCGATGGGGAAGTAAGGCAAGTCTTTGTCGCCGCCGATATCCAGCGTGCGCATGACGACCGGCAGGGGCGCAAACCCTTCCAACTGTTCGCGGTACATGCGCATCTGCTCTTTTTCACCGGGGAAGCGCTCGGTAATCATGAACGGCACTTCGGTGCGGTAGAGCCCCACCCCGCCAATGCGGCTTTTCAGTAGCGCAGAGGCATCCACCGCCAACCCGGTATTCACCATCAGCGGCATCTCATAGCCGTCGGGGGTTTCACTGGGCAGGTCCTGCTCGTGCTCGAGTACTTCGCTCAGCACTTTCTCTTCGGCAATCAGGCTGGCATAGCGAGTTTGCAGCTCGGCCGCCGGGCGAACGAACAAGCGCCCCCGGTGACCATCCAGCACCACGGGCGCACCATTGAGACGCGGCAACGGGAGATCGACCATACCCAAAACGGTGGGAATCCCCATCGCGCGCGCGACGATGGCGACGTGAGACGTGCTGGAGCCCCGCACCGACACCAACCCTTTGAGCTTGTCGCGGGGCACTTCACCCAGCATGGCCACGCTGATTTCATCGCCTACCAGAATGGCGTTATCCGGATAGGTTTCAGGGGTGGAAGGCGTATCTTCTTGAAGATGCGCCAGCACACGGCGGCCAAGATCACGGATGTCCGCCGCTCGTTCACGAAGGTAGTCGTCATCTACCCGCTCCAGGTACTGAACGTGGCGGCGAACGACATCGGCCAGCGCCCCCGGCGCCCACTGCCCTTCCCGAATTCGTTTTTCGACTTCTTCGGAGAGTGCCGCTTCGCCCAACATCTGTTGGTAGACGTCGAACAGCGCCAGCTCTTGAGAGGAGATACGATTGACCAAGCGCTCTGCCGCCGCACGAATCTCATCGCGGGTTTTGCCAATGGCCTCTTTCAAGCGAGCGATTTCGTACTCTTGGTCGCTGGGAATCAGATCAGGAACGCTGTTGAGATCGGCGGGCGGGGTAATCACCACGGCTTCGCCCATGGCCATGCCGGGCGACGCCGCCACGCCTTTGAACATGGCTTGGCCGCCCGGCAGTGCCGGTCGCGAGAGGTTGCCCGTGGCCAATGCATGCGCCAGCACACCGGCTAGCTGGGCGGCCATGGTGACCAAAAAGGCTTCGTCTTCGTCGTCGTAGCGGCGTTTTTCCGCTTGCTGCACCACCAACACCCCGAGCATGTGCCGCTGGTGGATGATGGGCACCCCTAAAAAGCTGGAGTAACGCTCTTCGCCCGTGGCTTCGAAGTAGCGAAAATGGGAGTGCGACCGAGCATCTTCCAGGTTGAGCGGCTCGCTGCGTTTGGCCACCAGCCCCACTAGGCCTTCCCCCAGCGGCAACACGACTCGACCCACGGCTTGGGTACGTAGGCCGATGGTTTCCATCAGCACCAACGACTCCAGCTCTTTATCGTAGAGATAAAAGGAGCACACGTCGGTCTGCATGGCTTTGCGTATCCGGCGCACCATGGTCGACAGCGCGGCGTCGAGGTTTCTTGCGCCATTCACTTCTTGAATAACGCGTCGCAGCACCTCAAGCATGGACGTTTTACTATTCACTATTATTTGCCTCGCTGAGGGATTCTCCCGCCGGTGACCGCTGCGTTTACCCCGCAACGGTGCGCGCGTTATCCTTCATCATCTTGTGCCAAGCGCTGCACACGCGGGGAAAGCTCCCGAAGTGCGCGCCGATAGACCTCGCGTTTGAACGGTACTACCTGCCCAAGTGGGTACCAGTAGCTAACCCATCGCCAACCGTCGAATTCCGGCTTGGGCGTGGCCGTCATACAGATGCGGTTTTCTTGGCAACGAATTTTGAGTAAAAACCACTTCTGCTTCTGGCCGATACACACCGGCCGTGAGTGGGTACGAATCATGCGTCGTGGCAGACGGTAGCGCAGCCAGCCCCGGGTGCAGGCGACAATATCAACATCGTCGGCGGTTAGGCCGATCTCTTCGTGGAGTTCACGAAAAAGCGCTTGTTGTGGAGTCTCGCTTGCTTTGATGCCTCCCTGGGGAAACTGCCACGCATTTTGCCCTACACGACGCGCCCAAAGCAGCTGCCCCTGGCTATTGGCAATGATAATGCCAACATTGGGGCGAAAGCCGTCAGCGTCGATCACGGACATCACCTTCATAAATTTTCAGTTGTCCCCATTTTTCCATAAGGGAGACAACCGTATCAATACAATATAACGCTAAGTGGTTAAACCCAGGTGACTCTGCGATAATCCCGCGCTTTGTGTCGCTTATAACTAACGAACATTGACCGTCAAGGGGAGCGCCGTGAGTCTGGCCATTTTCGACCTGGATAATACGCTGCTATCCATCGATAGCGATCATGCCTGGGGGGAGTTTCTGGTGGAGCAAGGCGCAGTGGACCCGGTGGCCTACCGCGAGGCCAACGAGCGCTTTCTCGCCGATTACAATGCCGGCACGCTGGATATGATGGCGTTTCTGGCGCTGGCGCTGAAACCGCTGGCTGACAATAGCCCAGAGCAACTTGCTGCTTGGCACCAACAGTTTATGATTAGCAAGATCGAGCCGAACATTCTACCCAAGGCGGAAGAGCTCCTGGCGCGACACCGCACCAAGGGCGATACCTTGCTGATCATTACGGCCACCAACCGTTTCATCACTGGTCCGATTGCCGAGCGGCTGGGCGTGGACGACCTGATTGCCGTCGACCCCGAGATGGTCGATGGCCGTTACACAGGACGCGTGGCCGGTGTGCCCAGCTACCGGGAAGGCAAAGTCACCCGCTTGGAAGCATGGCTGGAAGGGCAAGAGTGCACCCTCGATGATGCGTGGTTCTATAGCGACTCCCATAACGACCTGCCGCTGCTGGAAGTGGTCGATAACCCCGTCGCCGTAGATCCTGACGATACACTTCGCCAAGTGGCCGAAGAGCGACACTGGCGAATCATGAGTTTGCGGGATTAATGGCATTCGACCCACCTACCCTATTAACGCTAACCATCGCCATTGCCGCTGCAGCGGCGCTTTATTTGCTGATGGAGTGGCGTGGCGCTCGAGAACGGGCGCTGCTGCTATGGGCGGCAGGGTTTGCCACGATCACGGTGGGCTCGAGTCTTTCACTGCTACGCGCCAATGGTTTCTTCTTGGTCGGCGTGTGGTTTGCCAATGGCCTGCTGATCCTGGCCCACTGGCTCTTCTTGCTGGGCGTCTTGCGCTTCGTCGGCCAACGTCCCAGCCAGGCCTGGTGGCTGCTGGTCGTCATCTGGTGCGCACTGCTGCTACTCCCCGCCCCCTTGACCAGCTCCAAACTCTATCTAGCACTCAATTCGTTATTGGTAGGGCTGCTCGCCTTGAGGGCTAGTTGGGCGCTCAAACTGGAGTCCGGCAGCGCCACTCTCGGCACTCGCCAATTGCACTACGTCTTGTTGATTCACGGTCTTTTTTACATCGCCAAGGGGCTGCTGCCTTTGGCCCCCAACACGCTGGTCGACCTCATGGCCTTTCGTGGAGCCATCATTCGCGTTTCATTGGTGGAGGGTGCCATGGCCATCTTGCTGATTGCGCTCTCGATGACCGGCACCGTGCGCTACCAGCGAGAGCGTCACATCACGCATCTCGCCGAACGCGATGCCTTGACGTCACTGCTCAACCGGCGTGGCTTCGAAACCCAGGCACTTCGCGTGCTAAAACGCATCACCCCAAGCCACCCTGGGGCGCTACTCCTGGTCGATTTGGACAACTTCAAGCAGGTCAATGACCTCTATGGCCACGCCGCGGGCGATCACCTACTGATCGCCCTGGGCGATATCGCTCAACAAACATTGCCAGCGGACGCTCTGATGGCCCGCTTGGGCGGCGATGAGTTCGTATTCCTGCTGAAAGACGTCGATGACGATGCTGTACTGCGCATGGGCCAACAATTACGCCAACGATTCCAAACCGTGGCTTCGCACACGCACCCCACACCTAACCCTGTCTCGTTGAGCCTGGGCGTCACACGCCTCACCCAGCCCAGCCAAGACCTGTCCAGCCTCCTCGCACGAAGCGACCAAGCCCTATACGAAGCTAAACGTAGCGGCCGAAACCGTATGGAAATTTGCTGACGCCACCACCACGAGACATCGAGGTGCCCAGCTACTATACATCTCGACATCTCGACAAATCGAGCACCCGGCTACCACATCACGGTGAATCGAGGCACCCCCGTAGCGCGGCGTAACGAAAGAGCGAGAGCAACGAGCGAAAGAGGCACCCGCGGAGGGCGGCGCCAGCCGCCCCGATGGCGTTACCGAACCAAACGTGCCACCACCACCCACCCCGCCCCATCGGCAACGCTCCTCGCGTTGCTTCGCGGGTGCGCTACGCTTACGCCGCGCTACGGGTTTATCCACTGAAGCTATCTCGCAAGCGACATAACGTTCCATCCAAATCCATTGCGCTGGGCATAAAAAACCCCGCAAGCATGGCTTGCGGGGTGGATGCGGTTGGCGGGTGCCAAACGGCGCGTTTAGCCGAGCAGGTGCTCGACGGCGGCGCGCTCTTCACGCAGTTCTTTTTCGGTGGCTTGCATCTTCTCTTTGCTGAACGCGTCCAGTTCGAAGCCTTGGACGATTTCATATTTGCCACCCTGGCAGCGCACCGGGTAGGAGTAGATGATGCCTTCGGCAATGCCGTAGCTGCCGTCGGAGGGAATCGCCATGCTGACGATGCCGTCGCAACCCAGCGCCCAGTCGCGCATGTGGTCGATGGCGGAAGAGGCGGCAGACGCGGCAGAGGACGCACCGCGCGCTTTGATGATGGCAGCACCGCGCTGCTGAACGGTCGGGATGAAGTCGTTTTCGTACCAGTCGCGCTCGACCAGATCGAAAGCGGCTTTGCCGTCGACTTTGCACTGGGCCAGATCCGGATACTGGGTGGCGCTGTGGTTGCCCCAGATGATCATGTTTTCGACATCGGTGACGTGCTTGCCGGTTTTCTGAGCCAGCTGCGTCAGCGCGCGGTTGTGGTCCAGACGCGTCATGGCCGTGAACTGACCTGCATCCAGATCCGGCGCGTTGCAAGAAGCGATCAGCGCGTTGGTGTTGGCCGGGTTACCGACGACCAGCACTTTGACGTCACGGCTGGCGTGGTCGTTCAGTGCTTTACCCTGCACGGAGAAGATCGCAGCGTTGGCTTCCAGCAGATCTTTACGCTCCATACCCGGGCCACGCGGACGTGCACCTACCAGCAGGGCGAAATCGGCATCTTTGAACGCTACGTTCGGATCGTCGGTGGCGACGATGTCTTGTACCAGCGGGAACGCACAGTCGTTGACTTCCATCACGACGCCGTTCAGCGCGTCCATCGCTTGGGGAATTTCGAGAAGCTGGAGAATGACGGGCTGATCCGGCCCCAGCATGTCGCCAGCGGCAATACGGAAAATAAGAGAGTAGCTGATTTGACCGGCACCGCCGGTAATCGCAATACGGACTGGATCTTTCATCATTGCTCCTTGATGGTTCGCCTAATGGAGGTTCGCCTGGTAAAGAATAGCGCCACGATGTTATGCCCAGATGCTCAAAAACTCAATCAGACATGAGACGACTACCCATTTGCACGCGGGCTTGATACTCGCTGAAAACGGCCAGTTACGCTATGGTGTGACGGGCTGCGGTACCATCCTTACCGCGCTATCTATTTTGTCATTTCCTTGGAACAGTGACTTCCCATGCGACGAATTCCCCCTTCTTATGCGCTGGCAAGCCTGCTGGTGCTGGCGTTAGTGGTTTGGTTGGCCGTCGGCGATTTTCAGCAGTTTCAATCGTCTCCGCCAGAGAACAACGCGGAAGAGGCCAACGCCCTGCCCCGTGTGGAGGTCAACAGGCAACAGAGCACACCCTATATTCCCCAGCAGGTGCTGCAGGGCCAACTTACCGCCGAGCGTGAGACGGTACTGCGTGCCAACGTCGCAGGTTACGTGGCCGAAAAACCTATCGAGCAAGGGGAGAGCGTGAATCAGGGGGAAACGCTACTCGTGCTGGATAACGACGCCCTGCCCGAGCGCTTACAGCAAGCCCGAGACGAACTGGCACTGGCCGAGGCCGAGTACGCCGGTGCCCAAAACCTGCGCCGCCGTGAGCTGATCTCGCAACCGGAACTGCTGCGCCTGCAAAGCGCACTCAGCGCCAGCGCGGCTCAAGTGGCTCAGTTGGAGAAGCAGCTCGAAGACACCCGCCCCACGGCCCCGTTCGAAGGCGTGCTGGATCGTGTTCAGGTGGAGCTTGGCGACCTGCTCCAGCCTGGCGAAGAGTGGGCGCGCTTGATCGATGATCGCCGTTTGACCGGCACCGCGTGGGTATCGCAACAGCAGGTAGGCGAATTGGCCGTTGGCCTGCCGGTGACGGCGCGCCTGCTCAACGGTGGCTCGCTCACCGGCGAGGTCAGCTACATCAGCAGCCGCGCCGAGGAGGCGACGCGCACCTTCTATATCGAAGTCGCCCTGGATAACCCCGAACGCTTACGCTTGGCCGGGGGAAGCGCGGAGTTCACCATCACCCTGCCCCCTCGACAGGTGCACACGCTCTCTCCCGCGCTGTTTAGTCTGGATGATCGTGGTCAGTTAGCCATCAAACATGTCGATGACGAAAACCGCGTGGTGCAAACGGCGGTCGAGCTAGTGAGCGCCGACACCGAACGCGCCTACGTGACCGGCCTCCCCGACCCCGTCACGCTGATCACACTGGGCGCGGGGTTGGTGAGCCCCGGCGACGCAGTGACGCCCGTGTCTGCCCAGGAAGGTGGTCATGCGTCGACTGATTAATGCCGCCCTCACCCATACACGCACTACGCTTCTACTGCTCGTCGGGCTATTGCTAGCGGGGACGACCGCTTGGCAGATGATTCCCAAAGAGGCGAACCCGGACGTGACGATCCCGATCATCTATGTGTCGCTCGCCCTAGAGGGCGTGAGCCCTGAAGATGGCGAGCGTCTCTTGGTGCGCCCCATGGAGCAAGAGCTTCGTGGCATCGAGGGGCTGCGTAAGTTCACCGCACAGTCCAGCGAAGGGCACGGTTCGGTGACGCTGGAGTTCGACCCCGGATTTGATCCCGATACCGCGCTGGCCGACGTCCGTGAGCGTGTCGATATTGCCCGCAGCAGCCTACCCGACGAAGCCGAAGAGCCTCGGGTGATGGAGGTGAATGTCTCCGAGTTTCCTGTGCTGAGCATTGGCCTCTCCGGTGAGTTGGATACCCGCGAGCGCATGACCATTGCCCGGCGCTTGAAAGAGGAGATCGAAGGCATTGCCGATGTGCTCGAAGTGGACATCGCGGGGGAGCGGGAGGACCTGTTGGAAATCGTCGTCGACCCATTGGTGCTGGAGAGCTACGGCGTCGATTTCGATACGCTGTTCAATCAAGTGTCGCGCAATAACCGCTTGGTGGCCGCGGGCAGCCTGGACACCGGTGCAGGGCGACTAGCGCTAAAAGTGCCTGGGATCATCGAGTCGCTGAACGACGTGATGAACATGCCGGTGAAGGTCGAGGATGACCAAGTCGTCACCTTTGGCGATGTGGCATGGATTCACCCGACCTACAAAGAGGCGGAAGGGTTCGCCCGGATCGATGGCCAGCCTGCCGTGGTATTGGAAATTTCCAAACGCGCCGGGGCCAATATCATTGCCACCATCGAGGCGGTGCGGGCCACTTTTGCCCAAGCAGAGGAGCTGCTGCCGGAGCAGCTGCGTGTCACCACCATTCTCGATGAATCGGTGACCGTGCAAAACATGCTCTCGGAGCTGCTCAATAACGTATTGACCGCCGTGGTGCTGGTGCTGATCGTGGTGGTGGCCGTGATGGGCTGGCGGATGGCGCTGCTGGTAGGGCTGACGATTCCAGGGGCGTTTTTGACCGGCATTCTGCTGGTGTGGGCGTTTGGCTTCACGCTCAATATCGTGGTGCTGTTTGCCCTGATTTTGGTCGCGGGCATGCTCGTGGATGGGGCTATCGTCGTCAGCGAGTTGGCCGACCGGCATCTGCACGACGGCCAAGCGCCGCATCAAGCGTGGCTCAATGCCGCCTCACGCATGAGCTGGCCGGTCATCGCCTCTACGGCAACGACACTCGCCGTGTTCATCCCGCTGCTGTTTTGGCCGGGTGTAGTGGGCCAATTCATGAAGTACCTGCCTGCTACGGTGATTCTATGCTTGCTGGCCTCGCTGGCCATGGCGCTGGTGTTTTTGCCTACGCTCGGCCGATTGTTCACCCGCACTTCGCACGCTAGCGGCTCCGGGCCGATAGACGAAAGCACGGCGCTCGGGCGTGGTTATCGTCGCCTATTAGGCCGCCTGCTGCAGCATCCGGCCTGGGTACTGCTGTTTGCGGTACTGCTCATCGCCCTGCTCTACACCGGCTATGCACGTTTCAATCATGGCGTGGATTTCTTTCCTAACGTCGAACCCGACAGCGCCCAAGTGCTGGTCCGCGCTCGCGGTGATTTCTCGGCAGAAGAGACGGATGCCATCCTGCAGCGCGTAGAGCAGCGTTTGGAAGGCATGGGCGAAGTGGAAGCCCTCTATGCGCGCTCTTACGCCGTGCCTGACCAGCAGATGGGTAGCGATGTGATTGGCATGCTGCAGTTTCAGTTCATCGACTGGTATCAGCGTCGCCCGGCGCGCACCATTTTGGCGGACATGGCCGAGCGCACCCAAGACATCCCAGGCATTACTCTGGAATTCCAAGAGCAGGAAATGGGTCCCGGCGGCGGTAAGCCCATCGTCCTGGAAGTCAGCGCGACGGACCCAGAGGTGGCCGATGCGGGAGTCGATCAATTGACGGCCATGATGCGCCAACTGGGCGGTTTCACCGATATTCAGGATAACCGCAGCCTGCCGGGCGTGGAGTGGCAGGTGAATGTGGACCGCGAAGCGGCCGCCCGTATGGGAACCGACATCACCACGATTGGCAGTGCCGTGCAGCTACTCACGACCGGCCTGCAAGTGGCATCTTACCGCCCGCCCACGGTCAACGACGAGGTGGATATTCGCGTGCGCCTACCGGAGAACTGGCGCACGCTGAACCAGCTCGAACGTTTGACCATCAACACCCCACGGGGCCAGGTACCGATTTCCCACTTCGTCGAGATCACTCCTGCGCCCAAGGTGGGCACGCTCAACCGCATCGATGGCCGTCGCGCCATTACGGTCGAAGCCGACTTAGCGCCAGGATTCTTGGCCGATGAGCGGCTGCGCGCGCTATTGGACGCTGGCCAAGGCCAACTGCCCGATGGTTTGATGGTCAACGTCGCCGGTGAGCAAGAGGATCAGCAGGAGTCGATGCAGTTTCTGGTCAGCGCTTTCTTGGTTGCGATTGGCTTGATGGCACTGATTCTGGTGACGCAGTTCAATAGCTACTACCAAGCCGCGCTGGTGCTGTCGGCGATCGTTTTCTCGACCGCCGGGGTGTTGATGGGGTTGCTGATCACCGGCCAAGCCTTTGGCATCGTGATGGTGGGTATGGGGGTCATCGCGCTAGCGGGTATCGTGGTGAACAACAATATCGTCTTGATCGATACCTATAACGAGCTGCGCGCCGAGGGCATGCCCCCCGCTCAAGCGGCCTTGGAAGCAGGCTGTTTACGCCTGCGCCCGGTGCTACTCACCGCGATTACGACCGTACTGGGGTTGATGCCGATGGTGTTGGGCGTCAACGTCAATTTGTTTGCCCCGGCATTAGGTTTCAACGCCCCGTCTGCCCAGTGGTGGACACAAATGTCCAGCGCCATTGCCGGCGGCCTCACCTTCGCCACCGCCCTCACCCTCCTGCTTACCCCGTGCATGCTAGTGATTGGAGGTAAGTTAAGGCGTGATAAATAAATTGTGAATGGTGAGTGGTGAATAGTGAATAGTGAGTGGTGAATGGTGAATGGTGATGGTGAGTGGTGAAGCATTGTGCATCAGGCAGCGGGCGCGCTGCCTGATGATGAGATGTTAGGCGGGGGATTTGGCCTGCTGGGGGCTGTGGGCAGCGTGCAAGCGGGCGATGAGCTGGTCTTCCAGGGCAAAGCGCTCGGTCAGGCCTTTGGCGAGGCGGTCGATCCAGGCGGGAAGACGCGCAAGGTTTTGCTGGCAGCGTACTGAAGAGGCGAAATCCTCGTCGAACTCCAGCACCATGGCCGTGGACATCTCTAGCCGTTCGAGCAATTTACCGGCGATTTGCAGCGCGCTATCGTCGTCGAAGGCTTTGGCTTCTTCCGCTAGCTGCGGATACACCTCGAAGTGACCCGCGCTGATGTAGTCCATCAGCAGCTCGCTGAAGGTGTCGATACGCGCCTTGCTCACGGCTTCCAGCTCCGCGTCACAGGCATCTTTTAGCTCAATGAAGCTCACCAGCAGCGCTCGGCGTTGATCCAGCCAGCGGTCGATCAGGCTGTGCACGCCCCCCCAGCGCTCCAGGGCATTTTTGCAATCTTCGAGCATGGGGCTTTCTCCTTGCAGATAGCCGCCTTGAACAGGGCTAGACTCGCTTTTCCTTCTACCTCTGTCAATCCTGGCGGGAATGATTTCCTTGATACTGGAGAGTACGTCTTCGATAGTCAACGCTTGCGTTAGTCAGCCGTCGATAGATCGGCTGCCTAACGACTATGCTAGCGCTTGATGGCTAGCCACAGCATACGCAGCGGCGCCAGGGCCAGCACCAGAAAACCGATCAGCGTCCAGGCAGGCAGTGACAGCCCTAACAGCATGAAGTCGATCTCAGCGCACTCGCCAGACCCTGTCAGCACCATGGCGACAACGTCCTGCATGGGCAGGATATCCATCATGTAATCGAGCCCTGGGCCGCAGCTCGGCACTTCATCGGCAGGCAGCCCCTGCAGCCACACATGCCGCCCAGCAATGAAGGCGCCAGTGCCTACGGCCGCCAGCCCCAATACGCCGTAGAGGCCTTTGCCAACACCGCCTTTGGGGTTATGGATGGCCGCCATGGCTAGCACCAAGCCAGCCGCGATGACCGCTACGCGCTGAAAAATACATAGCGGACATGGCTCCAAGCCAGCAATGTGCTCTAGGCTCAAGGCAACGGCCATCATCAATACGCAAAAGGCAACACCGGCAAGTGCCGCCGGACGAATAGCGGAAGGGGTCATTGGGCATCCTCGGAGGGTAAAGCGGACAGCGCCCGTGACTCACGCGCCTTGGCAAAATAGCTCTCAAGAAACGCGCTGAAGCTCTCTTGGTCGGCCTCTTCGATATCCCGTTGCTGCTGATGCGAGGTATCGATCAACTGCGCCAGCAGTGCTTCGCGCGAGCGTAACATGGGCGTGGCTTTTAGCTTATCGGCCTGCGCCTGCGCCATTTCAAGCAGCGTATCGCTCAGTGAGCCATTGCTTTCCTGCAGACGCGCCAGCATCTGCCCTGACGGTGTTAGCGATGGATCCTGAAGGCGTGGCGCCAACTCGTCGAGCGCAGCAGCGTGGGGCTCGCCCTCTTCGACCGCATCGAGCAGCCGCGCCACATCGGCCATCTCCGCAAAGATTTGCTCGCCCCACTCAGGCAGTGTGACCGACTCGCCATCCCGCGTGAGACGAAGCTCCGGATCGCGCCCACGCTCTACCACTAAGCGACGGTTATCGTCCAAACGGTCGCACTCCTCGTCGGAAATCCATGGGCTATCGCTAAGTAGACACCACATCAAGAAGGTATCGACGAAGCGCATCTGCGTTTCGGTGACGCCCAGCGGGTCGAACGGGTTGAGGTCCAGGCAGCGCACTTCGATGTACTCGACGCCACGCGCCTCCAGGGCTTGGCTGGGAGTCTCGTTGTGTTTGGCAACACGCTTGGGCCGAATATCACTGTAGTACTCGTTTTCGATCTGCAGGATATTGGCATTGAGCTGCCGCCACTCGTCGCCGTTTCTCACGCCGAGTGCTTCGTAGTCGGGCCATGGAGTGGAAATGGCATGACGCAGCGTATTGACGTAGTTCGACAGCGAGTTGAAACAGATTTTGAGCTGCGCCTGCACCTTGTTCTGGTAACCAAGATCCGACATGCGCAGTGTGGTCGCATAAGGCGCGTAATACGTGTCGTCGCTCAGCAACTGAAGTTTATCCGGCACGTGGCCATTCGGCAGAAAGCTCTTGTCGATGGCCGGCGAGGCGCCAAACAGATAGAGCAGTAGCCAGCTATGGCGACGGAAGTGGCGAATCATCCCGAAATAACGGGTCGAGCGGTAATCATTGAAGGGAATATTGGTGGCTTTTTCCATTTCCCGTAGGGCGTGCCACATATCCTCTGGCAACGACACGTTGTAATGCACGCCTGCAATGGCCTGCATGATACGCCCGTAACGCACGTCCAACCCTTTGCGGTAAACGTGCTTCATGGTGCCCACATTGGAGCGACCGTAATCGGCAATGGGTACGCTGTCGTTGCCAGAAAGACGTGCTGGCATGCTGCCCGGCCAGATCCACTCGCTGTCTAGATGATGATAGGTAAAGGTGTGCAGATCAGATAAGAAGGCCAGTGCCTCCTTCGGCTCGGAGTAGACCGGGGTGATGTACTCCAGCAGCGCTTCGGAGTAATCGGTAGTGATATGCGGGTGCGTCAGTTTCGATCCGAGCGCGTGCGGGTGAGGCGTTTGGGCGATATGGCCATGGGCATCGACCCGCAAACCCTCTTTTTCCAATCCGCGACGCAGGCGACCCAAACGCCCTAACCGCGCGCTCGGCAGCAGCCGCTCTACCTGGGCGGTGAGCGAGGGTGGCACAGTGAGTGGTTCAGACAAGGTGAACACTCCTTGTTAGTAAGGCCTGCATCGCGCAGGCCTCGTTGAGATCAGCTGGCATCGCCATAACCATTACCCTGCTTTCTAATCGAGAATAGACAGCAGGATATGGCGGCAATGGTGAAATATTCAAGACACGCGACTATTTGCCCCGCTTGGCTTTGAGCAACGCAGCACCGAGCGCCCCCATGGCGGCAGGGGCCTCATTTTGCTGTCCCGCTGGACGCTTGCCACCTTGGCGCTGGCTTCGGGCAGGCTTGCGCGGCGCTGGCGAGGCCGGACTGCCCGACGCCTCGGGCTGTTCCGGTTCATCATCCAAGCGCATGGATAGCCCCACCCGTTTACGCGGAATGTCCACGCTCATCACTTTCACCGTGACGATATCCCCCGCCTTGACGATGCTGCGCGGATCATCGATGAAGCGGTCGGACAGCGCCGAAATATGCACCAAGCCATCTTGGTGAACGCCAATATCCACGAATGCCCCAAAGTGGGTCACGTTAGTGACGGTGCCTTCCAACACCATGCCCAGCTTCAAATCGTTGAGGGTTTCGACGCCCTCACGGAATTCAGCGGCCTTGAACTCCGGGCGCGGGTCGCGACCGGGCTTATCCAGCTCTTTGAGAATATCGCTTACGGTAGGCACACCAAAGCGCTCATCGGCGAAGTCGGCGGGCTTGAGCGCTTTCAGGGTGGCGCTGTCGCCAATCAGCCCTTTCACGTCGCGGCTGTTCTGCTTGGCAATTCGCTCCACCAGCGTATAGGCCTCGGGGTGTACCGCACTGGCGTCCAGCGGGTTCTCGGCGTTGCTGATACGCAAGAAGCCTGCGCACTGCTCGAAGGTTTTCGGGCCAAGGCGGCTCACTTCAAGTAGCTCTTTACGGCTCTTGAACGCCCCCTGAATGTTACGCTGCGCTACGATGTTGTCGGCGATCGCCGCGCTGAGGCCTGCCACACGCGATAACAGCGCGCTGGAGGCGGTATTGAGATCCACGCCCACGGCGTTCACGCAGTCTTCGATGACCGCTTCCAGGCTGCGCGAGAGCTGCACTTGAGAAACGTCGTGCTGATATTGGCCGACGCCGATGGATTTCGGTTCGATCTTCACCAGCTCGGCCAAGGGGTCTTGCAAGCGGCGGGCAATCGAGACAGCGCCGCGAATGGTCACGTCGAGATCCGGCAGTTCGCGCGCCGCGTACTCGGATGCCGAATACACCGATGCGCCCGCCTCGGATACCATTACCTTGCTCAGCCGATGGGCTGGGGCCAGCGCTTTTACCAGCTCGCCCGCGAGCTTGTCGGTTTCCCGGCTGGCGGTGCCGTTACCCACGGCAATCAATTCCACGCCATGCTGCTTGACCAACTTGGCGAGCACGCTGAGCGACTCGTCCCAGCGGTTTTGCGGCGCATGGGGATAAATGGTGGCTTGATCGACGAACTGGCCGGTGGCATCGACCACCGCTACTTTACAGCCGGTACGTAGGCCGGGGTCGAGCGCCAGGGTCACTTTCTGTCCGGCCGGTGCGGCGAGCAGCAGATCCTTCAAATTGGCGGCAAACACGTCGATGGCGGTCTGTTCGGCCTGCTCGCGCAGGCGGCCCAGCAGCTCGGTTTCCAGCGCGGTGTATAGCTTCACACGCCAGGTCCAGCGCACCACTTCATTCAACCACTTATCCGCTGCACGCCCCTCATCGCTAATGCCCACCTGCTTGGCAATCGCTACCTGGGCGGGATGGATGGGCGCGTCGTCTTCGCCCGGCAAGCGGATCGCCAGGCTCAAGATGCCTTCGTTGCGGCCGCGGAACATGGCCAGCGCCCGGTGCGAAGGCACTTTCGCCAGCTTTTCATCGTGCTCGAAGTAGTCGGAGAACTTCGCGCCCTCCTGCTGTTTGCCCTCCAGCATGCGCGCACTGAGCTCGCCCTCTTGCCATAGCCGCTCGCGCAGTTGACCAATGAGCTCCGGGTCTTCGGCAAAGCGCTCCATCAGAATCTGCTTGGCGCCATCCAGCGCCGCTTTGGCATCGTCGATGGCGGGGATATCTCCCTCGGCTTCACGCAGGTAGTGGGCGGCTTCGCTTTCGGGCTCGAGCGCTGGATTTGCCAGCAGCGCGTCGGCCAGGGGCTCCAACCCCGCCTCACGGGCAATTTGCGCTTTGGTGCGGCGCTTTTTCTTGAAGGGAAGGTATAAATCTTCCAAACGCTGCTTGGTATCGGCGGCTTGAATGGTCGCTTTGAGGGTTGCATCCAGTTTGCCCTGCTCATCGATGGCGGCTAATACCGCCTCGCGACGCTCTTCCAGCTCGCGCAGGTAACGCAGGCGTTCGTCCAACTGGCGAAGCTGCGTATCGTCCAGCGCGCCAGTGACTTCTTTACGGTAACGGGCAATGAAAGGCACGGTAGCGCCCCCATCCAGAAGCTCTACCGTGGCGGCGACCTGTTCCGGCCGGACGCTTAGCTCTTCGGCCAAGCGCGCAGTAATGCGTTGTTTGACATCCATAACGTGCAACTAACTCATGCAGCATTCGAGGTGCCGACAAGGTACCACAAACCATCTGAGGTGGCATGGCTTGGGTCGCACGGCTGAGTCACACGCTGCGTGTCGCCGACACCGTCTACCGCTAGGCAGGTACGAAGCGCAGTGCCACGCCGTTGTTGCACCAGCGCAGGCCGGTTGGCTCGGGGCCATCTTCGAACACGTGCCCCTGGTGACCGCCGCAGCGGGCGCAGTGGTACTCGGTGCGCGGCCAGACCAACTTGAAATCCAGTTTGGTCAGCAAGTGACCTTCGACATGGTCGAAGAAACTCGGCCAACCGGTACCCGAGTCGTACTTCATGGCGCTGGTGAAGAGCAGCAAATCGCAGCCTGCACACCGGTACTCGCCCTCACCGTACTCTTCATCCAGGGGGCTCGAAAACGCCGCTTCGGTGCCCTCTTCGCGCAATACATAAAAGGCGTCGTCCGAGAGGCGCTCCCGCCACTGCTCTTCGCTCAACTCCAGCGTATCCAAATCCGGGGCGGCTTCGAGATCGAGACGGGGAAAACCGAACGAGACTCCCGGCAATACACCGGCCAAACCGGTCAACCCTGCCAGGCCTAAAAAGTGGCGACGTTTCATTGGTAAGACTCCCATCGACAGTCGTCGAATAGCAAACAAAACCAGCGGGTAAGAAAAGGGGGCATGTCTTGGCCCACTCCCTTTTGACGACTTAGTGGTGCTTGCGTTCGAATCCTTACAGCGCGAGGCCCCTCACTTACCTGCGGGTGGCGCAGCTGCGGCTCAACGACGCCAGCCTCGGTCGTCCCAGAAGGGACGGTTGGCCTCGCGATGTGCCACTTCCCGGCTCAGCCCAATGTCCTTGAGCATGTCATCGCTCAAGCGCTCTAGCGCATGACGCTCCCGCCCCAGCTGCCACCAACGCGCCAACCTGACCCGCCAAGGCGTTTGGTACGCGCTCGACACGGTGGATGATCGCGATGTTTTGGCCTGCTCAGACACCTGCCGGTCACTCTGCTGCTCGCAAGAAAGTGTGCGCTCCATGGGGACTCTCCTTTGGTGTGTTGTAAGAAGTATCAAAGAGCGCCTACAATCAATCCAACGAATACTCTTTATGTTAAACATCAACAAGATTGATGCCATGATGATGACACCTACGATCGATCACGAGCTACTGCGTACGTTTGTCGCGATTGTCGACCAGGGTGGTTTTACGAGCGCCGCCCAGGTGGTCAATCGCACGCAGTCGGCAGTGAGCATGCAGATGAAGCGCCTGGAAGAGGATGTCATTCAGCGCCCCCTCTTCGTGCGCCAACACCGACAGCTGCTGCTGACCAGCGAGGGGCATACGCTGCTGAGCTATGCGCGCAAGATTCTGTCGCTGCAGGGTGAAGCGCTGACGCTGCTGCGCCAACCAGACATGGTGGGTCGCGTGCGTCTTGGGGTGCCGGACGACTATGTGATGCGCTTTCTGCCCGGCATTTTGAAGACGTTCTCGCAGGCTTGGCCGCTGGTGGATGTGGATGTCCACTGCGCTCCCTCGTCGATGCTCTCCCAGCAGCCACTGGGAAGCCTGGATCTCATCATCATGACCCGGGAGATAGGCGATGAGGTTGGTACCGTTCTCAGGCGTGAAGCGACCGTATGGGTATCGGCCGAGAGTCACAGCACGCATTTACAGACGCCGGTGCCCCTTGCACTGTTCGAGGCCCCCTGTTTTTGTCGCCGCCATGCCTGTCATGCACTCGATCGCGCCGACCGCGCGTACCGGATTGCTTACAGCAGCCCCAGCCTGGCAACGCTGCAAGCCGTGGTGGGGGCAGGGTTGGCCGTGTCAGCTTGGATGCGCAGCTTGGTGACCTCCGACATGCAGATACTAGGGGAGCCAGAGGGGTTTCCCGAACTGCCCGAATCCTCCATCGTGCTGCTGCGCACCGCCTCTAAGCCCTCGCCCATCATCGATAGTTTGGCTGAGCATATCGTCGAAGGATTCCGCTTGTAGAGCGCCCCTGGGGCTCGCCCGACCTACATCGTGTTACAGGCAAAACGCAAAAAGGGAGGGTGCTAGGCACTCCTCCCTTGGTGCAGCAGAGCCGAACGAATTAGGTCAACTGCGGGCCTGCTTGAATGATCGCGTCGTTGACGCCTTCGAATTTCTTGAAGTTATCGACGAACTTTGTGGCCAGCTCCTGCAGGTGGCGGTCGTAGGCGTCGCGGTCTGCCCAGGTGTCACGCGGATCGAGCAGGCTGGAGTCGACGCCCGGCACGGCGACCGGTACGTCCAGGTTCAGGCCGTCGATGTGTTTGGTCTCTACGTCGCGCAGAATGCCCGACTGAATGGCGCTGATGATCGCGCGGGTGGTCGGAATGGAGAAGCGCGAGCCGCCTTCACCGTAGGCACCGCCGGTCCAGCCGGTGTTGACCAAGTAGACCTGAGCGTCTTTTTTCTCGACGCGCTTGATCAGCAGGTCCGCGTACTCACGGGCCGGACGCGGGAAGAACGGTGCACCGAAGCAGGTGGAGAACGTTGCCGCCAGACCTTCGGACGAACCCATTTCGGTAGAGCCGACCTTAGCGGTGTAGCCCGACAGGAAGTGGTAAGCCGCCGCTTCTTTGGACAATATGGAGACGGGTGGCAGCACGCCCGACATGTCGCAGGTCAGGAAGACGATGGCATTCGGCTCGCCCGCCAGGTTTTCCGCCACGCGCTTCTCGACGTGCTCCAGCGGGTAAGCCGCACGGGAGTTCTGGGTCAGGCTGTCGTCGGCGTAATCCGGCTCGCGACGGTCGTCGAGGACGACGTTTTCCAGCACGGTGCCGAACTTGATCGCGTTCCAGATGACCGGCTCGTTCTTCTCGGACAGGTCGATGCACTTGGCGTAGCAGCCGCCTTCCATGTTGAAGACGATACCGTCGCCCCAGGCGTGCTCGTCGTCACCGATCAAGAAGCGCGCCTGGTCGGCAGACAGGGTGGTTTTGCCGGTACCCGAGAGGCCGAAGAACAGGCAGGTCTCGCCATCTTCACCGACGTTGGCCGAGCAGTGCATCGGCAGCACGTCGGACGCTGGCAGCAGGAAGTTTTGGACGGAGAACATGGCTTTCTTCATTTCGCCTGCATAGCGCATACCCGCAATCAATACTTTGCGCTCGGCGAAATTGATGATGACACAACCATCGGAATTCGTGCCGTCACGGTTCGGGTCGCACTCGAAACCGGCGGCGTTAAGGATCGTCCATTCGTCTTTCGCAGCTTGGTTGTAGGCCTGAGGGCGCACGAACATGGTACGGCCAAATAGGTTCTGCCAAGCGGTTTCCGTCGTGACGCGTACTGGCAGGTAATGCGTGGCATCGCTGCCAACGTGAAGCTCGGCGACGAAGTGATCACGACTCTCCAGGTGCTCTTCGACCCGTGCCCACAAGGCGGAAAACTTGTCGGCGTCGAAGGGACGGTTGACGCTGCCCCAGTCGATGCTATCGCGGGTGGTCGGCTCATCGACAATATAACGATCTTTCGGTGAACGCCCAGTGCGTAGTCCTGTATTGACTACCAGGGCACCATTGGCGGACAGGCGGCCTTCACCACGGGCCACGGCGCGCTCGATCAGTTCGGCGCTGCTGAGATTAACGTGGGCTTGGGGGGCGGCTTGAGTCGTGGTCATGTCGATTCCTGGGTCTCTAATTTACCGGGCGGGCGTCGCCGACGCCTTGAGAAATCATCCTAGCCGCTGGCAGGGTGGTCACAGCTGACTAGGTGCGCTGAAGTCCGGCGCATTATGGCAAAAAGAAAACCCCCGGGAAACGGGGGCTTCGAGCAAATATCTTGTAGTTAAACTACTACAATACCACTACATTTTGTGTTGCAGCGCAGTAACTTTTCAAACAACCGTTTGCCCGCCTGGCGCTAGACGGGACCACCTGGGAGGTCTAGACGATAGGCCAAATAGCATGCCCAGCCAGCGCCGACTACACAATTAGTGAATCACCGGCGGCGGCGCACCTGGGTCTTCCAATAAAATTTCAATATCGGCGGCGGTGTAGTGATATTTCGTGTGACAAAAATGGCATTGAGTGTCGATGGCGCCTTGCTCGTGCAGTATATCGCGCAGTTCGTCCTTTCCTAATGTATAGAGCGCGTGGCTCATGCGCTCCCGCGAGCAGGTGCAGCCAAAGCGGAGCGTTTTGGGATCGAAGACCCGTACGGTTTCTTCATGGTAAAGACGGTAGAGCACGTCACGCTGCTCCAGACCCAGCAGCTCCTCTGACTTGATGGTGTCGGCCAGGTACACGCTGCGCTCCCAGGCGTCGACGTCTTGATTTTGCGACGCATCCGGCAGGCGCTGAAGCAGCAGGCCGCCTGCCCGCTCACCATCGGCTGCGAGCCAAAGCCGGGTCGGCAACTGCTCGGATTGGCCAAAGTAGGCTTCCAGGCAGCCACCCAACGTGTCGTGGTCCAGCGCGACGATCCCTTGATAGCGATGGCCCTCTCGCGGGTCTAGGGTAATCACGATTTGCCCCTCCCCGACCAGCTCGCGGAAGCTGGCGTGCTCGCTGGGCAGCGCGGCGTCTTCGGCAATGCGCGCGATCGCTCGCAGCTCGCCACCTGGGTTGGATTCCGCCATGAGCAGAGCGAGCGCCCCTTGGCCACGCACTTCGATACTGAGCGTGCCATCGAGCTTGACGGTATCGGTCAGTAGCGCCACCGCCGCCAGGAGCTCACCCAGCAGTTGGTTCACTGCCGGTGGGTAGGCGTGTCGGTCGAGCACCTCCTGATAGGCGGTACCGAGCGTGACGATTTCGCCACGCACGTTGGTTTGGTCGAACAGAAAACGTTGGATTTGATCGGACATAACGAGACCATGAAAGAGAGAGTCAAAAGAGAGCGCTGGGAGTCAGCCGCGGCTTACTCCCCTTGTTGACGCTGAAAACGCTGGATATCGCGCCGCTGCTTTTTGTCAGGACGCTTGAGGGGGTGCTGCATGACTTCATTGGTCAGCCGCCGCGCCTCGGCTTCTTTGGCACGTCGCGTCGCGCTCTCTTGGGTTTCTGCATAGAGTTTGCGCGCCTCGGGGGCACCCCGACGCTGATCCGAGAGCGCCGTTACCTCCACTTCGAAAATATCCCAGCCCTGCGGAACGCGGATCAGCGCGCCCAGTTCGACGTTCTTGCTGGTTTTGACGCGGGCGCCATCGTAGTGAACTTTTCCGCCTTCAATGGCTTTTTTGGCTAAGGCGCGGGTTTTGAAAAACCGCGCTGCCCATAGCCACTTATCCAAGCGAACGCTATCACTCATTCACGCTCTCCTCAGGTGGGTGGATGCTGCCCTGGCAGATCGGCTGGCAGCAGTTGGGCGAATCGATCAAGAGCGATGAATTCCTGCAGCTCTTTTTCGGGGCGCTGACTATCGGGCTGCTTGATACCCAACAGATGCTTGATACCGAACTCGCGAGCGCTCTCTAAAACGCGGGGGTTATCATCGATGAAGAGCGTACGAGCAGGATCGAACGGCTCCCGTTCTTGCAGAGCCAACCAAAACGCCTGCTCCTCTTTGGCTGCCCCCACGTCTTCCGATGAGATGATGGCGTCCAGGTAGTTTTCCAACCCCGTGAGGGGGAGTTTCAACGCTAAGCTTGCGCGGTCGGCGTTGGTCGCCAATACGACCCGGGGGTGCGACTGCTTTAGCCACGTCAAAAAATCGTGTGCATCGCTGCGCAGACCAATCAAGTGTTGCACTTCGCGCTTGAGCGCGACGATGTCGACATCGAGCTCGCGGCTCCAGTACGCCAGGCTATACCAGTTCAGCGTCCCCTGCTCCCCCATGATGCGGGTTTTCAACGCGTCTTGACTGGCTTGGTCTAACTGGTGCAGCTCGACGTAGCGACGTGGCAGATGCTCGAGCCAAAAGTGGCTGTCGAAGTGGAGGTCCAGCAGCGTGCCATCCATATCGAGCAGGACGGTATCGATCTCTCGCCAATCAATCATTGCCGCTCCAGTCTGAAAGAGTAAGCGTGCTATTGTAGCGTAACCCGTTTTTTGCAGCCACGGAGGCAGGATGTCACGCGACGATACAGCACACGGCGATACGCCAAACGGCTACCCACGCAAGCCGCAAATCCTGGGGCGCCAGCGTGTTGCGCAAAGCCGCTTGTTCCAAATCGAAGCGCTGGACTTACGCTTCTCCAACGGAGAGGAGCGACAGTTCGAGCGGTTGACCGGCGCTGATCGAGGCGCGGTCATGATCATTGCCATGCCCGACCCAGAGCATGTGTTACTCATTCGGGAGTATGCCGCAGGGTTCGAGGACTACGTGCTCACGCTACCCAAAGGCTTGGTCGACCCCGGTGAAGACATCGTGACCGCCGCGAATCGCGAGCTAATGGAAGAGTGCGGTTTCGGTGCACATCGCATCGAACCGCTGGTCGAGCTGTCGTTGGCACCTAACTACATGCGCCACCGTATGCAGGTTCTCATGGCGACGGACCTCTACCCCAAGCGCTTACCGGGCGACGAGCCCGAGCCGCTGATCGTCGAGACCCATGCCATCGAAGAGTTACCCGCGCTACTGATGCGCGAAGACTTCCATGAAGCGCGCGCCATTGCAGCGCTCTATATTGCGCGGGATAAGTTGCGCGAAGAGAAGCGCCGTAGTGAGATGGATTTGCTCTAACCGCCTGGTTCAACGGCCAGAACGCGCCGGGCGTTCTGGCTGTTGAGCATTACAGATGATGCTTGAGCGGAATCCAGCGACGCTGGCGGTGGCTGTCTAGGCCCGCTTCCAGAAGCGCCATGCTGCGAAGGGCGTCATCGATATCCACTGGAAGCGGCGCTTTATCACGAATCGCCGCGCTCACCCCTTGGTAATAGGCGAGATAATCACCTGGCAGCGAAGGATGATCGTGGCGCACCAGTGGCGCCTCCTCGCCTTCTCCCTCGCGCAGCGTGAGTATGCCAGGGCCATCTGCGCCCCAAGCGGCTGACGGCGTCTCCCCGGCTTTCAGACGATCTTCCTGCGGGTCTAGGCCGTATTTGATGTAGCTCCCCTTCGTGCCATGCACGCGGTAGCGCGGCGTCGGCTCGGCCACCAGCGTACCGGCACTCAAGCTGACACGTCGATCGTCATACTCCAGCAAAGCGAGAAAGTCGTCGTCGGCCCTGGCACCGTCGCGGCGTGCGCCTAGCTCGAGCAAAATGGCACTGGGCATGCCAAACAGTTCGCAGGCTTGATCGAGGAGGTGCGGTCCTAGGTCGTACCAAATACCGCCGCCAGGGGTGGCTTTTTCACGCCAGCGATCACGCACTTCGGGGCGAAAGCGATCGAAGCGCGACTCGAATCCCGTTATTCGCCCCAGCGTCCCTTCTTCCAAAAGCGCTTTGAGCGTCAGGAAATCGCTGTCCCAACGGCGGTTATGAAACACCGATATCAACCGCTCTTTGTCCATTCCCAGGGCTTTTAACTGCTTGGCCTCGGAGAGCGTGACGGTGAAGGGCTTATCGACCACCACGTGCTTTCCAGCAGAGAGCGCCGCTTTGGCCAACGGGAAGTGAGTGTCGTTTGGCGTGGGGATGACGATCAGGTCGATATCCGGTCGCTTACATAGCGCCAGCGCTTGGCTTTCTACCTCTACATTGGGCAGGTCTGCCTGCACTTTGGCAACATTGCTCGATGAGACGGCCACTAGGTCCATCCCTTCGGTTGCTTGGATGAGCGGGGCGTGGAACGTCTTGCTCGCAAAACCATAGCCAACGAGGCCAACGTTGATGATCGCCTTCATTACAATCCTTAGTCGATGTGACGGTTCAGGCTGGCAAAAAAAACAGCCCGCACGAGACGGGCTGTGGTGTCACTTAATCTAGCTTGGACAGATCGCGCACCGCGCCTTTGTCCGCAGAGGTAGCGAGCAGCGCATACGCTTTGAGCGCAGGTGTGACCTTACGCGGGCGCTGCTCGACGGGCTTCCAGGCATCTTTACCTTTGGCGTCCATTGCCTCGCGGCGCTTGGCCAGCTCGGCATCGCTCAGTTGCACGTTGATCGCGCGGTTGGGAATGTCGATCAAGATGGTGTCGCCCTGCTCGACCAAGCCTATGGCGCCGCCCGCCGCTGCTTCTGGGGAAACGTGGCCAATCGACAGCCCCGAGGTGCCGCCAGAGAAGCGGCCATCGGTTAGCAGCGCGCAGGCTTTGCCTAGGCCTTTCGATTTCAAGTAAGAGGTTGGATAAAGCATCTCCTGCATGCCCGGCCCCCCTTTGGGACCTTCGTAGCGGATAACCACCACGTCGCCCTCTTTCACCTTGCCATCCAAGACGTTGGCCACCGCTTGGTCTTGCGACTCCACCACGTGGGCTTTGCCCTCGAAGACCAGAATGGAGTCGTCGACGCCGGCGGTCTTCACGACGCAGCCATCCAGCGCGATGTTGCCGTAGAGAACGGCCAAGCCGCCCTCGCGAGAGAACGCATGCGCCAGGTCGCGAATACAGCCGGTGGCACGGTCGCCGTCCAGACTCGGCCAGCGGGCGCTTTGCGAAAACGCGGTTTGCGTGGGAACGCCGCCGGGGCCTGCTTTAAAGAACTCCACCACCTCTGGGCTTGGCGAGCGCATGATGTCCCACTCATCCAGCGCCGCTTTCAGGCTGTCGCCATAGACGGTCGGCACCGAGGTATCCAATACGCCCGCGCGGTCCAGTTCACCCAGGATGGCCATGATCCCCCCGGCACGGTGAACGTCTTCGATGTGGTACTTTTGGGTATTGGGGGCCACCTTGCATAGCTGCGGCACTTCCCGGGAAAGACGGTCGATATCCGCCATGGTGAAGTCGATTTCCGCTTCTTGGGCGGCGGCCAACAGGTGGAGGATGGTGTTGGTCGAGCCGCCCATGGCGATGTCCAGCGTCATGGCGTTCTTGAAAGCGGCTTTGCTACCAATCGCGCGGGGTAGCAGGTGCGCCTCTTCACCTTCGTAATAGCGTTTGGCCAACTCGACGATGCGATGCCCCGCGGTCTCGAACAAACGACGACGGTCAGCGTGGGTCGCCAGCACGGTACCGTTACCCGGCAGCGCTAGCCCTAGCGCTTCGGTCAGACAGTTCATGGAGTTGGCGGTGAACATACCCGAGCAGCTGCCGCAGGTAGGGCACGCACTGCGCTCGACTTCGGCGAGGGTTTCGTCGTCGACACTGTCGTCGGCCGCCATGACCATGGCATCGACGAGGTCGAGGCCGTGATCCAGCAGCTTGGTCTTACCGGCTTCCATTGGGCCGCCGGAGACAAAGATGACCGGAATATTGAGACGCATCGCGGCCATCAACATGCCTGGGGTGATCTTGTCGCAGTTGGAAATACACACCAGCGCATCGGCACAGTGGGCGTTACACATGTACTCGACGCTATCGGCGATGATGTCGCGGCTCGGCAGCGAGTAGAGCATGCCATCGTGGCCCATGGCGATCCCGTCATCCACGGCGATCGTGTTGAACTCTTTGGCCACGCCTCCCGCTTTTTCGATCTCGCGCGCCACCAGCTGCCCCATGTCTTTTAGGTGCACATGTCCTGGGACGAACTGGGTAAACGAGTTAGCAACGGCAATGATCGGTTTATGAAAGTCGTCGTCTTTCATACCGGTGGCACGCCAAAGGGCACGAGCGCCAGCCATATTGCGGCCAGCGGTGGTGGTACGGGAGCGGTACTCAGGCATGGTGTCCTCTACATCTTTATCGTGGCCTGCCGCATACGTGGCGGCAGGCAATTGAATCCAGCGGCCTTAGATTGTGGCATGAGCGCACCGCCTAGACTAGATGTAGAGGGCAACCAAACGCGTGGGATGCTGATGCCTCCTTAAAAGGTCTCCCACTCCTCCTCGGCAGGGGCCGTTTCTCGACGCTTGGGCGCAGGTGTGGATAGCGCCTCTGCGCGCGCTTGTAACGCATGTTGCGACGGTAGGCCGGGAGCTGGATCGTTACGCTGAGACAGTCGCATCCGCGCTGTCTCGCTGCTCTCCTCCTCCGCGCCTTCTAACCGGAAGGCGGCAATGACGTTCGCTAGGTCTAGCGCTTCGTGGGTCAAGCGCTGGGCGGCGCTGGAAATCGACTGCACTTTGGTCGCGTTCTGCTGGGTGACATGATCCATTTCAGAGACCGCCGTGTTGATCTGAGCAATGCCGCTGCTCTGCTCGTCCGAGGCGGTACTGATCTCTTCCATGATGTCGCTTACCCGCATCACTTGGTTGACGACCTGCTCGATAGATCGCTCGGCCTCTTTGACGGCATCCGCGCCACCGGCAATCTCTTGAGAGGAGGTATCGATCAATCGGCGAATCTCGCCCGCCGCATCGGCACTGCGCCCGGCTAAATTGCGTACCTCGTTGGCGACTACGGCAAATCCTCGGCCCTGCTCACCTGCCCTAGCGGCTTCGACCGAGGCGTTCAAGGCCAGGATGTTGGTCTGGAAAGCAATACCATCGATGACCGTGATGATATCGTTCATTTTAGCGGCGCTTGCCGCGATGCGCTCCATCCGCTCCACCAACGCCTGCATGCGCTCACCCGTTTCGCGGCTGGTCGTCGCATTTTGCATGGCCAGTTGATTGGCTTGACGCGCGTTTTCGGTATTTTGCTGCACCGTTGCGGTCATTTGGTCCATGCTGGAGGCCGTTTGCTGCAGCGACGAAGCCTGCTGTTCGGTGCGTGAAGCCAACTCCTCGTTTTGCTGATGGATGTGCTCCGAGGCGGGCGTGACGATCTCCACTTTGTTGCCGACTTCGGTAATCAATCCTGAGAGGCTGGCACGCATGGTTTCCAGAGAAGCCAGCAGCTCGCCAAGCTCATCGTTTCGCTTGAGGGTGACCCGATTGGCCAAATTACCCGCTGCAATTTGAAACGTGACGCGGCGTGCTTCATTGAGCGACTTGATCAACGACCGTAGCACGGCCACGCTGAGCCCTACCATCAGCAAAATACCGAAGAGTAAGACGCCCAACTGCCCCCACAAGAGCCATTGCTGCTGACGCTCTGCATTGGCCATGAGTGTTTGAGCCGCGGCACGCTCGTTATCGACCAGCAAATTGATGGTGGCACTAATGCTATCGGAGGTCGGCTTCACGACATCGTTGAACGCCTCGAACGCCGCAAAGCCATTGCCATCGCGTATCGCGGTGAATGCCGTCTCAGCGCCGCTCAAGAACGACGTCAAATGCGCCGTCAGCCCCTGCTGAACGCCACTGGTTTCCATGCGCTGGGCGGTGAACCCCTGCCATGTTTGGTTGATATCACCTTGGAGTGTGTTCAACTGCTCTTCGAGCAGATCCAGATCGGCACGTCGCGGGTTACGCACGGCAGGCTCCAGCGCCTGCAAGAGCTGGGCGGTACCCTGCTCGATTTGCTGCAGATTGGCCACGCCTTCGAGCCCGGTTTGGTTCAGTGTGCGCAGCCGGTCAGCAGAGCTGGTGATGCCATACACGCCGGCGGCCCCCGCCACGGCCAGCAGCGCAATAGCGGCAATGACCATCCCCATCAGTTTGGCCTGCATACTGCTGAAGCTAAAACGCTGCACCCATCCGCGCACCCCGGTGCGCCGTAATGCACCATGATGGAGCTTAAACCCTCGGCTTCGGCCCTGTTGCATAATGCTATACGCCCTGGCGGCGCGGGCAATGGCTTTTTGTCCGGCTTTACGGCGAATCGCCGTATAGCCTGCCACTCGTTGACCATCGAGTAACGGTGCTACCGTGGTATGTACCCAATACGTGTCGCCATTTTTACAGCGATTTTTGACGACCCCTTGCCACGTTTTTCCCTTTTCGATGGTCGTCCACATATTGCTGAAAACCATCGCAGGCATGTCCGGATCACGAAAGACACTATGGGGTTCCCCCATTAGCTCTGTCTGCGCGTAGCCACTGACATCGACGAATGTCTGGTTCACGTAGGTGATCTTTCCCTGGCGGTCAGAGCGTGAAATCAACACTTGATCATCAGAGAGTTCGAATGCTGCTTGGCTGGATATGCTCATCAAGAACCCCTACTGTTTTTTTATGAAAGGCCTGTTTTGCCTGTGACCCAGCGACGTCCTTTTTACCAAGCCGTTATCGAGCGTCGATCCACTTTCCGACCTACGCCCATCCACAAAAACGCAGCAAAAAATATGCCACCCGGCGGGTGGCATATTCAAATGATCGACCATGCGAATCATCAATGGTGATTAAACGCAGCGCTTCCCATGAAGCGCCTTAAAACGTATCCCACTCCTCCTGTTCGTCTTGGGGCGGTGTGTACGAACGCGTTTGACGACGGGCGTGTTTCGACGGCGCGTCACTAGGCAGTCCTGGAACGTTCTGCTTGATGGCTCTTTGGGCACGTGCCAATTTTTCGCGTGCAGCACCGATACTCTCGGCTTGTGCGCCCTCCAGGCGGAAGGCGTCGACGACGTTGGCCAGCTCGAAGGCCTCCAGTGCCAAGTTGTCTGCCGAGGCTGCAATCGACTGCACTTTAGTGGCATTTTGCTGGGTGACGCTATCCATCTCGGCAATGGCGGCGTTGATTTGACCAATCCCGCTGCTCTGTTCGTTCGATGCCGTACTGATCGAGGCCATGAGCTCGCTGACGCGGCTGACCTGCGCCACGACGTTCTCGATGGCGCTCTCGGCTTGCTCGACAGCGCTACGCCCGCCGCTCACTTCTTGCGTCGTGCTATCGATCATTTTACGAATTTCCTGGGCGGCATCGGCACTACGACTGGCTAGGGTGCGTACCTCACTGGCGACCACGGCAAAGCCCCGGCCATGCTCGCCCGCACGGGCGGCCTCTACCGAGGCGTTGAGCGCCAGGATATTGGTTTGGAAAGCAATGCTGTCGATGACGCCGATCATTTCGGTCATTTTTTCAGCGCTTTTGGCAATGCGCTGCATGCGCTCGACGAGCTGCTCCATTTGTTGGCGAGTATCCCGCGTGCTGGCGGCATTTTGCTGGGCTAGCTCCGTGGCTTGACGCGCATTGTCGTTATTCTGCTGAACGGTGGAGGTCATCTCCTCCATACTCGAGGCGGTTTGCTGCAGCGACGACGCTTGCTGCTCCGTGCGCGAAGCAAGCTCCTCGTTTTCGGCAGCAATTTGTTGGATCGCAGGCGTGACTACCGACACGCGGTTTTCGACGTCGCCCACGATACTAGAGAGACTGAAGCGCATCGTATCCAACGAGTAGAGCAGTTCCCCCAGCTCATCGTTGCTCTGGCGACGCTCACGCGCCGCCAGGTTACCGGCCGCGATTTGAAACGTCATATAACGCGCCCCCGCCAAACTGCGAAAGACCGACTTCAGAATGAACACGCTGAGCGCCACCAGTATGCAAAGACCGATCAACAGCAGTACTAGCTGAGCAATGAACATCTGCTGACGGCCTTGTCGTGCGTCCTCCACCAGATCGGCGGCACCGGCACGCTCGTCGTCCACTAGCTGGCTGTTGAGCTCTCGGATATTGGCCGTTGCGGGCAGCACCACGCTATTGAGCGCCTCGAACGCTGCAAAACCGTTGGCTTGATCGATCGCTTCGATGGCGCCCGTCACGCCGCCGCGCCAAGCGGCGAACGCTTCATCGAACCCCTGGAGCACCGTTGACGACGCGCTGCTGGTTTGGCGATACGCCTCCCATAGTGTTTGGGCACTTTGAGTGTTGGCCGCCAATTGTGCCGATACCGTTTCCATATCGACACGACGCGGGTTTCTGACGGCGGGCTCTAGCTCCTCGACGGCCAGCCCAATATGGCGCTCGATGAGCTGCAAATCGGCGACGGACTCCAATCCAGAACGGTTGAGGGTTTCCAGTCGCTCACCAGACACGCTCAAGCCGTAAAGACCCAGCCCACCCGATAGCCCTAGCAACACGACGGCTGCCACGACCATCCCGATCAATTTGGCTTTGAGACTGGTGAATTGAAAGCGGGCGACAATGCCACCCAGCCCCCGGCGCTGCAATGCGCCTTGTTGTAGCGTGTAGCGGCGCGACTTGCCCTTTTCACGTATGTCGGCGTACACCTGCTCGGCCAAGGCAATGCGCTTTGGCGACGCTTTACGGCGCAGGGAGGTATAGCCCACGATGCGATCGCCGTCTCGCAAGGGGGCGACGGTAGCGTTGACCCAATAGTGATCGCCATTTTTGCGGCGGTTTTTCACCGTTCCCTGCCACGTTCCGCCCGCTTGAATGGTTTTCCAGAAATCGGCGTAGGCCGCTTCGGGCATATCGGGGTGACGGATCAGGTTGTGCGGTGCTCCCAGCAGTTCATCTCTCGAATAGCCGCTGACTTCTACGAAAGCAGCGTTGGCATAGGTGACGTTCCCTTTCAAATCCGAGCGTGAAATGAGTACCGTCTCTTCGTCGAGCACGTATTCACGTTGCGTAACGGGCTGGTTATTGCGCATAGAAGCTCCCCAGAGGTTTTATTTTTAATAATTGATTTTGAACTATTATCACGAATTTACCGGGCACCTAACCAGTGAATAGCTATAAAAAAGCGCCGCTCTCTTCAGAGCGGCGCAGGCGTGAACAGAAAGAGAGTCAGGCTCAATCGCTATTTGAAGACCACGTTGGCGACATCTCTATAGCGATTGGCAAAATGAACGGTCATGCCCTCTTTGAGATAGTCGGGCAACTCATCGTAATCACGACGGTTGGCCTCAGGGAGAATCACCTCGAAGATATCGCTTCGGCGCGCGGCGATGACCTTCTCACGAATGCCCCCTACCGGCAGCACTTGCCCCGTGAGCGTCAGCTCCCCGGTCATGGCCAGCGGCCGATCGATGGCCTGGTGTTTGGCCAATGATAGCAGCGCCGTCGTCATGGTCACGCCAGCAGAGGGGCCATCCTTTGGCGTGGCGCCTTCAGGCACGTGCAAGTGCACGAACGCCGAGTCGAAGAAGTCGGCATCCGCACCATACTCGGCCAAGTGACCCAGTGTGTAGCTATAAGCAATGTTGGCAGACTCTTTCATGACATCGCCCAATTTGCCTGTCAGCTTGAAGCCGCGATCCAGCGAGTGCACTTTGCCCGCTTCGATGGGGAGCGTCGCGCCGCCCATGGAGGTCCAGGCAAGCCCCGTCACCACGCCTTCGCCTTTGAGCACTTTCTCTTTGCGGAAAAGCGGGGCACCAAGAAACTCTTCGAGGTTCTTCACCGAAATTTTGACGGTCTCGATATCCTCTTTCAGCAGTTTCACCGCCGCTTTGCGCACGATACGGTGGAGCTGCTTTTCCAGTTGGCGAACGCCGGCCTCGCGGGCGTACCCTTCGATGACCTGCTTGAGAGCGGCATCGCTGAGGTTGATACGTTTCTTCGGCAGGTTGTCGCGTTTTAGCAGCTTCGGCCAAAGGTGGTGCTTGGCGATTTGCAGCTTCTCTTCGGCGATGTAGCCCGACAGACGAATTTGCTCCATACGGTCCAGGAGCGGGCCAGGAATGCTATCCAGGGTGTTGGCCGTGCATACGAAGAGCACCTTGGACAGATCCATGCGTACGTCGAGGTAGTGATCCAAAAAGTCGACGTTCTGCTCAGGGTCGAGCACTTCGAGCAGGGCCGACGCGGGGTCGCCTTGGAAGGACTGACCCAGCTTGTCTATCTCATCGAGCATGATGACCGGGTTCTCGACCTCGACCTCCTTGAAAGCCTGGACCAACTTGCCGGGCATCGCCCCTACGTAGGTGCGACGATGGCCTTTGATCTCGGCCTCATCGCGCATGCCGCCCACGGAGAAGCGGTAGAACTCGCGACCCAGCGCCTCGGCAATGGAGCGGCCAATGGAGGTTTTCCCCACCCCTGGCGGGCCAACCAGCAGCACGATGGAACCGCCCACATCACCTTTGAAGGTGCCTTCGGCCAGAAATTCGATGATGCGCTCTTTGACATCTTTCAAGCCGTCGTGGTCGCGGTCGAGGATTTGACGAGCATGGGCAAGATCCAGCTTGTCCTGGCTGGTGACACCCCAAGGCAACGAGGTCAGCCAGTCGAGGTAATTACGCGTGGTGCCGTATTCTGGGGAACCGGTTTCCAACACGCTGAGCTTGTTCAACTCCTCATCGATGCGCGCCTGCACCCGCTCGGGCACCACCAGGGCTTCCAAGCGGTTTCTGAACGTATCGACATCGTTCTCTCGATCGTCTTTAGAGATGCCCAGCTCACGCTGAATGACCTTGAGCTGCTCGCGGAGGAAAAACTCCCGCTGACGCTCCTGCATCTGCGCGTTGACCTGCTCGCTGATCTCGCTTTGCAGTTGAGCCACATCGATCTCTTTGCGCAGCAGCGGCAGCACTTTGTGCATTCGCTCCGCCACTGGCAGCGTGGCCAACACATCCTGAAGCTCGGGGCCTTTGGCCGACGTAATGGCTGCAGCGAAGTCGGTCAGCGGTCCTGGCTGGTGGGGGCTGAAACGGTTCAGGTAGTGTTTGAGTTCCTCACCGTAGAGCGGATTGATCGGCAGCAGTTCCTTGATGCCGTTGATGATCGCCATGGCGTAGGCACGGGTCTCTTCGTCTTCGGCATTGACCGGCTCTTTGGGGTAGGTGACTTCCACCAAGTACGGCGGTTCTTTGGAGAGCCATCGCTGAATTTTAAAGCGCTGGAGTCCTTGGGCAATGAACTGGATTTGCTGATCTTCGCTTTTGAGCTTGTGCACCTTGACGGCGGTACCAATCTCAGGAAAACCGTCGTGATCCAGGGAGTCGACGCCCTGCTCACCCACGAACGCGACACCAATGGTGTGGTGCGGGGTGTTGCCAACGCGACGCATGGTCTCTTCCCAGCGTTCGCGGTTGATGACCAGGGGCTGCACCTGGGCGGGGAAAAAGGGGCGGTTATGAATCGGAAGCAAGTAGATGCGCTCGGGCAACATATCGCTGGCGGGCACGAGCGAACTTACCCGCTCACCGTCCGAACGGTAGGCCTCGCCGTGGGCGCTCTGCTCTTGAGCGTCCTGTTCCTGTGACTCAGCATCGGTGAGCCAATCTAGGGGTTCTTGATCGCGGTCGTAATCCTGGTCGCTCATGCGCCCTCCATCAACAGTAGCCTGCGGCCGTTGCCGCTTTGTATGTTGAAAGGAATGTGGGCAGGGTGGGAAAACTTCAACCCTAAAAGCGTTTTACCTAACTCTCGTTAGGCGGCCACAACGATGGCATGGGTCGACCGTTGACGCGCCATACGCCTCGAATCACGTCGAACTGCAGTTCACGGGTGCCCAGTGGTAAGCCCAGCCAGAGCGCTGCCACGGTAGGCGCATCGTGCCACACGAAGTCACCATCGATGCGCTCGATCCAGCGAGCGCGTTCGACTGGCTTATCCAGTGACGTTACGCTCAGCTCTTCCAAGCGACGTGCATCGAAGAACAGGGCCCCCTCGGCATTGACTTGCAGCCCCAATAACGGGCTGTCCAAGGCGATGGTGGTGATATCGAGGCGCGGAGAGTCACTCAATACTTGGCGCAGGTCGGGCTCCAAGCGAGCCAATAACCCTTCTGCCATGGGCAAGCTAGTGTCTCCCCAGGCGGCCTCTTGGCGCAGTCGACGAATCGTTTGCCGAACGGCATCCCCATTCAAACGCGAGAGTTCTGCCTCGATACGACCATTCAGGAGCGGGGTGTCAGGCGCTTCACTCGGCACATGCACGTCGCCGACGACCAGCTCGCCTTTTAGACGAAGCTCGCTCTCATCCAGCTCCATGTGACTATGGAGATCCAGAGGCGCTACGTTGATGTCGTAGGCAGGGTAATGCAACGCTAGCTGCTCGATGTGCAGATGGTCACGCTGGGCAAAGTGGTAGGCATCGTCGATGTAGGTATAGCGACTTTCCAAGGTGGCGGGACCCAGCGTGAGTTGTGATAGGCCGTCGGTCAGGGTGAGCTGATCGAGCAGTCCACGCAGGCGCCAATCCCCAAACACGCCTTCCAAGCGTACTCGGGCACCGCGAACCTCCAGCTCGCGCCCGTTTTGCTGAATGACGAAGGGAGCAAGTGCCAAGCGCAGCTCGGTATGACCACTCAAAGTTTGATAGCGGCCCTGCCAACGGGGGACCGACGGTGCCGAGACTTCACCCACCGCCTTTTGTAGCACGCTATCCAAGCGCGGCAGCAGCGTGCCTTCGACATCGGTACTCAACACCCCGTGTCGTGCTCGGTAGGTGAGCTCTAGACGCCAGGGGCGTCCCAGCAGCGGCGAAAGAATCAGCCGCCCCCGAGAAGTGAGCCATCCTTGTCGATTCTCTACCTGGCTAACACGCCACTCGCCGCGTGCCTCTAGATCTTCGAGCGCCTGACGGAGACTGCGCTCGAAAAGCACGCTGGATAGCAGTTGCGCGACCATCCACACGACGGCAATCGTCGCGAGAACAGGCACGATCAAACGTTCCTTGCGCATGCTATCTCCTTGAACGGCCCCTCAACGAGACCTGATTCCACGCCACCCGTCGATCAATGCAGCCAAAACCACAGGTGCATGGTACTCCAGGCGTAAATCCCTGCCATGACATCGTCGATCATGATGCCAAACCCACCGGCCACTCGGCGGTCAGCCCAGCGAATGGGCCACGGTTTAAAGACATCGAAAATGCGGAACACCACGAACCCCCACAGCGCCGCTTCCCAGGAGAATGGCACGGCGGCCATGGTAATCCAATAGCCAACGAACTCATCCCAGACGATCCCCGAATGATCGTGCACACCCAGATCGTGGGAGGTTTTGTCACATAGCCAAACCCCAACGATAAATGCGGCCAGGACGATCCCCAAGTACCAACCGAGGGAAAGGTCGGCCATCATCCAGTAGAAGGGAATGGCCGCCAACGTGCCAAACGTGCCCGGCGCCCAAGGCACCGTCCCGCTGCCCAAACCGAAGGCAAAAAAGTGAGTGGGGCGTCGCCAAACGCTCGCTGGTGCACGGTTCATGATGCACCCCCTCGGAAGTGCTGCCAGCCCGTCGCTCTGCCGTCAGGCACGCCCGTCACGCCCAACGTCTCCGTGCAGCGACCAATCACCCTCAGAGACAGGCCGCTCTCGGCCAGTTTAGCAACCGCCTTAGTGACTTGATCGGGCGGTAGCGTGACCAAGAGTTCGTAATCGTCTCCTCCGGAGAGCGCTGCCGTCAGGGCTTGCTCGTGGCCGAGGCACTCGACCAGTCCCTCGGCCAGCGGTAGCGACTCGGGGGCCAGGTCGACCCCCACGTGAGACGCCTCTCGCAGGTGGGTCAAATCCGCCAACAAGCCGTCGGAGATGTCCATCGCCGCCGTCGCCACTCCGCGCAGAGCGATGCCGGCGTCGAGCCTTGGCTGTGGCATGAGGTAGCGCTGGAGCAACGGATGTGCGAGGTCTCGCTCACCGCGTTGCCACAGCGCTAGCCCGCCCGCGCCACCGCCTAGCGCCCCGGTTACCGCCACGACATCGCCTGGACGGGCGCCTGACCGGGTCATTGCTGATCCTGCAGGCACTTCGCCCATAACCGTAACGCCGATACTCAACTCACCGGACGTGACATCGCCGCCCGCCAGCACCGTGGCATGCTGCTGGCAAAGCGCATGGAATCCCCTCGCGTAGCGGGACAGCCACTGTTCCGCATGAGCATCATCCTCGAAGGCGCGCTGGTCGAGCGTCAGTGCCATCAAGCACCAGCGCGAGACGGCTCCCATGGCCGCCAAATCGCTGAGGGCCACCGCCAACGCCCGGTGACCGACTGCCTGAGCCGGCGCATCATGAGGGAAGTGTACGTTCACCACTGACGTGTCAACGCTCACGGCCAGCTCCTGGCCGACCTGAGGCATCAATAGGGTGGCGTCATCGCCGCATCCTAGGGCAACGCCATTCGTCGCTTGCGCCTCCTGCGGCGACATAAAGAAACGTCGAATCAGATCGAATTCGGCAAGCACAAAGGCCCCTTAAACGCTTGATCAGCCCCCTCCGCTTACAAGCGGCGGGCGCTGACTTCGGCACTTCGTAAGCGGTTGGCTAGCTTATCGAGAATGCCATTCACGTATTTATGGCCGTCGGTGGCGCCAAATGATTTTGCCAGCTCAACGCCTTCGTTAATCACTACGCGGTAAGGCACTTCCATTCGCCGGGAGAGCTCGTACGCTCCCAAGCGAAGAATGGCCAGCTCTACCGCGTCCAAATCTTCCAGGCGGCGATCCAACAACGGGGCGATTTCGCGGTCCAGCTCGGTTTTGAAGCGAACCGTGTTGTGTAAAAGCTCATGGAACAGCGCTTTGTCGGCGATTTCCATGACCTTGACCCAGTTCTCGTGATCTTCGAGATCGTCGTCGGCCACCTGACTGCGAAATTCCGCTTCGATGCTGGTAATCGATTTACCGGTCATCTGCCATTGATAAAGCCCTTGTACCGCTAACTCCCTGGCGGCGTGACGCCCCTGCTGTGCGGCTGAGGGCTTGCGCTCACGACGCTCACTCATTGGGAATCTCCCACCGGCAGGGCGCGCAGTAGAGAGACCATTTCCATCGCCGCCATGGCCGCTTCAGTGCCTTTGTTACCCGCCTTGGTGCCGGCACGCTCGATGGCCTGCTCGATGGACTCGACGGTCAGTACACCGTTGGCTACTGGCGTATCGAACTCCAACTGAAGATGATTGATGGCCGTGTTGCAGCCCCCCGCCACGTACTCGAAGTGCGGTGTGCCGCCGCGAATGACGGCGCCAAGCGCAATCACCGCATCGGGCTTCATCACGTTGAGCACGCGCTTGACGGCTAGGGGCAGCTCCCATGCACCGGGGACGTGAACGATGTGGATGTTTTCCATGTCCACACCGTGGCGCGTCAGACTGTCGACGGCACCTTCTACCAAGCTATCCACGACGTGGTGATTAAAACGACCCACCACGATCACGTAGCGCCCATCGACGTCTACGAAGGTACCTTCAATTTGCGAAAGGGATTGCATCGATTTATTCCTGCTGAAAAGTTGGCTCGTCGGCCGTGTCATTGGGCCCCAGCCGCTCGACCACTTCTAGGTCGAACCCAGAGAGCGCTGAGAACTTCCACGGCGAGCTGAGTAGGCGCATTTTACCCACGCCGAGATGGCGTAGAATTTGCGAACCCGTACCAATCGTTAAATAATTGCCAGAGCCATCAGAGTCGCTGGTGCGCGGCTGACGCACGCGATCCAGATAGATATCTAGCTGATCCTTCAAATCTTGATGTGGCCGCCCGTCATCGATCAGTACGAACACCCCGGCAGGCGCCTGGGCAATCTGTTCGATGGCGCGGTGAGCATCCCAACGGCATTGATCGCCCTTCATCAGCCCCATCACATCGCGCAGGGTATCGGCCAAATGCACGCGCACGGTAGTGGCCTGCTCGGGTGTGGGCTGCCCGTTCACGAGCGCGAGGTGGTGAGCGCCCTGAATACGATCACGGAACACATGCAGCGCCAGCTCACCATGGACGGTGGTCACTTGCGTCGTTTCTACGTGATCTACCGTTTGTTCGTTGACGATCCGGTAGTGAATCAAGTCGGCGATGGTGCCCATCTTGATATCGTGTGCTTTGGCAAAGGCCTCTAACTCAGGGCGGCGGGCCATACTGCCGTCATCGTTCATGATCTCACAAATGACGCCGCTGGGATCTAATCCGGCCAGCGCGGCTAAATCGCAAGCGGCTTCGGTATGGCCTGCGCGACGCAGCACGCCACCGGGTTCGGCCATCAGCGGAAAAATATGCCCTGGCTGAACGATATCCGTCGGTTTGGCATTCGGCGCAACGGCGGCTTGCACCGTACGGGCGCGGTCGGCGGCTGAAATGCCGGTGGTGACCCCTTCGGTCGCCTCGATCGAGAGCGTGAATTTGGTGCCAAAGCCGGAGCCGTTATCGCGCACCATGAGCGGCAGATTGAGCTGCTCGCAGCGCTCACGGGTCATCGGCATGCAGATCAGGCCGCAGGCATAGCGCGCCATGAAATTGATATGCTCTGGCTTCACCATTTCGGCGGCCATGATGATATCGCCTTCGTTCTCGCGATCCTCATCGTCCATGAGAATCACCATTTTGCCCTGGCGAATGTCGTCTACCAGCTCAGCGATGGGGGATAAACCCTCTGAAGAGGAGTGCGCCATGGAATCTCCAAAAATTAGGCTCGCATCGTATGCGAATTCGGGCGTCAGGGTACCTTGCAATGACGGCTTGCGCTAGTCAGCGTGCGGGGCGGCTATGATCCACCAGTCGTTTCCCACGGTTCGCGACTCGAGGATCGTCAAGCGCTTTTGATCGGCCATCTGGGTCATTCCCGGCAGGGAAAACAGCGGTCTTGCCTCGCCGCCCAGCAATGTCGGCGCGACGAAAAGCTGCATTTCATCGACCAGGCCGGCTTCCAGCAGCGCGCCCGCAAGCGTCGCTCCCGTTTCTACTAAGAGTTCGTTCACCTGCTCATTATCTGCCAGCCAGCGCAGCATGTCAGCCAGTGCAATGCGCCCGCCTTCGGCAGGCAGCACGTGAATCTCGGCCCCGGCCTGCGCCAACCGGTGCCGTTTCTCTTCGCTGTGCTGGTCAGTGGTGATGATCAGCGTGCGCCCGGGCTCGCGCAGACACGCTGCCGCCAGAGGAAGACGCAGGCGAGAATCAAGAATCACTCGCAGGGGTTGGCGCTGGGTGATGTCGTCGGCGTTGCCCAAGGCTAATTGGTCGGCCCGCAGCGTCAACCGGGAGTCATCCATGATGAGCGACTCTACGCCGCTCAGGATGGCGCTCGACCGCGCCCGCAGGCGCTGCACCTGCGTGCGCGCCTGGGGCCCGGTAATCCATTGCGACTCACCTGAGCCCATCGCGGTCCGACCATCCAAGCTCATGGCCATCTTCAGCCGCACAAAGGGACGGCGGCGCACCATGCGCGAGATGAAGCCGGGATTGAGCGCCCGGGCGTCGGCTTCCAGCAAACCTACCTGCACGTCGATACCGGCGGAGGCCAAGTGTGCGATACCGCCACCGCTGACCTGGGGGTTGGGGTCTTGCATCGCGATCACCACGCGACGGACACCCGCCTTGGTCAGGGCCACGGCACAAGGGCCCGTGCGCCCCGTGTGAGAACACGGCTCTAACGTGACGTACGCCGTCGCGCCCTGTGCAGCGTTGCCTGCCGCTTGAAGCGCATGAATTTCGGCATGAGGTTCCCCAGCCCGCACGTGATACCCCTCCCCCACGATGCGAGCGTCTCCATCGCTATCGAAGCGCACGATCACGCACCCCACTCTTGGGTTAGGGTCGGTGGTGTAAAGCCCCCGCTTGGCCAGCTGAATCGCGCGGGCCATGTAGCGATGATCGGCAGTGGAGAACTCACCCATCATGACGCTCCGTTCGGTGATCCCTGCCCGGCCGGCTCATCGGAGGGCTCTTGGGAGAGCCGATCGATTTCAGCACGAAACTCATCCAGGTCCTGAAACTTGCGGTATACAGAGGCAAAACGAATGTAGGCCACTTGGTCGAGGCTACGTAACGCTTTCATCACCGCCTCGCCCACCTCCCGGGCGTTCACCTCACGGTCACCACGTGCGCGCAACGTTTGACGAATGCGCTCTACCGAGGCTTCGATCGCTTCGGCACTGACCGGGCGTTTTTCCAGTGCGCGGAGCATCCCCGCACGTAGCTTTGCTTCATCGAAACTCTCGCGAGAACCGTCGGACTTCACCACCCGCGGCATGATCAACTCAGCGGTCTCGTACGTCGTAAAACGCTCATGGCAGCTGGCGCACTGGCGGCGTCGGCGCACCTGGTCACCCTCTGCCACCAGCCTGGAATCCGTCACTCTCGTATCGTTTGCACCACAAAAAGGGCAATGCATGGCAGTCAACCTATTATCAGTACGCACTAAAACCAGTACGTGCAGCGTGTCAGCCTGAACGAAGGGACGCAGCGTCACGGTGCGTGCTCTACGAGCCCTTCGCTATTTTGTAAACTGTTTTATCGCCAGCTGTCGGCGGTAGCCGACCCGCCGAGCTATCGTATGGCGGTGTTATACAGCCCCTATCTCAACGTATTGTAACGATTTGGCACACAAGCTGCAGCGTTTGTCGAAGGATGATTGAAAGGACGCCCGCTATGACCGCTTTCGAAAAGACTGTTCACCACTACCTCACCCAGCTATACGGCCCGCGCGCAGGGGAAGTGCAGCGGCGAATAGGTCAACACGTCGCGCATTTTCGCGAGGGAGCAAACGCTGCACCGACCGTTAACGGTCAATCTGTCGATGCACCAATGTGGAGCGAAAAGGATCAGTGGGTCATCTGTTACGGCGACTCGATCGTCGATGAGGGAACGCCACCGCTAGCCGTGCTGGATACGTTTTTGCAACGTTATCTGGGAGACACCGTCAGTGGGGTTCACGTGCTGCCCTTTTTCCCTTGGAGCAGCGACGACGGCTTTTCGGTGATTCATTATCGTGAGGTCAATAGTGAGCTGGGCGCGTGGTCGGACGTCCAAACCCTAGCCAGCCACTACGACTTGATGGCTGACTTGGTACTCAACCATGTCTCCCGAGAGTCGCTCTGGTTCGTCGACTATCTCACCGGTAGCCTACCCGGGCGCGACTATTTCATTGAGGTGGATCCTGACACGGACGTTTCCCAGGTCACCCGCCCGCGCAGCAGCCCGTTATTGGTGCCGATCTCGACGCGTCGCGGCACCCGCCACGTATGGGCTACCTTTTCGGAAGATCAAATCGATCTCAACTTCGAAAACCCGGACGTGCTGCTCGAGTTCGTGGGCATTTTGCTGTTCTACCTGCAGCAAGGCGTACGCATCATTCGCCTGGATGCAGTGGCCTTTCTATGGAAACGGCTCGGCACCCCGTGCATCCATCTGCCAGAGACCCATACCGTCGTGCGCTTACTGCGCGCTATCGTGGATGAGATGGCGCCCGGCACGCTGTTAATTACCGAAACCAACGTGCCACACGCCGAAAACATTAGCTACTTCGGCTTGGAGCGGTTGACGCAGGGCACTCCCGACGAAGCCCACATGGTGTATCAGTTCGCCCTGCCCCCGCTTTTACTGCATACCCTGACCCGCGGGGAAGCGACGACGCTACAAACGTGGTTGAACAGCCTCCCGGTACTGCCGCCGCAGTGTACCTACTTGAACTTTACCGCCAGCCACGACGGTATAGGTGTACGGCCTCTTGAAGGCCTGCTCCCCGACCACGAGCGTGACGCGCTGCTGGAATTGATGCACCGCTTTGGTGGATTTGTCAGCATGCGCAGCAATCCTGACGGCAGCGACACGCCCTACGAGATCAATATCACATGGTTCGAGGCGATGCGCGGCACCCGCCGTGGCCCGGACCCGTGGCAAATTGCACGCTTTCTCTGCAGCCAAGCGATCATGCTCAGCTTGCAAGGGATCCCTGCGCTCTATATCCACACGCTCACCGGCACGCTGAACGATGTGGAAGGTGTGGAACGTAGCGGCCGCCTGCGCTCGATCAACCGCCGACGCTGGCAGCTCGATGAGCTTGCCTTGTTATTAGAAAGCCCCGCCACCCCGACTCATGACGTTTTTCACGCCCTGCATCGGCTGCTAACACAGCGTCGCCAAGAGCCTTGTTTCCACCCCAACGCCCCGCAGCGCGTGATCGACACTCCCCCTGAGCTGCTCGCCCTCGAGCGTGGCCCCCTGCCTAACGGTCGACGCCTACTCGCGCTCTACAACGTGACCGATGGCAAGGTCGATCTCACTCACGCAGGGGATGCCCTCCATCAAACGCTTACTCAGCATGACTGGCAGCCGATCGGCAGTGCGAGTACTCACCATGACGCGACGCTGCCACCCTATGCCGTGTGCTGGCTGGTGGCTGACGCTTGACGCTTGCGACATAACGACTCAGGCATCCATGATCGTCACTCTTACATAATCATCCGCTGCGATACTGTGTGACGATCATGTCACGAGGCAAGGAGGCGCGAGTGCCCCACGCCGTTTTACTAAAAGGATTATGCGATGTCATGGGTTTCATTAAAAAGTCTCGGTCGTGTCAGCCTGCTGGCCGCGACAGCTAGCACTGCCGTTGTCAGCTTCGCTGACGAGCTGCCCGCGCCCATTCAGGCGCTCGCCAACCAGGGTTTGACGATTCATGGTCAGTTCGATGCACCGGGCGGAATGCGCGGCTTTGGGGCCAGCGTGCAAGGGCAGGACATGGCGATTTATCTCACCCCCGATGGAGAGCATGCGATCATTGGCACGCTGGTCGACGGTGAAGGCACCGACCTGACTGAGGCCCAGCTCGATGAGCACGTACGAGCGCCGCTAGAAGCCGACACGTGGGCGCTGCTCGAAGAGAGCCACTGGATCCAGGATGGCAACCCGGATGCGCCACGCGTCATCTACACCTTTACTGACGCCAACTGCCCTTATTGCCGCCAACTATGGCAACAAACCCGCCCATGGGTAGAGGCTGGCAAGGTCCAGCTGCGCCATATCATGGTGGGTATTCTAGCCCCCAATAGCCCGGCACTCGCCGCCACGATACTGGGCGCCGAGGACCCATCCGCCGCGCTACATCGCCATAGTGAGGGCGATGAACTCTCCCCCAGCGCACAGCCACGAGACATCGAAGAGCAGGTCTACGACAACAATCAACTCTTCGAACAGCTCGGCCTCTACGCCACTCCCACCAGTGCGTTTCAACGCGAAACCGACAGCGGCACGGTCCGCATAGACCGTATTCAAGGCCTACCCAGCGACGAGCGCTTCATCGAAATGATGGGTAGCGAAGCGCCATGAGAGCGTCGATGCGGCTGGTATTGCTGCCCATTTGGCTAGCGGGACAGCCGCTGAGCAATGAACCAGCCCAACACCATGGCCGCCAACAGCGCGAGCAGCGGCAACGTTGCTCCGCCGATGGAGGCGATCGCAGGACCAGGGCAGTAACCCGATAGCCCCCAGCCCACGCCAAACAGCGCCGCGCCGCCTAACAATTTGGCATCCAGCTCTTGCTTGCTCGGCAGTTGGAAGTGGGTGCCAAACAGCGGCGTGCCGCGAGCGAAGACCACGCGATAGCCCACGAACGTGGTGCCGACGGCGCCACCCAGTACGAACATCAACGTCGGATCCCAGGCACCAGCCACATCCAAAAAGCCGAGCACGCGCGCGGGGTCGGTCATCCCGGAGATCGCGAGTCCTACACCGAACAGCAGGCCAGCGAGATATCCCGCCGCTGTTTTGACCGCTGGAACCCTCATGCTCCACCTCCCATGACATGGCGAACCACATAGACCGTCGCGATGGCCGCGACCAGGAAGGTGACGGTGGCCGCCATCGACCGAGGTGCCAAACGCGCCAAGCCACATACGCCGTGACCGCTGGTACAGCCACTGCCAAGTCCCGTGCCTACCCCTACCAGCAGGCCTGCCAACAGCATGAGCGGCACGCCGCCTGCGGGTTCACCGATCACCGCACCGGGGACGCCTGCCACGTTACCCAGCCCGCCCCCGGCCGCCATCACCAGCAACGGGCCGCTGACTAGCCCAGCCAAGAACGCCATGCGCCACGCGCTGTCTCCTCTCGGGCGCTGGGTCATCAGCCCTCCAATGATGCCGCTAATACCGGCAATACGGCCCAGCGCCCCCATTAGCCATACCGCTGAGAGGCCTATCAACACGCCTCCCATCAACCCTTGCAAACTTGCCAACCCATTGGCTGTTTCATTCATGACTGATGATCTCGCCTTCTACTTTCCAACATCAAAACCGGTTGATCGGCACTTTTAAATACACTTGCCCGTCATCTTCTGCTGGGGGCATTTCCCCCGCCCGCATATTGATCTGCACCGAAGGAATGATCAGGCGCGGCATACCTAACGTGGCATCCCTCTCGGTACGCATCTTGACGAACTCCTCTTCGCTAATGCCGTCATGCACATGGACGTTCGCTCGGCGCTGCTCGGCCACGCTCGTCTCATGTTGATAGTGCTCACGTCCAGGTGCTTGATAGTCGTGGCATAAAAACAGCCGCGTTTTTTCGGGTAGCGCCAGCACTTTCTGAATGGATTGATAGAGCGTGCGTGCGTCGCCGCCGGGGAAATCGCAGCGCGCGGTACCGTAGTCCGGCATGAACAAGGTATCCCCCACAAACGCGGCGTCGCCTATCACGTAGGTCAGACAGGCGGGCGTGTGGCCCGGCGTGTGCAGCACCCGCCCTTCGAGCCCACCAATGGCGAAGACATCGCCCTCTTTGAAGAGCGCATCGAACTGGCTGCCGTCTCGGGCAAACTCCGAGCCTGCATTGAAAGCCTTACCGAATATTTCCTGCACATCGACGATATGGGCACCAATACCGGTCTTGCCGCCTAGCGCCAAGTGTAGATAGGGGGCCGCCGACAGATGATCGGCGTGTACGTGCGTTTCTAAGATCCATTCCACCGTCAACCCCTGGCGGCGCACAAAGGCGATGATCTGCTCCGCCGAGCGAACGTCGGTGCGGCCAGCGGCGTAATCGAAGTCCAGTACGGAGTCGATGATGGCGCACGCAGCACTGTCGGGATCTTGCACCACGTAGCTGAATGTATTGGTAGGTTCGTCGAAAAAGTGGGTCACGATGGGGCGTTGCATCGAAAGCCTCCCATTGATGGATAACTATCGTTGAGTACGTGCCCTGAGTGTAGCGCAAATAAAGTTATATATTTATATCATTAAAGAATTAATAGTACTTTCCATCCCTACTTTTCGATTCACTCGACTAAGGTATGAACGATAATGGCCGATAACAGTGAGGGCTTACTTACTGCTTGGAATTTTTTATAGGGACACCATGAACCGTTTGACAACGACACAGAAACTTTGGGGCACGCTGGTCATCATTTGGGTGGCGATGCTACTGCTGGTGGGGTGGTTAGCGTGGGAAAACCGCCAAACCATCGAAAGTGAACGACGCGACAGTATTCAGCATATCGTGAGCAGCATCCATGGACAGTTAGAAGCGCTACAGGCACGCGCCGAGAGCGGCGAACTGACCGAAGAAGAAGCGCAGCAGCGAGCCATCGACAGCATCGCCAGCGTTCGTTTTGGTGAGGGGGAGTACGTCTTTGCTTTCGATGACGATTTAGCGATCGTTTCGCACCCTAACCGCCCCAGAGGCGAGGATATGAGTGCCTATCAAGACGCCAGCGGTATGCGACTCTATTCAGCCTTTTTGGACGTTGCCCAAGCCGGTGGTGGCCACGTGGACTACTACTCACGGCGTATTAGCGGTGACGACCAAGTGCCTAAAGTGAGCTATGTTGCCTACCTGCCAGAGTGGGGCTGGTCGCTGGCGGCTGGCGTGTATGTCGACGATATCAATGCCGCCTTCATTGCCCGGTTGATTCGTTCCGCCTTCATCCTCTTGGTGATCGGTGTACCGGTCACCCTCCTGATGGGCTGGGTCATTCGTGACGTTGCCCGCCGACTGGGCGGTGATCCACGCTATGCCGCCACGGTGGTACGTCACATCGCCGATGGGGATCTTACTCAAGCGGCCACCCTCTCCGCTAACGATCAGCATAGCTTGCTGTATGACATCAACCGCATGCGCGAAACGCTGGCGGGCACCATCAGTGACATTCACCACGGCGCGGATCAGGTGAATCACGGCGTGGAGCAAATCGTTGGCGTCAACGAAGAGCTTTCCACCCGTACCGAAGAGCAAGCTGCATCCCTGGCGGAGACCGCCTCCAGCATGGAGCAGCTAACGGCAACGGTAAAGCAGAACGCCGACCATGCTGACCATGCTCGTAACCTCGCCACCAAAACGGCGGAAAGTGCTCAACGTGGCAGCGACGCCATGGCGTCGGTGATTCATACCATGGAGAACATCAACAACAGCGCCACGCAGATGAGCAGTATCGTCAATACCATTGATGCCATCGCGTTCCAGACCAACATTCTGGCACTCAACGCTTCTGTAGAAGCAGCCCGCGCGGGGGAGCAGGGGCGTGGTTTTGCGGTGGTGGCCAACGAGGTTCGCCAGTTGGCTAGCCGCTCGGCGTCTGCTGCCCAGGAGATCAAAGGTTTGATCGAAAACGCGGATGCTCAGGTGGTCGAAGGCAGCCGCCAAGTTAAAAACACGGGTGAAATGATCAACGGTGTAGTGGCTGACATTCAGCAGCTCAGCACGCTGGTGCAGGACATCTCGGCAGCCACCATCGAACAAAGCAGCGGTATCGAGCAGGTCAATCAGGCCGTGACACAGATGGACCAAATGACGCAGCAAAACGCAGGGTTGGTACAGCAGAGTAACCACGCGACCCAGCAACTCGCGCAGCTGAGCACCCAGCTCCGCCATTTAGTGACGAACTTCAAGCTCGACCACCAAGCACCACAGGCCGCCATTGCCCCAGCCGCCATTACCCCACCTATGGCCCGCTCCTCCTCCTTTAGCGATTTTTAATCGCCCAGACATGGCCTCCGCCTAGCACGGCGGAGGCCATGCCATGCCTAATACGTCTCGACTAGACCTTGCCTTGATTATCCAGCTCTACCGCCTCGTGCATTCTGGCCAACAGGTCGGGCACGGCGGCTTGTACGCGGTTCCAGCTAGGAATGAAGGGCCGCTCCCGGGGATTGTCCAAAAACAGGTTTCCCGCTTCCAACAGGTTGCTGGCAAACAGCTCTACCGCCTGCTCTTCACAGTGACGATCCAAACTGAGGCCATTCATGGTGGCGTCGTGATCGTAAGCTTCGATCAAATCGAGCGCCAAACGATAGTACGTGGCTTTGAGCGTGCGGAAGTCTTCACTGCTAAAGCTCACTCCTTGCGTCGCTAACTTGCGATACAGGGCCTTGGCGATGTCCAAGCTCATTCGGTTCAGGCCACCGGTAGCATCCCCCTCGCTGACGGGCTGATGCTTGTGGTCATAGGCATCGGCAATGTCCACCTGACATAGTTGACGATGAGAGTAGTTACGCTGGAGTTCGGACAGCACGCCGATTTCAAGCCCCCAGTCGGCGGGAATACGAATGCCTTCCAGCACGTCGCTGCGCATTGCAAACTCGCCCGAGAGCGGATAACGAAAGCTATCCAAATAATCCAGATAAGGCAGCGGCCCGCATACGGTCTTGAGCGCCCGCAGCAGCGGCGTCACCATCAACCGCGACACGCGGCCATTCAACTTTCCTTCGGCAATACGAGGGTAATACCCTTTACAGAAGCTGTAGTTGAAGCGCGGATGCGCCACGGGATACATGAGCCGCGCCAGCAAGCTACGGTCATAGGTGAGAATATCGCAGTCGTGTAGGCCTACCACCGATGAACGGCCGGAGGCCAATACGTATCCCGCGCAGTACCACACGTTGCGTCCTTTGCCGGGCTCTAGTGCGCCCAGGCCGTGGCTCTCCAGCTCGGCATCGAGTTCGCGCAAACGTGGGCCGTCGTTCCATAAAATGCGCGTGTGCTGAGGCAAACGGGAGAAAAACTCGCGGGCATACAAAAACTGTTCACGGTCGGCACGATCCAGGCCGATCACGATTTCATTGAGATACGGCACCTTTACCAACTCATCGACGATCGCCGATAGCGCGGGTCCCTCCAACTCGGAAAACAGCGACGGCAGGATGAGCCCCATCGGTCGACGGTTGGCGAACTGGCTTAGCTCTTGCTCGAGCGCCTCGACCGGGCGACGGGTAAGATTATGAAAATCGGTGATGACGCCGTTTTGATGGAAGTCACTCATACGCGAACCTCTTGATGGGTTAGGCCGTGACGGCTAGCAGTACTGGGGCCGCCGCTAGTCGGCGGTCGTCTCGCCCCCACCAGTAGGCCACCCCCTCGGCCCAGCCGGCGGGTCCGGCCGCTCGAGTGCGATACAGCGCTTCATTCGACGGGGTGACGGCCAGTTCGTGGCACCCTTTGATGACCACGGCCTGATCGACCGCCTCGAGCATGGATATATCGTTGGGGCCATCGCCCAGGCCTAGAGATAGCGGCGGACGGCCGCGCAGCGCAGTAAAGCGCTTGATGAGCCAATCGACGGCGCTGCCTTTATCCGAAGCGTTGCCCATTACATGCCAAAAACGCCCACCTTGAGTCAGCATCAGGCCGTCGCCCTCTAGCGCTAAGCGGAAATTTTTTAGGGCAGTGTCGTCGTCTTGCCAGATGAGCGGCTCGCTGCCTTCGCGCTGTCGGGCAGCTCTCGCGCGCGTCTCATCCAATCCCGTCAGCGACATGACCTCAGTGATATCGAGCTCGCTCATTCGAGTGAAACGCACGCCCAGCCGCGTGCGCCACACGTTCAGTCGCGCGCGGATGAACCCAACGTCGACGCCGGTGTGCTTGACGACCACCCCATCTCGACCGCTACCAGGGCGATCCAGCCGCGCATGGCACCAGCCTGGGGGCAAGCCAATCACTGCGCCGTTTTCCGCTACGAATGGCGTTGCGGTCAGGCCCAGCGACTCACGCAACGTCACTAGTTCGGCACGGGTTTTGCTGGTCACCGGAATCACCGGCACGCCCAGCTGTTTCAGGCGTGCGAGCCAAGGTGCTGCAGGCGAAAAATCGTAGCTATGATGATCGAGCAGCGACCCGTCGAGATCGGTCACCACCAAACGTGGTGTCAGCGCCGGATCAGGGCTTCCAAGAGGCTGGAGAGGAAGACTCGCCAACATGGGAGGAGTCTGTGTCGTGCGGGAGTGTTCGTTCATGGCGCCACCTTATCGCAATCTGAAAAGCCGTTACTCAGGCGTCGTTCTCAGATAAGCAATAAAGCAGAATGTGTGCCAACACTATTTATATAAAATAAATCAAAAACTTAAAAAAGAATCGGCATGACCGATTACGAGAGCACCAAAATAGAGCACCTAAAATGCACTAACATAGTGCGGTTTAGGGCGTCATAAACAACCCCAGTCGTGAAATATCTAGTCGTGAAATACCTGTAAAAAAGTTGCACAAGGCCTTGGCAAACGCTCGCAAATAGCTATACTCGAATTGTACCCACTGACAACCTTGTACACCCCCTCACCTGATGTCAGTGGGCTGCAGTGAGCCAAGCCCTTTCATGCCCGCCTCCCCCGGCGGGCTTTTTTTTCAGCTCACTCCTCCCACACGCTCATTTAGTACATCCCCCTTCGACGAAAACATCACTCTACGTGAATGACGACTTCGACACGGCGATTACGCGCCCTACCCTCTGCGGTGCTGTTGTCTTCGAGCGGCTGCGTCGCGGCTAACCCCACGGCTCGCAAGCGCTCTGCAGCAACGCCAGCCGCTTCCAAGGCTTCGACGATGGCGATGGCACGGGCGCTGGAGAGTGCCCAATTGGACGAAAATTCCGGGGTGTTGATAGTTTGGCTATCGGAGTGGCCTTCGACCCACACCTCCCCCTCGTAACGCTGGATCGTTTCCAACAGACTACCCACCAGCGAGGCACCTCCCTGGGTCAGTTCGGCGGTTGCCGAAGGGAACAGCAGCCTATCTTGCACCCTCAGACTAATTCCCTCTGCCACACGCGAGACTTCGACACCCTCCAGGTTGGGTAAGTAAGGCGAGGTATCGACCCGTTCAGCGAGATTGTCCATCAGCGCAAGCGCGCCACTGATTGCCTCATCGCTCACCTCGCGGACGTTCACCGGCGGCCGGTCCGTGAGCAGCACCATATAATCGGCCAAAGGCAGTGCCTCCGACGGTGCTTCTACCTGGACCAGTGGCGTGGGCAACCGGGGAAGCGGCTGTGACAAAGAGGGAGACGGCCGCCTGGCCTGGCGACTGTCCGTCAGCGATGCGACCAGTTTCCACTCTGAACTGGGCTCTGCATCGGCATCAGCGGGAAGCGCCAATAAGGGCGGCGCGCTGGGCGAACGTGCGACGCGTGGCGGCAGTCCTGCAACACCCAATGCGGCGCTGATCGCCATGGGGTTGAGCTCACCCGGCACCACTGTCGGCATCAGCGGACGTGACTGGCGCCGCTCCTCCAGCAGGGTCGGCAAAGGCACTTCCAATGGTGCCGTAAGGGCCGTGCTTGTGTCCGCTACTGGCTCGTCAGGGGCCCAATTGGGACCCGTGACGCCGGCGGCGGCGATAATGATGACGAACAGCGCGACGAGGAGCGTCATGATATCGATATAGCTAATCATCCATCCGCTGTTGCTATCGTCCTCAGGGTATGTCGATAGCAGCGAATCATGACGCGGGCCGCTACGGTGGTCCTCAAGCATGGGGGTGATTACTCATTCAAGTTTTTAACCTCGTGGCCGATCTATGCTAAGCATGGCAAACTAGTCTATCAAAAAGCCGATTAGTAGCGATAAGGAACTACCAGGTGCGCACTCGTCCTATGACACACCCCATTGCCCGTTATTTACGCCCCGTTGGCCTGGGACTTGCGAGCCTGATGCTCAGCGGCTGTTTTTACGCCAGCACTTCCCAAGCGCCCATTGCTACGACATACCCCTATTCGGAACAGCAAAAGATGCAGGCAGCCCAGCATTGGGAGGTCCTTGCACAGCATGAAGCCGCGGGCATTTTATCCAGCGAACGAGTACGTTTTCGCGACTTGCACATTGCGGCGCCGGAGCATGAGCAGTACGGCTCCTATTACAGTGGCGGGGAATTCGAGCGTGGCTTTAGAACACTGCTAACCAGCGAGCTCGTATCCGGCGGCGGTAGCGTCACGACACAGCCACGTGCCAACGGCGCCACGATTCAAATCGATGTGGAAGTCGTCGAGCACCGAGATCGTGGCTATACACGACCACCCTTCGGCGCTTACACGGCCTTAGCGAGCGGCATCGCGGTGGCCAGTATTCCTTTAGGTAACTGGAGTGAACCAGCACTTGCGCTCATCCCAGCGGCGATGGTGGCCGATACCACCAGCGGTAGCTGGACACCCAAAGGCAATGAAGAAATCATCATCACCACCCAGATAGTGGAACAGGATCAAATCCTCTACTCCTCCTCCAATATCTATTACATTAACTCGGGTGATCGCCGCCAATACGCCCCGCATCGGGTACCTAGAACGCCTACGACGCCGACTGTTTCTATCACTGATACTTGGTAATGTTTATGTCTCTACGCTCGATCTTTGCGTTACCGTCGGTGCGCCTGCTTCGCACTGACATGTTGGCTACGCTTTGCATGACGCTACTGCTGGCAGGCTGCGCTAACCTAGGCAATAGCGCCCAACCTCAAGAACCAGAACCAGACTTGTCAGAGCTCGCCCATGAAGCGGCGCAGCGGATGGTCGCTAACAATCCTGACTTGGCTCGCTATAGCCCGATGATTGCAGCCACGTTCGTCAGTATCGATAATCTGAGTCAATCGTCGACCTTTGGTCGGATCAGTTCCGAGATCATGGCCTCGGCACTCGCCCAACAAGGCATGCAGGTTCGCGAAGTCAAAATGCGCGATAGCATGTTTATCGAAGAGAGCGTGGGGGAATTGATTCTATCGCGCCAAGTTCAACGGCTAAGCTCTCAGCACAATGCGCGCTCCATCCTAATGGGCACCTACGCTCAGGGCCAGGACTATCTATACGTAAGTGCCCGCGTCGTACGCGCTGGTGATGCCATGGTGTTAGGCAGTGCAGACTTCCAGCTACCTTTGGATAATAATATGCGCAGCCTATTAGAGGCTCAGGGCGGATGGTAAAACACCCGATTTGACGCACAGTACCTTCTGAAAGCCTAGCCGATACGCTAGGCTTTTCATTTGCTCATCAAAAGGACGACTATGTCTCTACGTCGCCGTACCCGCCAGCCTCATATTGTGGCCATCAGCCGGGTGATCAAACTGTTTGCCAACATTACCAAGATGCTGAGCTATGGGTTTCACGCGCTCTTTCCTGCCAAGCGCTTTACCCTGCCAGAAAGAGCAGCCCCTTGGCTTTCGTCGAAGCAAGAGAGCAGTGTCCCTCGAATCATTTGGCAAACCAACTTTACGAACCGAGTCACCCTGCCGGTGTATCTCAACTATTTGTTCAACCGCCTGATGGCACCGCGCTTTGAGTATCGATTCATGATCACCCAAGCGCGCCACGACTTCATCGAAAAGAACTTCAGCCCAGAGTGGCTCGAGAGCTACGACAAGCTGCAAATTGGTGCTGCCCAAGCCGATTTTTGGAGGCTATTGGCGCTGTATAAACATGGCGGCGTTTACCTGGATATCGATGCCCACGCTATCTGGCCGTTGGGTCGGGTCGTACCAGCAGATATCGACGAATTGTATGTGACGACACGTAAAGGAGAGTTGAGCAATTACTTCATCGCCAGCCGCCCGGGCAATCCCAATCTGCTGAAATTGATCGAGCAGGTACATCAAAACATTGTCGAGAATCAGCTTACCAACGTCTTCGAGCTGACCGGGCCAGGCGTTTTCATCAAGCTATTGGATCAAGCAGACGTGCCCACGGTTTCCTACCGTCACGCTTGCAACCAGGGAAGCTTCACCAACGAGCATTTCCAGTACATCGACAAGAAAGCAGGCAAATGGACCAAAGAGCAGCAAAAGGTAAGCATCATTCGCCAACCCCCCCCCTCGGCCTGATAGGTGCACTTCAACAAAAAAAGCGCTAGCCCGCTAGGGCTAGCGCTTCTGCATACCACGTGGCTATGCAGTGCTTATTTATACACCGGGAAACGACCACATACGTCCGCGACTTTATTCAGCACGTCGGCTTCGATCGCGCTGGTGTCTTCGCCTTTGGCGAGCACGTCGAGAATGTCACAAATCCACCCGGCAAGCTGTGCGCACTCTTGCTCACCAAAACCGCGAGTGGTCACGGCGGGGGTGCCGATACGCAGACCAGAGGTGACGAACGGACTTTGCGGGTCGTTCGGCACGGCGTTCTTATTGACGGTGATATGGGCGCGGCCAAGCGCGGCGTCCGCATCTTTGCCGGTCACGCCTTGCTTGATCAATGACAGCAGGAACAGGTGGTCTTCAGTACCGCCTGAGACGATATCGTAACCACGCTCGATGAAGACCGACGCCATGGCTTGAGCGTTCTTGACCACCTGCTGCTGGTAGGTTTTGAACTCGGGCGCCATGGCTTCTTTGAAGCAGATCGCTTTGGCCGCAATCACGTGCATCAGCGGGCCGCCCTGGCCGCCCGGAAACACCGCTGACTGCAGCTTCTTCTCGATGTCCGGGTCGTTCTCTGCCGACAGAATCACGCCGCTGCGTGGGCCACGCAGGGTTTTATGCGTCGTGGAGGTCACCACGTGAGCATGGGGCAGCGGGCTGGGGTAGACGCCTGCAGCGACCAAGCCAGAGACGTGGGCCATATCGACCAGTAGGTAAGCACCCACTTCATCGGCGATTTCACGGAATTTCGCCCAGTCGACGATTTGCGAGTAGGCAGAAAAACCGGCGATGATCATTTTCGGCTTGTGTTCACGGGCCAGCTCGGCGACTTGATCGTAGTCGATCAGGCCTTGCTCGTTCAGGCCGTACTGAATGGCATTGTAGTGCTTGCCGGAGAAATTCGGCTTGGCGCCGTGGGTCAGGTGGCCGCCCGCGTCCAGACTCATACCGAGGATGGTGTCGCCTGGCGTGACCAGCGCTTGGAACACGGCGCTGTTGGCTTGCGAGCCCGAGTGCGGCTGCACGTTGACGTAGGTCGCGCCGAACAGCTGCTTGGCGTAGTCGATGGCCAGGTTCTCGGCGATATCGACGAATTCACAGCCGCCGTAGTAGCGCTTGCCGGGATAGCCTTCGGCGTATTTGTTGGTCAGCTGGCTGCCTTGTGCTTCGAGTACGCGGGGGCTGGCGTAGTTTTCGGAAGCAATCAGTTCGATGTGGGCTTCTTGGCGTGCCACTTCTTTTTGCATGGCATCAAACAGCGCATCATCGAATCCAGCAATTGTCATGTCGCGGCTGAACATCGGCGGGAACCTCGTTACGAAAGGATCATCATGGAGAAGCGAGGCGGCTATGATACCGCAGCCGGACGCGACTTTCATCGCATCCGCGTCAGGTCTTGCATGAGCATGTTTCATGTTGCCAGCCGCGCTAAAAACTGACCGACTGGACAACCACGCTACTTGAGTTCGAAGGTAAAGGTGAGCCGCTCGCTGCTGCCCATGGGGTCGAGTATGAATTGATTGAGCATAAAGGGATTGGGTACCGCCACGTGAACGGTCAGCGACTGGGCCTTTCCGGCCATGATATCCACCATCCCCACCATCAGTTTGGTGAGCTGTGGGCCTACGAGCGGCCCGAGCTGCTGGGCCTGCGACCAGGCTTGCGAAATCGCCTGTTCTTCGCTGATCCTCCCTTGTGCCGCCATTTCGGTGGCTATACGCGGCAGCAACCCCTCATCGCGGTAAGCCACGGTCGCGTTGCCACCGTAAAGCGTCGCTGCTTCGAACAGCGAGGGGTTTTTGCTGGCCTGCTCGAGTGTGGCGCCCTTCGGTAGGCTAATGGGCACATCCATGGAGAATTCGAGCCCGCCTGCGCCGTCCAGCTGTAGATAGCCTTCGGAGGTGAGGCGCGCACGGCCGTTCGCTTCGCCGGGTTCGGGCTCATGCCACTGGGAAGCACTCTGCCCTTCGGCACTCAAACGCCCAGTTCCGCCCGTCAGCACACGATTCAATGCCTGCAGCTCATCGCGTTCGGAAGGTGGGGCTAGGTCAATCAGCCCACCTAGATCGAATTCGGCACCGCGAAAGCCTGCTTCGCCTAGGTAGCTGTTACCTTTGACCCAAGCGTTATCCAGCAGCACGCTCCACTGCTCGCTGGTCAGGCTGAAACCGTTCAACTCGGCATGTTCGAGGCGCTCTTCGCCGGGCTGGTCGAGCCCTTCCAACGCCTCGATCCGCATGTCGCCTAACGCCAGCGTTGCGGAGATGCCGGTGGCGAGATCATCGAACTCCCCGCTCACCCCTTGCAGCGCAATCAAACCCACGGCGCTACGGCTCACTTCCTCCAACTCGAGAGCGTCAATGGAGAGATAGCCAGCAAGCGTTTGGCTATCGAACTCGGCGGCTAGTTCATCGCCCAGGCTACCCTCCAACCGAAAGGTCATATCGGTCAAGCTGAGTGCATTGAGGGTACTGTCTTCGGTCTCGAAAGAGGCTAGTGAGGGAACGGCCGCGCTAGGGTCTCGCATGACCAGCTCGCCCACCGTCAACACGGGCGTGTCGAATCCAAGCTCCGTGAGGCGGATGCCGTCTAGCGTAATCGACTCGGGCTGCGCGTATCGACCGTCCACGCGATAGCGGTCAATCGAGAGCAAATCGCCGTTGGGGTAGGTAACGGCTACATCCTCTGCGACATAGCCATTGGCTTCTTCCACCAGTTGCCCAATCGCCATTCGAGCATCGTCGCCCGCCAACTCCGCCTGCAAATCCGCCTCGAACTGCTCTAGCGACGCATGCGCAGTCCCTATGACCAGCCAAAAGGACACCCCTGCAACGCCCCATGTCATTACCTCACTACGCATACCCTGACCTCCCTGTTGAAAGGCTTCAGCATATCACCAAGTCACGATACAGCCACTGCCGTCCAGGTAGTAAAAAGGCGGCTCGTGGCCGCCTTTTGTAAGAGAGACGCTTACGCCTCGCCTAATAATCCCAGACTCGCCGCGGGGGCTTGTTTACGCAGGCTGTAGGAGAGTGCGTGGCCAATCAAACCAATCAGCAGCGCGCCGCCAATGGGAAGTGCTAGCCACAGACCCAGGTGCAGGCGGGGTGTAAGATCCAGCCAATAGAGGTAGAGCGCCGCGGTAGCGAGCTCTGCCAATAGGGCTCCCAACACGCCGCTGGCAAACCCGAGCAGCGCGTATTCGGCCCCCTGCACGCGGGAAATCATACGGTTACCTGCACCAAACACCCTTAGCAGACCACTTTCATGGGCACGCACCGGGCGGCTGGCGGTAAGCGCGGCGTAAAGCACGCTGACACCCGCTAACAGGACCAGAACCAGCACGAGTTCTACCGCCCGAGTGACCTGGGTCAGCACGTCGCGCACCTGCCCTAGAATGGCATCCACATTGAGCAGAGACACCCCAGGGAAGTCGATGACCAGCTCGCGCACCAGCCCCTGCTCTTGATCCGGCAGGTGGAAGGCGGTGATAAAGCTATGGCCGAACGACTCCAACACGCCGGGCGGGAAGATCACGAAGAAGTTGGGATTGAAGCTATCCCAGTTCAAGCTGCGCAGGCTTTGAATATGCGTGGTGATGCTATCGCTCCCCACGGCAAACGTGATTTCGTCTCCTATCCCCAAACCAAGGCGTTCAGCCAAACCATCCTCTACCGAAATAGGGACGGTTTGCGACTCGCTGGAGACGGTGGCATCCACTTCGCTCATCCAGCCTTGGGGCTCCGCGACAAACCACTGCCCCGCCACCACCTGGTTCCCTTCGGGCAGCTCTGATTGCCAGGTGAGGTTCAACTCACGGCGTAGCGAGTTATCGCCTCGAGCATCAGGAGGTACGGCCTCCCTGGGTGCTTGGCCGTTAATCTGTGTAATTCGCCCACGTACCATCGGGTAGAGTGTGCTTTGGGTCTCTACTCGAGGCGCGACCGCCTGCTCGAAAGCATCGCGTTCGCTGGGCTGTATGTTAATGGCAAAGTAATTGGGCGTGTCAGCGGGCAGTTGATCTTGCCATGTCGTGAGCAGATCGCCTCGCACCAACACGATCATCGCCATGGCAAAGAACGTGACCGAAAAGGCAAGTAGCTGGCCTAGCCCCGCCTGTTTACGACGGGCTAACTGTCTTCCCCCCAAACGCAACGCCTGCGCCCATTCACTGCCGCCCGTCAAGCGCTGGAGGGCACGTAGCATGCCTTTCAATAACAGGGAACTCACGCCCCATAGCAGCGACAGGAGGACTGCCCCGCCCACCAGCAGCGCCAAGGCCAGCGAGAAGCTGCCCGAGTAGAGCCACAGCAGCCCTCCAAAGACGATGCTAGCCACGCCGACCACCAGCCACGCCGCGGGCGGGAGCGGGTCTAACTCACGTCGCAGTACTTTGAGCGCGCTCACCTGCTTGATACGCAGCAGCGTTGGCCCGGCAAAGCCGACCAATACCGCCAACGCCGTGAAAATACCCAGCCATAGCGGCATGATGCCCGGCGGCGGCAGTGTCATGGGCAGGAAACTGGTCAGTAGCCACAGCAGCACGGCTTGCCCCACCAAGCCCAACAGCGCGCCGATGAGCGAGGCCATCAACGCCAGTCCCAGCAGCTGTAGGCTAAAGATCGTCACCAGCTGATACTGGCTGGCACCGAAACAGCGCAGCAGCGCAGCGGTATCTAGGTGGCGCTCTACGTAACGGCGGGTCGACATCGCCACCGCAACACCCGCCAGCAGCACTGCCGCCAAACCGGCCAAGCCTAAGTAGCTTTCTGCCCGTTGCAGCGCATTACCCAACTGCGGACGATCGACTCGAACATCACGCACCTCGACACCGTCACGGCGAAGCTGCGTCAACAACCCTTGAACCTGATCCAATGCCTCGGGTGGACCAGCGGCCAACAGTTCGAACTCGATACGGGACCCTGGCTGTACCAGCCCGGTGGATTCGAGATCAGCGGTATTGAGCATCAAGCGCGGGTTGAAGTTACCAAAACCGGCGGACTGGTCCGCTTCGCGTTCGATAATCCCGCTAATGGTCAGCTCCGCTTGCCCCACCTGTACGCGGTCGCCTATCGCGATCTCGACCAACTCGGCCAGCCGAGGATCGGCCCAGGCTTCGCCCGGTGGTGGGCCTGACGCGATTTGCTCAACGCCGTTTCCTCGGTCCACATGTGACACACCATAGTGCGGATACACATCATCGACTGCCTTGAGGCTGGCGGGCTGAAAGCGCTCCCCTTGGCTGATCATGGAGACTAGATCCACTTGATCGCTCAGCGTGAAGCCAGCCTGCTCCAGAGTGGCGCGCAGCTCGTCTGAAAACGGGTCGCGCTGTTCGAGGACTAAGTCGCCCCCTAGCATCTGACCCGCTTGACGCTCCAAGCCACGCTCTAAGCGGTCAAGGAAGAACGCAATCATGGTGGACGCGGCCACCGCCAAGACCAGGGCCACGAACAGCGCTCGCACGTCCGCCGCGCGAAGGTCGCGCTTGAGGCTCCGCGCGGCTAATCGCCAGTTGATATCACTCATCGCCTTCCTCGCTGTTGACTGGGGCCGGTTCGAACGGCACGAGCTGGCCGTTGGCCAGCCGCAGGCAGCGGTCGCATCGGCGCGCCAAGGCGTGGTCGTGTGTCACGAGAATCAGCGTCGTGCCCGCTTCTTTATTGAGCGTAAACAGCAGGTCGATGATCTGCGCACCGGTATCCGGGTCTAGGTTGCCGGTAGGTTCATCGGCGAACACCAGCTCGGGGTCCGTCACGAAAGCGCGTGCAATGGCTACTCGCTGCTGCTCTCCGCCGGAAAGCTGCTTAGGTTGATGAGACGTGCGCTCCCCCAACCCTACACGCTCCAACCACTGCTGGGCAGCGTGCGATTCTCCGGCTCGAGGAGAGAGCTCTAGGGGCAGCAGTACGTTTTCCAGTGCGCTGAGCGTCGGCAGCAGTTGAAAGTTCTGGAACACGAAGCCCACTCGCCCCGCTCGTAATGCCGCACGACCATCTTCATCCAAGCGACTCAAGGCATGGCCAAAAAGAGTCAATTCGCCGTCGCTGGGCGTATCCAAGCCGGCCAGCAAGCCCAGCAACGTGGATTTCCCCGCGCCGCTTTTGCCCAATATAGCCACACTCTCCCCGGCCGCTACGCTCAACGATAAGTCATGTAAAATAGTTAGCGTGCGTTCACCGCTGGTCACCCGTTTGGCGAGCTTTTCGGCCTGCAGGACGGGCTGGCTAGCGGCTGCTTGGGGAACCTTCTGGGCAGCAGATGGGTCGGTGTGGGGCGAGCGCAACGGCGCACCTTCGGTCACGGTATGGGATGTAGGGTCAGAGGAGTAAGACATGAAGCGTAAATTCCCTGTAGCTCTTTGGATATTAGCGATACAAAAACGCGTGGTTCCAGCATGGTTGACGCAGATACTGACCTTTCAGTCGTGGCAAACGGCCGTTCGTGGTGGTCTATCAAGCACCCTTCTACTGGTCGTATTCTTGGGGGCCGTTCCGCTGCAAGCCAGCACTGCCGAAGAGGGCTTGCCAACGCTCCTCGTCATGGGAGACAGCCTGAGTGCGGCTTATGGTATCGAGCAGGAGCAGGGCTGGGTGTCGCTGCTGGCAGAGCGCCTCGACGGTGACGCACAGGTGGTGAACGCCAGCATCAGCGGAGAGACCACCTCAGGCGGTGCCCAACGTTTTGCCGATATTATCGGACAGCGTCAGCCGGATATCGTTCTTTTAGAACTTGGCGGTAACGATGGTTTACGCGGTTTACCTCCCGCTCAAATGCGCGCCAATTTAGCCACTATGATCGAGCAGAGCCAGCAAGCGGGTGCGGAAGTATTACTCCTAGGGATCGATATTCCGCCGAACTACGGTCAAGCCTACCGTGATGCCTTCACCGGGGTCTATCACTCTCTGGCACAGGAGTATGAGCTCTCGCTGGTGCCCTTCTTGCTGGAAGATATCGCTCTCAATCAACAATTAATGCAAAGCGATGGCATCCATCCTACCGCTGACGCACAGCCCATTATCTTAGATAACGTTTGGCCCGCCCTTGAACCCATGCTGGAAGAGACGTATCAGGCCTCTTCTCAGTAGTATACTTGGTGCACAGCACCGACTGGCTAAGCACCGGTTTTTCATAGCTTGCACGCATGTAGTCTAAGAACTACAATATTTTTATGATCGCTATTAAACAGACCGACGGTGGGAACGTAAGCTCCGTGATTCGCGCACAAAAGCACTGATTGCTGCTCGTATTTTCAGGCTAGCCAACGGATTAGCTGGCGATGTAAAACCCGTTGGCCAAGGCATCAGTGAACTGCGTATTCATCATGGTCCAGGATATCGTGTCTATTTTAAACAACGCGGTAACGAGCTTGTCATCCTGTTATGTGGTGGCGATAAAAGCACGCAGCAAAACGATATCGATACAGCGCAGCGTCTGGCAGCACAATGGGAGGAATCATGAGCGATAAGATTTACGACTATGACCCGGCAGCAGCATTAGAGAACGATGAAGCCATCGCTCTCTTTCTCGCTGATGCGCTGGAAACCGGAGATGCCACTTATGTTGCTAAAGCGATGGGTATCGTAGCGCGTGCTAAGGGAATGACAGAACTTGCTCGCGAAACTGGCCTCTCCCGTGAACAGCTCTATCGTTCGTTCAGCGAGCAAGGCAACCCAACGCTGAAGACGATGTTAGCTGTCATGCGTGCACTGGGTATGGACTTAACGGCAAAACCACACCAAGAAGAACCCGTCATGTAAACATTGGTACTTTCTACTGAGGAGATATAGCGCTTTTATGCCTTAGCTTGTAGTCTTAAGCGATATTTGACCAACGCTAATGGCGTCCATGTCGACTTCATCATCCCCTCCATGCTGCTCCCTATCGCGCCGGCAATTTCTGGCTTCTGCTGGCGCGTTGTTATTGGGCGTTGGGCTGGGGATCAATCCCAGCTCTGCTGTGGCGTTCAACCCGCAACGGCTTCGGCAAAGTATGCAGCAGCTATATGGACAGGGGGGGCTCAACGTTTTAGAAGAGTGGTTCGCCCTGCTGGAGCGCTTGCGCGGCCAGGATGTACAAGCCCAACTGCGTGACGTGAATGATTTTTTCAACCGCCGCATCCGCTGGGTGGAGGATATTCGCGTTTGGGGAGAGGAGGACTTTTGGGCCACCCCCCTGGAAGCGCTAGGTAAAGGTCAAGGCGACTGTGAGGACTACTCCATTGCTAAATACATTACCTTAAAGCAGTTGGGAGTACCGGGTGAGCGCTTGCGCATGATCTACGTTCGCGCCCGAATTGGCCGTAGTCAAATCACCCAAGCCCACATGGTGCTAGGTTACTACTCGACGCCGAACGCCGAGCCACTGGTACTGGATAACATTGCGCCTTCTATTTCTCCCGCTTCCCAACGTAACGATCTAGATCCCGTTTTTAGCTTCAACAGCGACGGGCTTTGGGCAGGTGGCGGTTCAGAATCCCGTGCCGACCCACTGGCACGACTGTCGCGCTGGCGCAGCGTGATCGGGCGGATGCAATCACAAGGATTCATTTAAGAGGACTGGCGCTATGTCGCTGATTAAACAGCTTTGGCTGGCCATTATTGCGCTCTTACTACTGTCGTTCGTAGGCAGCTTAGCGATCAGTATTACCAGCAGCCGTGACTACATCGAGCAGGAAGTGCGCATCAAGAACGCAGACAATGCCACCACCTTGGCCCTGTCCATGAGCCAGCTCGACAAAGATCTAGTGATTCTGGAGCTGCTGATCTCTGCACAGTTCGATACCGGCTACTATCGTTCGATCATTCTGCGTGACGCCGAGGGCGAGGTTCTTGTCGAGCGCCGCGCCGATGGATATAGCGGCGACGTTCCTGCATGGTTTAGAAGCTTAGTGCAGTTTGATGTCCCCACCGGTACTGCAACGATTCAAGATGGCTGGCGACAGTTCGGTACACTGGAACTAGAGAGTCAGCATAGCTACGCCTACGCTTCGCTTTGGCGCAGTATGCTAGAACTTGCCGGCTGGTTTTTGCTGGCAGGGGCCATTAGCTTGGCGATTGCCACCGTCTTGGTGCGGGGCATCAAGCACCCGCTGGTACGCGTTGTGGCTCAAGCTAAAGATATCAGCGCGCGACGCTTCACGACTATCCAGGAGCCCCGCACCTTAGAGCTACGCGAAGTCGCCCAGGCGATGAACGTGCTGTCCGCTAATGTACGCCAAATGCTGAGCCAAGAGAGTCAAAAGCTCGATGAGCTGCGTCGCGATTTGCAGCATGATCGGGTGACGGGCGCGCTGAACCGTGATGTGCTGATGGGCAAATTGGCCTCACTTCTGGGTAGCGACGATGCCCGTGCCACCGGCCTGATGGTCATGGTGCGTGTACAGGCGCTAGAGCACTTGAACGATCAGCTTGGCCACCAAGCCACCGACCAACTGCTCAGTACGTTGGTTAAGACACTTGCCGCCCTGGAAACCAGCGCCGACGAGGCGCTCATCGGCCGTTTGAACGGCAGCGACTTCCTGCTCATGCTACCACTCGAAGAGCAGCCGGATGCCCTGCTGCCCCGTTTGCAGCAAGCGCTGGCCACCGTTACTGCCAGCGCCCCTCAGGCCGATGTACGCTTGGCCACCGCGATCGTAGCGTATCACTCAGACGACGAACGCGGGCCGCTACTGGCTACCTTAGACGACGCCCTGGCCGAAGCCGAAAGCGGTAGCAGCTCAACGAATATTGCCCTACGCCAACGGGAACAAGGGTCGCTATTTGGCAACCATAACGAGTGGCGAACCGCACTGACCGTGGCCATCGAACAAGGCCCACAGTTGGCGTATTTCCCCGTGATCGATGCCCAGAACCAGGTGCTTCACTATGAATGTCCCGCACGATTGGAACTTGCCAATGCTTGGCAGACCGCCGGTATCTTCATTCCTTGGGTAACGCGCTTCGCTCTCGAGCCCGCGCTGGATATGGCCGTCGTCAAAAAAGCATTGGGACAACTCGAGGCAAATCCTGATCAGCGTATCGGTGTTAACCTCTCGATTGCATCGATCAACAATGCCCAGTTCGTCAACGAGCTGCGTTTACTGTTAGAAAAGCAGCCCGCTCTCGCCAGCAAGCTGTGCTTCGAAGTACCCGCAACGTTAACGGCCCACTCCATTGGTAGCCTACGCGGATTGTGTAGTGCTCTTCGCCCACTCGGCTGTCAGTTCGGCATCGAGCACGTGGGTGCCGAATTCACCAAACTCGCTGACTTGCACGATGTGGGGCTTGCCTACCTGAAGGTCGATAGCAGCTTGATTCGTGGGATTCACGTCTCGAACGAGCAGCAGACCATCGTGCGCGGCATGGCCACGCTGTGCCACTCCCTGGGTATCCAGGTCATCGCTGAGGGGGTCATTGACTCGGAGGAGTTACAAAGCCTATTCCGCACAGGCGTGGACGGTGCAACGGGGCCCGGTGTTCGCTTGAGCTAACACGGAAGACGACTCGAAGAAATAACACGATAGGAATGACGCGGCACCTGCCGCGTCAGATAATACCGCCATCATCACCGATCAAGTTGACATCGTTCTTAGAACGAAGCGACTTACGCTCCATCACCTTGCTCTGAGCGGCAGCAGGCAAGTCGGTAAAACTGAGCACGCCCTTCTCCAGCAACACTTCCAGCATATCTTCGACGACCCGTACAAACGCCAAATCCGACGCGATCATTTGCGCCGACTGCCCCGTTTGCTGGGCCAGAAAGGCAAACACCTCCGGCGAGTCCGCCGCGATGGTGTCATTACACTCAGGCGAGGGCTCTTTGCTGAGCATCACAATCTCCCCACGGGCATTTCGTTTGATGTAGAGCATAGCGGCTTCCTCTGTAAGTAAACGCGCCGATTGGTTGCGAAACGTAAACCTTCGTTAGAGACAACAAGGCCGCCCGGAGGCGGCCTTTGGGTTGAGTGAGGGGTTACTGATCGATTTTGAGCTGGTCGTTATTCAACATATGCTGAATGACATCCTGAGCACTTCCGCCGCCGAAGTCAGAGAAGCTCTTACCTTCTAAGCGAACTACTTGGTCTGCGTTCTCTTTATTGCCGGCCAAGTTGCCGTCCGAGCTGATATATAGAACCGTGTCCGTCCCCTCCTCTTCTGCAACGATATAGGTACTCAGATCGGTGGCATTCTCTTCGTTCTGAAGCAACTCAGAGATATCCAAAACATCCCCTTCACTAGCATTGAAGTCCATCACCGTATCAGTGGCAGGTTGATCGGTAGTGCCTTGATCATTGAGCTCCCACTTGAAAGTATCGGCACCGAGTCCGCCAATCAAGATATCGTCTCCTTGACCTCCAATCAGCGTGTCATTGCCACCTTTAACAGGGTCCGGATCTACCAAGCTCTCATAGTTATCCTTGATGTAGTTGTAAATATCATCCGTTGTTGGCACACGGCCCAGATCATCCTCAAGGTACGCTTTCAGAGCCTTCAATCCAGAACCATCAGGAAGCTCAGCCGAGTCGCGTCCCTCCCATGTCAAATTATCAGTGAAGATAGCATCGCCAAAGATAATATCGTCACCCTCACCACCACGGAGTATATCGTCCCCGACGTCTGCCAACTCCAGTTCGGTAGATCCTTGGTTCAACGCAACAGAGAGTTCATCTGCTGTATTGACGATTTGTGGTTGGCCAATAGCGGCTGTCACGGGTACAGGAGACACTAGGCCAATTTCATTCAAAGACATCGTTGCATTGGAGTTATTGTTACTCCGGTCATCTACAGAGTAGACAAGCCTGTAGTCACCTGCAGCCAGATCATTGATGACAATGGTAGAGCCACCCGTTCTACTCAAACCGCTATTGATGAGCGAGTTCCAAGAGCCTCCAACCAATTTTTGAAGCTGATATCCAAAGACGTCACTTGAATTACTAAAAGTGGAGTAAGAGAAACGTAACTGGCTACCATCGGCGGCCACGTTAAACTGATCGCTCGTAACAGAGAAGGCACCCTGATTTCTTGAATCTGAAATTTGCAGATAGCCTTGATCGATGACAAAGCGACCATTACTGCCAGCTCCTGCCCAATTAGACGCTCTGTCAAGTACGTCATTACTGCCACTAAAATCAGCCAACGTAACGGTATCGATTACACTGACAGTTCCTTGACCTAAGCTATTGGTATTGTCAAAGAAGTTCAAATAATCTTGATTGACACCATTTCCAATGCCTACGCCATAGACCTTTGTGCTACTAGCCTGCACCAACGATCCATAAGCATCGATAGAGGCGCGCAACACGTCAGCATTTGTTGAGTTCCCTGGGCCTTGATCGTTAGCCCCGTAGAAGGTGGGATCACCATCGGTTAAAAAGAAGGTAAGGTTCTCATACCCAGCCTTGGCATCACTACCGCTAAACCACTGCTCGGCGGCATTGAACGCGGCAGAATAGTTCGTACCGCCGTTAGCACTTAACGTATCAATGGCGTCAGTCAAGTTCTTAAGAAGCTCGCCACTTTGTAAATCTTTTACCGATGCTTTGATGGACGTTTGTCCGCTACCGGCAAACGGTATCAGTGCAATATTGATGACGCCGGAATGGCCCGCAAGCTCGGTAACAAGTTGTGAGAGCGCCTGCTTGGCTAGCTCCATCCGAGTTAGACCGGCGGTGCCCGAAGCATTACCCATACTCCCTGAGACGTCGACGATTAGGGCAATATTATAGTTACCGCCTGGCTCAACAGTCACTTTCGCCCCTCCGACATCACCAATGATGACGTCGTTACCAGAGCCACCTTGAATCACACCACTATTGGGCTCTTGCGGGTTAGGCGTATTATGTGCTGGCGGCGCCGCTTGGCTACCATCATCATCTAGGTTACTGCCAACAACCAACAGGCCTTTGTAGAGAGTGGCACTTTCTGGCACAGCTACTGATTCGAAATTGCCATTGACTTCAAGCACTGTTGCTGTCAGGTCGCTATTCCCGTCCGCACTTACCGATAGCGTCCCCTTACCATTGCGGTCAAGGTTAACTAAATACTGTGTACCGGCCACTTCCACGAGTGCAGTTGGGAAAGTGTATTCAAAATCATATTGGCTCACATCCGGCGGATTGGACGTCTGTATATCAAAGACGACGTCAGAAGGACCATCAATCGTAGCCGCATCTTCAGACAGCACTTCTTTATACTTGATAGCATGTATCAAGTAGTCATCATCATGACCAACAGCTGTAAATTCAGCTCGATTAAAGAGCAAGCCGCTTCCAGGCTCGAACGTATAAGCGTTATCTACCCTATCAGAGCCACCCGGCGCATGTTCTGTTTTTGTGACATTGCCTTGAGCGTCGTAATAAGTCACTAACGCATCTGTGGCACTGCCACCGCCCGACACGACAGCCCAACCAACAGAGTTCCCTTCGCCGTCAAAGAAGTCTACACGTGCCTTCTCAGCATTATTTCGCCATGCAAACTGAACGTCAAAAGACTTGACCTGGTTGTTAAATTCAACCGCAATCTTCTCACTCTGGCCATTTCCAACGTAGCCAAGCTCGCTGCTGGCTGCACCGCCCGATGAAGAGCCAACCACACCAAAGCCATCATGGACGGTTCCCGTGACCTTAGAGATCTGCCCCACCTCACCGTTACCTTTATAAGCAGTTACGGTAAAACTGCTGGTCGTATCAACGTTACCTACGTTGATTTCAGACGTTTTAGTGACAATCGCACTGATACTGACGGTCGTCGTATCAACGGTATCGTTCACTGTCACAGTAGCTTTATCGCTGATATCCAAGCTTTCGAAATTATGATCGCCTGAATCACTCACCGAGACTTCATAGCTTTCACTATCGAGGTAAACATCATCACCTTGAATAGCAAACGCAGTCGAGGTGCTTTCCGTTGCTCCAGGAGCAAACGTAATGGTCGCTCCATTACTCAACGTCACCGTGAATTCTTTACCCGCTGGATGGCTCAATGTGGCACTGATCGTAGCCGTTCCGCTGCCTTCGTTCACAGTAATGTCGTGGAGGGCAATGGTGGCAGCGTCAGTGTCATCGCTGATGGTGACAGCGGCAGTGGCATCACTGTCCAGAGCTTCGTAGTTGCCGCCTTCGGCGCTCTCGATGCTCAGGTTCAGCGTGTCGGTGCCTTGCTGGTAGACATCGTCAGCACGGCTCTCGAAGGTCACGCTGCCGGTGGTCTCGCCCACGGCGATGGTGATCTGTTGGCCGTTGCTGAGCGTAATGACCAGCGGGCTGCCTTGCGGGGCGTTATTAACACTCGCGCTGACGGTGATCGGCTCGCCTTCGGTGACGGCGCTCGGGGCGCTCAGCGTGATGGTGGTAGCGTCGGCGTCATCGCTGATGGTGACCGCGGCGGTGGCGTCACTATCTAGAGCTTCGTAGTTGCCGCCTTCGGCGCTCTCGATGCTCAGGTTCAGCGTGTTGCTGCCTTGCTGGTAGACATCGTCAGCACGGCTCTCGAAGGTCACGCTGCCGGTGGTCTCGCCCACGGCGATGGTGATCTGTTGGCCGTTGCTTAGCCTGATGACCAGCGGGCTGTCTTGCGGAGCGTGGTCGACGCTCGCACTAACGGTGATCGGCTCGCCTTCGGTAACGGCATCCGGGGCGCTGAGCTTGATGGTCACGGTGTCGATGGTGTCGACCACTTGCGTTTCAGCGGCGTCACCCAGGGTGACGTTCTCGAACGCGGTGCCGTCGCTGGCCGCGGCGCTTTCGAGTTCAACCGTGACGGTCTCGCCGTCGTTGAACACGTCGTCGCCTTGGGCGGGACGGGTGTAGGTGGTCTCGGTCTCACCGGCGATGATCGTCACGGTGTTGCCGCCGTCCAGGGTGACGGTGACGTCACGATCTACGGCGTCGCTGAGGCTGACCGTGAAGGTCTGCGCTTCGGCTTCGGTGAACTCGGCTTTGTCGGCCACGATGCTGACGGTGATGCCGTCGCCACCGTTGGGCGTGCCGGGATCACCGGGGTTACCGGGGGTGCCGGGTTCGTCGGTGACGGTGACGCTGGTGTTGCCGGCGGTGACGAGGTTTTCGAACTCGCTGTCGCTGTTGTTGAGCACCGCGTCGATGCGGTTGACCAGGGTGTCCTGGCCGCCCACGAAGGCGTCATCGGCGGCGGTCACGGTGGTGCTGCCGCTGAGCTGTCCGGCGGCGATGGTGACGGTGCTGCCATCGGCCAGGCGGAACTCGAGGCCGTTGTGGCCCGTGAGGTCGGCGCCTTGCGGGCCGGTTAGGGTGACGGTGTAGGTGACGGTGCCGCCTTCGGCCACGCTGGAGGCGTCGGCACTCAGGGTGGCGGTCACGGTGTC